>CAMHQP010000024.1 GCA_946187555.1 uncultured Bacteroidales bacterium
AATTAATTGGAGTTTTTGGGCATAAACTCGGGAGTCCAGAAATGGAAATATAGTTTTCTTGGTGAAGTTAGATACTCATTAAACGGAGGATAAAACTCTGTTGCTCTCTCAATAGCTATTTTATTACCAAATTTACCTCCTTTGCGATAATCGGAACCAACAATATGTGCCGTATAATATACCGAACGGTTAGTGTAATTCGGGGTCATATTATCATTGAAAGAGTAACACAACCGCATATCCAAAGTCATCGGATTATCGTCATATTCATAGTTTTTCACATCCCCGACATTGACAAAATACTGGATGAGTTTGTGGTACGCGGCACAATAATATTTGCTATTTGGATTAGTTTCGCCATTTCCTCCTGCTGGTTCCAACTTAATCTTTCCGTCTTTATTATTCAAAACAAATGATGTTTCCCATTTGGTCAGTGGTATATCTATTGATTTTTTGGTTTCTCCAGGGATTATGACATATCGTTCGGCATGCACAATCTTTGTATTAGCGGTAGTACCGGCAGAACCTACTCCTACTAATCCGAAGTTCACGCCCGTTATAGATGTGCTACTCTGCGTTTTCACCTCAGAAGTAGGAATGTACAGAGGATAGAGTTCCCCGTTAATTACTATAAATGATTGCTGCAGATCCGCATAAATAACTCGTTCTGTGTTATTCTGAATGGTCATTATGATATGGGGTTGCGGCCAAAAACTCTCTTCATCGGGATTGTTAGGCCAAATATTACCCAAAACCGTTTTGTACGAAACAACCACGCTGTCATTCGGCTGCTTCTCCATATTATCCACCTTTTCAAACAAGAACCACACAGACCGCGCTAGTTGAGGTTTCTTGGCGTTTACCGGTAACGCCAAGAAGCACAGCGCCAAACTAAAAAGAATCACTTTTTTCATAATTCGCAATTATTAGTAGAATGGATTTACTTCTTGGGTATAGGATGTGGGGTCCAAAGATGGAAATAGAGTTTTTTAGGAGAGGTCAGATAATCATTCAAAGGCGGATATATCTCCAATGCTCTTTCTATTGCCAATTCATTAATGTATTGACCGCCGCCTCCTGTAACATAGTCAGAACCAACTATATGCGCCGCATAATAAACAGAACGATTGGTGTAATTTGGAGTCATGCTGTCATCGAAAGAATAGCATACACGCATATCCAAAGTCAACGGATTATCGTCATAGTCATAGTTCTTTACCTCTCCGTAATTGATAAAATATTGAAGGAGTCTTATATACCATTGAATATTAGGGTCTTTTATCGCCATATATTCGGCAGGTCGTAATTCAATTATGCCATCCACATTGTTCAACACAAATGATTTCTCCCATTTTGTAAGAGGTATCTCTATAGATTTTTTGGTTTCGCCGGGAACTATTATATATCGCTCGGCATGAGTAATTTTCGCATTGGAAGTCGTACCGGCAGACCCAATACCCACTAAACCGAGATTGACACCGACCATGGATGTATTGCTTGTTGTCTGCACTTCAGAGGTATGAACATATAGCGGATAGAGTTCCTCGTTAATAACCGCAAATGATTTTTGCAAATCGACATAGATAATCCTCTCACTCTTGTTATGAATAGTCATTATAATGGTAGGCTGTGGATTCCATGCAGATCTATTAGGGTCATTGGGTGCCAGACCTTTTATTTTCGTTTTATACGAAACAACCACGCTGTCATTCGGCTGCTTATCCAGATTATCCTGTTTCTCAAACAAGAACCACACAGAACGAGCTAACTTGGGCTTCTTCGCATTTGCGGGAACAGCGAGCAAGAATGCCACTAAAGTGAATAAGAGTAACTTTTTCATATTATAGTAAGTATTATTATCTCCTTTTTTTTTAGGTTTATGGGTCAATTTGCAGGCTGCAACATGCTCTAAGCCTTGGAAAATACAGGGGAAACGAGCATTTCAACCTTTTCAGCACAAATTTTGGTCTTTTACGCGGCTCCCCAAGCCGCATACTACACAACCCCAAACGAATTGATTTTTAGCACGTTATGAGCAGCCTGCAAAATGGCCTATACGCCTTTTTTAACGTCTTGGAAACTAGACGATGGTTGCCTCAAACCTTTGCGAGTGCAAAGGTACGAATATTTTTTGGAATATACAAATTATTTGCTCAAAATCTTGCGTATGTGTAAAAAAAGCAGTACTTTTGCAGTGTGAAACCGAGTGTAGAATATATCCAAGCGCATTTTGATGCGTATAATAAGCAGTTTTTTGGCGGGCAGTTACCGGCAATACCGATTAAATTGAGCCATGCAAAGGGCTTCCTGGGCAAGGTAACATTTATGCGAAAGCGGCAAGGTTTGTTCAAAGGATATAGGAATGAAGATTTTGTGCTGCGTATCAATGTGCGGATCGACCTGCCGGAAGAACTGGTTCAGGACACGATTCTCCACGAGATGATTCATTATTATATTGCCGTCAATCAGCTCCAAGACACATCGACACACGGTCGCCTTTTTCGCGCTGAGATGGCGCGTATCAATAAGGAAGGCAATCGGCATATTACCATTTCTCATCGTCTGAACGAGGAGCAGAAAGCGCAGGCACAGATACATAAGGTACGTGCGGTTGCAATCGTGCATTTCTCCGATGGAAAGACAGGTGTAAAGGTGGTCCCCAAACAAGAAAAGCATATCCGTTACTGGCACAAAATGGCGAAGCTCCGTTTTCCGATAGAGCGTATCGATTGGCATATGACGGACGATCCCTATTTCGCCCAATTCCCTTCGTCTATCGCAATGAAAATCTTCATTATCCCCAAACCGGAAGAATTGCCGGTGGGAAACCTTACCAAATCGCTTGAATAAGTGCAACGGTCATGAGGCCGCAGGCGATGAGTTTGAGGATGGTACCGAAGAGGATACCGATGAAACTACCCCAGCCTGCTTTGAGGGCAGCGCCAAACTCTTTGCCGGCGATGAGTTCGCCAAGAATAGCACCTACGAGCGGGCCAAGGATGACGCCTACGGCACCAAAGAAAAGTCCGATGAAAACGCCAATAGTACTACCCCACACTCCCCATTTCGTGCCACCGTACTTCTTCGTTCCCCATGCCGGTACAATATAGTCCAGCACGGAGATAACAACGACCACAATGCCCCAGATGAGCAAGAACTGCCAAGAGAAATCAATACGGTCAGTAGCTTGCGCGATCCAAAGGCCAACATAGGCAATCGGCGTGCCCGGAAGACCGGGCACTATACAACCGATAATACCTATCAGCATCAGGATAAATGCTATGATTAAAAGAAAGATGTCCATTTTTGAGGCGGGTTATTTCTTCTTACCAAAGAGGCTCAGGAGTCTCAGTAAGAGGTTGATGAAGTCGAGATAGAGCGATAAAGCACCGAGGAGCGCCAGTTTCATATTGCCCTCGTTGACCGTCTCCTCGTCGAGCATCATCATCCGGATACGCTGGGCATCATAGACGGTCAGGCCGGCGAAAATGAGTACACCGAGTGCAGAGATCCAGACACTGTCCGGATTGCCCATGATAAGGCCGATAACCGAGGCAATGATCAGGCCAAAAAGCGCCATGATCAAGAAGGTACCGAGTTTGGACAGGTCTTTCTTGGTAACCGTTCCGACAAAAGCAAGCGCCGCAAAAGAGCCGGCGGTGATAAAGAAGATCTCGGCAATACTGCTCAATTCATACACCAGGAAGATGGAACTGAGGGTGGCGCCGTTCAGCACGCAATAGAGTGTATAGAGGATGGAAGCCGTGCCGAAACTCATTTTATTGATGGCTGCGCTCAGGACGATCACAAAGACCAATTCGGCGATGATAAGTCCCCACAAGATAACTTGGGAGCCGAAGATGATTTGCTGCAGCATAGGCGTGGTCGCCACGATCCATGCTACGAGGCCGGTGAGTGCCAGTCCTCCGGTCATCCAAAGATACACGTCGCGCATTAACTCAGCGACTACTTCTTTTCTTCTCTCATCAATGATGGTTGTTTCCGTTGTCATTAAATTATCCATGATTGTAATTATTTTGCGGTGCAAAGGTACAACAAAAAAATGAGATACGCAACTATTTGTGGAAATAATTTGCACAATTCAAAAAAAAGCTGTATCTTTGCATGATTTTTCAAGATGAACGACGAAGGAAACATAGAAGTAATCGGTGCGCGGGTGCATAACCTGAAAAACATCAGCGTGTCGATGCCGCGTAAGCGGTTGACGGTGATTACAGGCCTGAGCGGTAGCGGTAAGAGTTCGCTGGCGTTCGATACGATCTTCGCGGAAGGTCAGCGCCGTTATATGGATACGTTCTCGTCGTATGCCCGCGGTTTCATCGGACAAATGCAGCGTCCGGATGTAGACAAGATAACGGGCTTGAGTCCGGTTATTTCCATTGACCAGAAGACCACCAGTAAGAATCCCCGTTCGACCGTAGGCACGGTGACGGAGGTGTATGATTTTCTGCGTCTGCTCTATGCCCGCGCGGCGACTCCCTACTCTTATCTGTCGGGCAAACCGATGGTACAGATGACGGACGAGCAGATCATTGAGGTGATTGTTAGGGAGTACGCAGGGAAGAAGATCCTGCTTCTGGCGCCGCTCATCAATAACCGTAAGGGTCATTACAAGGAGCTTTTCGAGACGATACGTAAGAAAGGATTTGTGCATGTGCGCGTAGATGGTGAAGTGCAGGAGTTGGTGCCCGGCATGAAGGTGGATCGCTATAAGAACCACACGATAGAGGTGGTGGTGGATAGGCTAAAGCCGAAAGATGACGAAGACCTGCGGCGATTAAGACAATCGGTTGATCGCGCTATGGTACAAGGCAACGGAATGATGCTTATCGTCGATGAAAACGGGAAGATTCGCTATTTCAGCAGGCATTTGATGTGTCCGGAGACGGGATTGAGTTATCCGCTTCCTGCGCCGCATACCTTCAGTTTTAACAGCCCGTCGGGTTGGTGTCCGTGTTGTAAAGGACTCGGGAAAGTAAAGAAGGGATTAGTGAATGAGGGAATTAGTGAATTAGTGGACGAGGCGATCCGAGAGGATAACTGGTGGGAGCAGTTGACCGGATTAACGAATGAGAGAGTTAGTGAATTAGAAGACGAAGAGGAGAAAGAAGAGTTTGTGGTGTGTCCGGAGTGCAAGGGAAAACGGTTGAGCAAAGAGGCGTTGAGTTATAAGTTAGGCCCCTACTCGATTGCGGACTTGTCGGAGATGGATATTGATCAACTCCTTGTGAAGTTGAATGAATTAACGAGTGAAGGAGTTAATGAATTATCCGAAAAACAGAAAGCAATTGCAGAGCCTATACTGAAGGAGATCTGTGCACGATTGCGGTTCATGCAGTCCGTAGGACTGAGTTATTTGAGCCTGGGGCGTAGCAGCGAGAGTCTGAGTGGAGGCGAGAGTCAGCGAATCCGCTTGGCAACGCAGATAGGCAGTCGGTTGGTGAACGTACTGTATATACTGGATGAGCCTTCGATTGGTTTGCATCAACGCGATAACCAGCGCTTGATCAATAGTCTCAAGGAGTTACGCGATATGGGTAACTCGGTGATTGTGGTGGAGCACGACGAGCAGATGATGCGTGAGGCGGACTGGATCGTTGATGTAGGTCCCAAAGCCGGGCGTTTAGGAGGAAAGGTGATGTTTGCCGGCAAACCGGAAGATATGCTAAAAGCAGATACGCTGACGGCATCTTATCTCCGAGGAGATAAAGAGGTTACTCCTCCCGAAAATCGAAAATCGATAATCAATAATCAAAAATCTATCACCTTAAGCGGGTGTACGGGAAATAACTTGAAGGACGTGACGGTGGAGATTCCGTTGGGTAAGATGGTCTGCGTGACGGGTGTGAGCGGCAGCGGTAAGAGTTCGCTTATCAACCAGACGCTCTACCCCATCCTCAGCCAGCGTTTCTACCGCAGCAAACGGCAACCGCTGCCGTATAAAGAGATCACGGGTGTGGAGCATATCGACAAAGTTATTAACGTCGATCAGTCGCCTATCGGTCGTACGCCCCGCAGTAACCCGGCTACTTATACAGACGTATTCACGGATATCCGTGAGTTGTTTGCTCAACTGCCCGAATCAAAGATTCGCGGTTGGAAAGCCGGTCGGTTCTCTTTCAATGCCAAGGGTGGTCGTTGTGAGGAGTGTCAGGGCAACGGATACAAGACGATCCAGATGCATTTCATGCCGGACGTGTATGTGCCGTGTGAAGTATGCGGTTGCACGCGCTACAACCACGAGACCTTGGAGGTACGGTGGAAAGGCAAGTCGATTGCGGACGTGCTGGATATGACGGTGAACCAGGCGGTTGAGTTCTTTGAACCGCAGCCTCGTATCCTGCGTAAGATCAAGACGATTCAGGATGTCGGTTTGGGTTATATCAAGCTCGGTCAGTCTTCCACCAGCCTGTCCGGAGGCGAGAGTCAACGCATCAAATTGGCGACGGAGTTGGCTCGCAGAAGTACCGGCAAAACGCTGTATATTCTCGACGAACCCACTACAGGATTGCATTTTGAAGATATTCGCGTGCTGCTTGGCGTACTGCGCCAGTTAGTGGACAAAGGTAATACGGTGGTGATCATCGAGCATAACACGGACGTGATCAAGGCCTGCGATTGGATCATAGACTTGGGGCCTGAAGGTGGTCGTGGCGGCGGAGAGATTGTTGCTGCGGGTACGGTAGAGGACATAAAAAAATGCCCATCATCTCTGACGGGCAAGTTTCTTTAATAGGATCATCAATCCTTTTCTAAATCATAGCGGAAACCGAGATAGACCTTCCATCCGGTTGTAGGTCCGCATACCATTGAGGCATCGAAATCCGAGCCGTACGGATGAAAACTATCCACGATGGAGGGGTCTTGACGGAAGTTGGTCATGTTCTCTGCACCGAGATAGAGACTGCAGGTGCGGAAATACTTGGTGACTTGCGCCATGAGTTGCGGGTACCACGTGAAAGGTTGCTCAAAACCATCGGGCACACGGCTGACGCCGTTGAACTGCGCTGTGACATCAAACTGCCATTTCTTGAGCGGCGTCTGGTAACTCGTAGTAACGACTCCTTTGAAGCGGTTTGTCAGGGCTTTCGGACGTAACTCATAGCGGTTATGCGCCGTATTGAAAGTGGTCTGCTTGACATCCGTATAACGGAAAGCCGCTGTCCACGTCCAGCCGCGTAACACCTCTATGGACGCCTCTATCTGGGCACTGTGGGCAAACGACTTAGCACCCGGTACATCGCTCTGGTTGTAGATATAAACGGCATGTTTGTCCTGATCCATATCGACGATAAGCGAGTTGAGGAAATGCGTGTAGTAATACTCCATGGAGAGTTGCAGTTCCTTGCTGCCGAGCGGGACATAGAAGGTAGTGGAGATGCCGGCATTGACAGCACGTTCCTGCTTGATATCCGTTGCAAGATTGAGCGTTCTGCTGGATGGCAGGATGAAGGCATTGTCGGCAATCGCGTTCGGAGAACGATAACCCATTCCTACACTTCCGCGGAGCGTCCACCACTCAAAAGGTGTGTAACGGATGTTCATACGCGGAGTACAGAAGAAACCGTAACGCGTGGAGTAATCCGCACGGACACCTGCTACGAGCGAGAGCATCTCGTCGTACTTGAGGTTGTATTCAGCAAAGAGACCGGGGACGACTTCATGCCTGTCCAATTGGAGATTGGAGATTGGAAATTGGAGATTTTCTTCGTAGCGATCGAAATTGACAGAGAGACCGGCTGTGAGGCGATGGTCATTATCTACCTCTCCGCTACCCTCGAAGACACCTTGCCACATGGCATTGAGATAGGCGTTGAGTTGGTTAGCCTTCCAATTACGCAGACCGTACGCGTTATCGAGGTTATGGTAGCTGATCGATGTGATAACCGCCACGGACGAACCGCTCTCGGGGTCATAGACATAGCCGTTCTTAAAGAATCCCTCTACACGCCAGGTATTGAGGTTGATCAAATACGGACTGGCGATCGTGTCCGAATGATGCGTGTTCTGTCCGCCTCGACGACGGTCATAGAGTCCGCGGATAAAAGCCTGGAAGGTATAGTCGCCATGCTTGTAGAACCAACGGTTAGCCAGATTACCATTCTGTATCTTAGGCATGTCCGCGAACGAGTCATCGTTACCATCCATCGCCATGTAACTGCCGCCGTAATGGGCCAAAATGCCCGTGTAGAGCGACTCGTGATGGCAATGCTCACCATCATGATGCTCGTGATCCTCGTGTTCCTTAAGCGGGATCTGCCATCCTCCCATAAGGTTCGCCTCCGCCATGAGTTCGGAGTTGATCATGAGATTGAGCGAGAGCGGGTTCTGGAGCTGGGGTTTGAGCAGTTCGACATTGATCTGTCCGGAGGTAGCCTCATAGCCGTTGACCACAGAGGATGTACCTTTGCTAACCTGAATGGATTGCATCCAAGGTCCCGGGATATACTCAAGTCCGAAATTCTGCGCAAGTCCTCGTACAGCAGGCGTATTCTCTTGGATGAGTTGGACATAGGTACCGCTCAAACCGAGCAAACGGATCTGCTTGGCTCCGGTAGCCGCATCGGAATATGCCACGTCCACGGAAGCGTTCGTTTCAAAGGCTTCGGACAAGTTACAACATGCCGCACGACAGAGTTCTTCGGAGTTGATTTTCTCCGTATCAAACGCCTCTGTACGACTTTTCACTTTGCCTTTCTTACGCTGAACGACCGTGACTTCTTCTATCTCGAAGTCACTGGCCTCTTGTGCGTATGCAGGCACGAGCATGCACGCTAAAAGAATATAGGTAAACAGACTTTTTCTCATATGTATCCTTAAAATCGGGTACAAAGGTACAACAAAAAAGCGACATACGCAAATTGTATGCCGCTTTTTCTATCAAAATCCCTATTTTTGGGGATGTTACTCTTCCTCGGTCTGCGAAGCCGCATAAGCAGCAAGCAGTTTCTCCTGCACGTCAGCCGGAACGAGCTGGTAGGAGTTGAAGGCCATGGTGAAGGTAGCGCGACCACCGGTGAGCGACGAGAGGGTCGTCGAATAGGTGGAGAGCTCTTTCAAAGGCACTTGCGCTTTGAGGCGGGTGAACGATTTCTCAGTCTCCATACCCATTACCATACCGCGACGGCCGTTGATATCAGACATGACATCACCCATGATCTCCGACGGAACGAATACCTCGAGATCATAAACAGGCTCAAGCACTTTCGGGTTCGCCTCTTTGAAGGCCTGTGCGAAGGCATTACGGCCAGCGAGACGGAAGGAGATTTCGTTCGAATCAACCGGGTGCATCTTACCATCGTAGATGATAACGCGTACGTCACGTGCATATGAACCGGTCAACGGGCCTTGCTCCATACGATCCATGATACCCTTTACGATAGCCGGGATGAAGCGTGCATCGATAGCACCACCGACGATGGAGTTGATGATGATGAGCTTACCACCCCACTCGAGGTTGATCTCTTGCTGATCCTTGACGGAGATCTTGTACTCCTGGTTACCGAACTTATAGGTCTCCTTAACCGGTTGACCTTCCTCGTACGGCTCTACGATGAGGTGAACCTCACCGAACTGACCTGCACCACCGGACTGTTTCTTATGACGATAGTCAGCACGAGCGGCCTTGGTGATGGTCTCACGATACGGGATCTTCGGCTCGAGGAACTCGATCGGCATCTTATCGTTGTTCTCCAGACGCCATTTGAGGGTACGGAGGTGGAACTCACCTTGACCGGAAATGATCATCTGACGGAGCTCTTTGGACTGCTCTACGATCCATGTCGGGTCTTCCTCGTGATAACGGGTCAGCAGCGCTGCCAGTTTCTCCGCATCGGACTCGGTTACCGGCTTGATAGCACGGCGGTAACGCGGCTGCGGATAACTGATCGGAGCATATTGGAGGTCACAACCCTTGGCATTGAGGGTGTTACCCGTACGGGTATCTTTCAGTTTAACGGTAGCTCCGATATCACCGGCTGCCAGTTCATCTACCGGCACGCGGATCGAACCTGCCACCTGATATAGCTGTGAGATACGCTCTTTGCTACCACGCTCCATGTTCTCCAGATCGTCGCCGTTGTGGATCGTACCCTGCATTACGCGGAAGTAGTTCACCTCACCGATATGCGGCTCAACCGAAGTCTTAAATACATATACGCTGGTCGGCGCCTTAGCGTCCGGGCTCACTTTCTTACCATCTACAGTCGGATAGCTGAAGTTAGCCGGCGACGGAGCCATGTTGTTGAGGAAGTCCATTAGACGACGAACACCCATATCTTTCGCACCCGAGCAGCAGAGCACAGGATACATCGAACCGTCCGCATAAACGCCCTTCAGACCCTGCATGATCTCTTCGTCCGTCAGACCTTCGCCCAGGAACTTATCGAGCAGCGTCTCATCTGCTTCAGCAGCAGCCTCGGAGAGTTGCGAACGCATCTCTTCTACGCGGTCTGCGTACTCAGCAGGGATATCCTTGAGTTCAGGAGCACCACCTTCTGCTTTCCAAACAAGCATTTTGCCCTTGAGGACATCGATCACGGCATTGAAGCCGGCACCTGCGTTCACCGGGAATTGAATCAGCGTACACTTGTTACCAAAGTTCTCCTTGAGCTGGTTGAACGTACGCTCGAAGTCTGCGTTCTCATGGTCGCACTTATTGATAATGAACGCGAGCGGTTTGTGAGCATGCTCTACGAGGCGGAAGTTATTCTGGGTACCTACCTCTACACCACCGTTAGCACTCAGCACGATCATTGCCGAACCGCACATCTGCAACGCAGCTACCGTACCACCGCAGAAGTCATCCGAACCTGCGCAGTCGATGATGTTTAATTTCTTGTTCTCGAACTCGATGTTACAAACTGTAGAGAAAACGGAATAACCGTACTCTTTCTCTACCGGGAAGTAGTCGCACACGGTAGATTGTGCTTCAATCGAACCGCGGCGTTTAATCACCCCGCACTCGAACAACATCGACTCCATCAGAGTCGTCTTACCCGATCCCGAGCCGCCTAACATCGCGACATTCTTGATCTCATTTGCTTGATAAACTTTAGCCATAATTGTATTATTTAAGGTATTTTGTAATGTCGATTTGGCAAAATCGGGGCAAAGGTAATACTTTTTTTTGATATATGCAAGAGAGAAGGAGAAAATTTTCGGAAAAATCTGCATACGCTTGCGTATTTGGAAAAATTGTTGTACCTTTGTAGCGAATTTGTAAGAACACAAACTAAATATCGTATTATGAAAAAAATCATTCTTTTTGCAACCGCTCTTATGATGGTCGGTTGCGGTTTTATGCAGAACAGCGCAAGTAGTAACGGCAGTCAACAAACAACAGCTACGCAGCAAACAACCGGTTCGAGTACCAACGCTGCTATGACAGCAGGTCAAGGTGCAGGTAACGCGCTGCATGCCTTGTATGCGCAGTATGTGGCAGACGGCAAGAAGTACAACTACAAAAACACGCAAAACATCCTCAACACGGTGACTTTGGTGGCTAACTGCGAGGGACTAAAAGAGAATTACAAAAACAAGACCTACCTGACGGAGTTTGGTAAGGGTATAATTGCATCGTCGCTAGGTCTGGTGACGCAGAACAACGTGGAGCAAGTGACCAATAGTCTCGTTGACATGGTAAAGAACAGCGAGACCGTTCAGACTGCCACCGCACAAGCACAGAGCACAGCCAGTGAAGCTGCCGGTTATGCCAATACGGCAGCCCAATACGCAGGTGCGTTGAGTTCGTTACTTTCTATTTTTAGCGGTAAATAATGACTATCGTTGATCGTTTTTTGAAATACGTATCGTTCTGCACGACGAGCGATGAGAACACAGGCATGACGCCGTCCACGCCCGGGCAGATGGAGTTTGCCAAGTATCTGGCACAGGAGTTAAAATCGATTGGTCTGACCGAGGTTTCGCTCGATGAAAACGGGTATGTTATGGCGACGCTACCGGCTAATCTCGCATCCATGCGAGATGTTCCGACTATTGGTTTCATCGCCCATATGGATACCAGTCCGGACGCAAGCGGAAAGCATGTGAAGGCGAGCATCGTGAAGGCCGAAGAACGCGATTACATTGATGCGCGGTATAAGGGACAGGACGTGATCGTGACGGACACCACTACCCTGCTCGGTGCGGACGATAAAGCAGGTATTGCAGAGATCGTGACGGCGATGGAGTATCTGGTACAACATCCGGAGATTCAACACGGCAAAGTACGTGTGGGTTTCACACCGGACGAAGAGATTGGTCAAGGTGCCGATCATTTCAATGTGAAGGCTTTCGGAGCTGATTTCGCATATACGATGGACGGTGGTGCTATCGGAGAGTTGGAGTTTGAGAACTTCAATGCCGCTGTGTGCAAGATCAAAGTGCATGGTTTGAACGTGCACCCGGGATACGGTTACCACAAGATGGTTAACTCGATGCGTATCGCGTATCAGTTGGCGGTGATGCTGCCGCGTTGGGAGACACCGGAGCATACGCAGGGTTACGAGGGATTCTACCATTTGATCGGTATGAACGGTACGGTGGAAGAGACGACGCTTAGTTATATTATCCGCGATCATGACCGCGCACGCTTTGAGAGTCGCAAACGCGAATTGGAGCATCTTGTGCGTAAGGTAAACCGCGAATTCGGAGAAGGTACGGTGGAAATCGAGCTTCGCGATCAATATTATAATATGCGCGAGAAAATCGAGCCCGTGATGTATATCGTGGATCTCGCAAAAAGTGCGATGGAATCGGTAGGAGTGACACCGAACGTGAAGCCGATACGAGGTGGCACGGACGGCGCAAGACTGAGTTTTGAAGGTCTCCCCTGCCCGAATATCTTCGCCGGTGGAGAGAACTTCCACAGCCGATATGAATATCTCCCGATCCCTTCGATGGAAGCGGCAAAAAACGTCATTTTAGAAATCATTAAACAAGCATAAATATGTTAAAAACAACACCGTTTACAGACATTCACATTGCGTTAGGCGCAAAGATGGCTGAGTTTGCAGGCTTCAATATGCCGATCCAATACCCTACGGGTATCAACCAAGAGCACATGATCGTTCGTGAGGGCGTAGGTGTGTTCGATGTGAGCCACATGGGTGAGTTCTGGGTTAAAGGCGAGAAAGCCTTGGACTTCTTACAATACATCACCACCAATGACTTGAGCGTTATTGCTGCCGGTAAGGCGCAGTACACCTGCATGCCGAACGGAAAAGGCGGTATAGTAGATGACTTAATCATCTATAAGTACTCGACGACCAAGTACCTGATGGTCGTTAATGCCGGAAATATCGACAAAGATTGGGCTTGGGTAAACAAGATCAAAGATGAGAAATTCCATGATGCCGATTTGAAACTCGAGAACGCGAGTGCACGTTATGGTCAGTTAGCCGTACAGGGTCCGAAAGCAACGGAACTGCTGCAACTGTTGACCGATGCTGACCTGAAATCGATTGACTACTACGCATTCCGCGAGTGGAGTTTTGCCGGCATACCGGGTGTGATCCTCAGTAACACGGGGTATACGGGTGCCGGTGGATTCGAACTCTATTTCCCGGCAGAGAACGGCAAACAGATCTGGGATGCGTTGTTTGAAGTAGGCAAACCGTTTGGTTTGGCTCCTATCGGTTTGGGTGCACGTGATAGTCTGCGTCTGGAGAAATGGTACTGCCTGTACGGCCATGATATCGATGATACCACTTCTCCTCTCGAGGCCGGTTTGGGTTGGATCACCAAACTCGATGCCAAAGAGTTCATCGACCGCGACTTCCTCAAAAAGCAGAAAGCAGAAGGCGTGAAGCGCAAACTGGTTCATTTCGAATGTCTGGAGCGTGCTATCCCGCGCAACGGCTACGAAATATGCGATGAAAACGGCAATATTATCGGTAATGTAACCTCCGGCATCATGCTGCCGAACACCAAAGTGGGTATCGGTATGGGATACGTAAAGACCGAGTTTGCCAAGAAAGGCGAGACCATTTATATCAAGATTCGCGAGAAACTGATTCCGGCGAAAGAAGTGTAAGGTGTAAAGTGTACGGTGTAATGGGAAAGAACGTTGCATTGGTTTTGGGTTCCGGTGGTGCGCGCGGTTTGGCGCACATAGGTGCGATCGAAGCGCTGGAAGAACGGGGTTATACGATCACAAGTATCGCCGGTTGTTCGATGGGATCGATCATCGCCGGCATGTACGCTGCGGGACAGATGAAAGAGGCCAAAGAGTGGTTTCTGAGCGTAGATAAGCAATTGATTCTGCGCATGATGGACATCAACCTGCTGAGCGGTAACTCGCTGGTTAAAGGGCAACGTATCATCGAGGAGCTGCAAAAAGTGGTTCCGGATCGTCCGTTAGAAGAGCTGCAGATCCCCTGCTCCATCGTGGCTTCCGATATGATGAACACGGAAGAAGTGGTGTTCCGTACAGGTAGCCTTTTTGAGGCTATACGTGCATCTATCAGTATTCCGCTTTTCTTCCAACCGGTTCAAATGGGCAACCGACTGCTGATAGACGGCGGAATATTGAATCCGCTGCCGTTGCATGTGGTGGAGCGTACGGAAGGAGATATCCTTGTGGCAGCCGACATCAGCGGTAAGGACTCGATGCCTTTAGAGAATACCTACGAACCGATCGATGTGGAAGGTAAGTTGGCGGAGATCAATGCCAAAGGTATCCCTGTACCCAAGACGTGGGAGAGCCAACTGCGTCAATTAGGCAAACGTGTCGATACGATTTTAGAGAACCGTGCCCGCGATCTGGGACGCAAAGTCAGTTTCACCTCTATGCTCGACCGCATGAGTGACATGCAGATTCAGCAGAACACCCTACTCTCGCTGCGTCTGACGCCGCCGGATGTGCATGCCGTGATGCGGCAATACGCGTATAACACCTTCGATTTCGACAAAGCAGAAGAAATTATTGCCGAAGGCAAGCGCATCATGAACGAGGCGCTGGATAGGTATGAAGGACAGGAAAGAGTACATCATTCGTAAAGCCATGGAACTGTATGCCCTTAAGGGCTACAGCGGCGTGAGTATCAGCGATCTGCAGATCTCACTCGACATCGGTCGGGGTACGCTCTACTATTACTTTCAAGACCAAGATGAGTTGTTTTTGACCTGCATGGAGAAGTATTTTATTGAGCCTAAACAGCGGGCATTGAATAATGTACCGGACGATGCGGGTATAGAGACGATGATTGCAGCGATGATGAGTTATCTGCATGGATTGGAAGAGGCGCTGCTGACTTTTGACAACAAATCCGTCAACACCTCGAACGTGAACAACCTGATGTTCTCCGCCTATACCCACTTTCCCACGTTACACCGCAAAGCCCAACGTTTGGCTATCAAGGAACAGGAGTTATGGCGCAAAGCCATCTACCACGACCAGCGAGCAGGAATCATCCGTGAAGACATCGATCGCGATCACATAGCGTTGATGTTTGCTTCTGTTAAAAACAGTTATGATGCAGGTCTCGGACAAGCGCAAATGAACTTTTCTATTTTGGAAAAAACATATACAGAATTGCACAATTTGCTAAAAAAATAAGAAAAAATATCATTTTCGAACGATTGTTCAATATTAATATGCTAATTTTGCACTCACAAAAAAACAGAATTATGGCAACAAAACACTATTTATCGTATCTTCAAGAAACGATGCACAGCAACTGGAACGGTCTGGCAATGACCGATCTGGATGGCGAAAATCATTATACATACGCCGAATTGGCGGAGCAGATTGAGAAACTGCACCTCACGTGGCGCGCGTGCGGTATTAAAGAAGGAGACAAGATTGCTCTCTGCGGTCGTAACTGCGCGAACTGGGGACTGTTGTTCCTGGCTATTGAGAGTTACAAAGGCGTTGTAGTATCTATTCTTCCGGACTTCACGGCCGATGGTATCTACTCGCTGGTTGATCACTCGGAGGCAGTGCTCTTATATGTAGGTCCGAACGTAAAGAAGAAGATTGACCCGACGCAGATGAAGGGATTGAAGGCTACGATTTTCATGGATGACATGACCATCGTAGAGGCCGATGATAAGTTCCGTAAGAAATTCGAGGGTGCGGACGAAGCCTTTAAGAAAGCTTTCCCGAAGGGTGTCAGCCTGGAGGACGTCAATTATCCTACGGATAACTACGATGATCTGGCGATCATCAACTATACCTCCGGTTCGACGGGCAACCCGAAAGGCGTTATGCTGACGCATCTGAACCTGAGTGGTAACGTAGAGTTCGCGCACCAACGTATTCCGCACAAACCGGGAGATACCGTGCTGTCAATGCTTCCGATTGCCCATATGTTCGGTCTGATGTTCGAGTTCCTCTACCAGGTTTGCGAGGGTGCACAGGTGTATTTCTTGACACAAGCTCCTACCCCGACCGTGCTGATGAAGGCTTTTGCACAAGTGAAGCCGTTCATGATTCTGACCGTGCCTTTGGTAGTTGAGAAGATCATCAAGAAAGGTGTACTGCCGAAGATCAGCAGCCCGGCTGCCAAGATCATGTGGAAGACTCCGCTGCTCAACAAGGTCATCCGTGGTAAGGTCAAAGAGGGTCTGGACAAGACCTTCGGAGGTCAACTCCGTTACCTGATTATCGGTGGTGCAGCGCTCAACGGCGAAGTGGAGCAAGTGCTGCATGATATCAAGTTCCAATACTGCGTCGGTTATGGTATGACCGAGTGCGGTCCGCTGATCAGTTATGAAGACTGGTGGGATTATGCATTCCACAGTTGCGGAAAAGAGTTGCCGCAGTGCCATGTACGTATTGACTCGGAGGATCCGACGCATAAAGACGGTGAGATTCAAGTGAAGGGTATCAACGTGATGAAGGGATATTATAAGAACGATGAGGCTACCAAGGCCGTATTCACCGAGGATGGTTGGATGCGTACCGGTGATCTGGGCGTGCTCGACAAAGCAGGTAATATCTATATTCACGGCCGCTCGAAAAATATGATTCTTGGTCCTTCCGGTCAGAACATCTATCCGGAGGAGTTGGAGGACAAACTGAACTCGATGCCGTGCGTGGTAGAGTCCATCGTAGTGGATCGCGATCATAAGTTGGTTGCCCTTGTTTATCCGGATACTTCTGCCGACGGTAAGAAAGTACTCGGTACCAAGAGTCTGACCCAACTCATGGAGGAGAACCGCAATGCAGTCAACAAAGATCTGCCGGCTTACAGCCAGATCAGCGCAATAGAATTAGTCGCTTCGGAATTTGAAAAGACTCCGAAGCGCTCCATCAAGCGTTATTTATATAAATAACGCATCCCGCGTTATGGGGTGGTGCCCATAACGTTTCTGTAAATAATAAGTGAGTAAGTATGGTGACTCCTTCGGGAGTCGAAGCTTGCGGGTGATTGAGAAACCACCCGCTTGTTTTTTTTATGCAAAATCTTGCATATGTGAAATTTTTGTTGTACCTTTGCACCCGCAAAGGTATAAAAAAGTATGACAAAGCATTATTTGAGTTATCTGACAGAGGTTATGCAGCACCAGTGGAATGATGCCGCTTTGACCGATTACAACGAGGATCACGAGTACACGTTCGGTGAATTGGCAGTGGAGATGCTGCGTATGCATTTGCTCTTTGAGCAGTTGGGTATCAAGCCGGGCGATAAGATTGCGCTTTGCGGTCGTAACTGTGCGAACTGGGCAGTAGCCTATTTATCTATCGCCGCTTACGAAGGTGTATGCGTGAGTATATTGCAGGACTTCACGGCAGAGGACATTGCCCACTTGCTGGAGCACTCGGACAGCGAGATGCTGTTCGTCGGTCCGTATGTATGGAAAGAACTGCAGAACCAACAGATGCCGTCGAAAATCAAAGCGGCGGTGTCGCTCGTCGACTGGAGTCCGCTGTACGTGGCTAAAAAGCAGAATATGCCGACGAAGAAAGATATAGATGCACTCTTTGCCAAGAAATACCCGCATGGTATTGAGCCGGAGGACATCTATTTCTCTGCCAATCCGGAGAAACTGTCGCTTATCAACTACACCAGCGGTTCGACCGGCAGTCCCAAAGGCGTCATGCTCAACGGTCATTCGCTGAGCAACAACGTGGAAGTCGGCATGAAGATGCTTCCCGTTGACCCGGGACAGCGTCTCGTATCCATGCTACCGCTCGCGCATATGTTCGGTCAGGTCTGCGAGCTGCTCTACCCGCTCAGCTGCGGTACACATATCTATTTCCTGACCAAGAGTCCTACCCCGTCTATATTGCTCAAAGCACTCAATGAGGTGCAGCCGTATCTGGTGGTGACCGTGCCGCTCGTTATCGAGAAAATATACAAAACGAAGCTCGATCCGACGCTCAGCAAGTGGGCAATTAGGACCTTCTGGCACGTGCCGGGTATCGGCGATCTACTTAAGAGTCGCGTCAAAAGTGGTCTTCGCAATGCTTTCGGCGGTAGATTGCGTTATTTCATCTGCGGCGGTGCGGCGATGAATCCGGTAGTAGAGAAGTGCTTGATGGACATCCATTTCCCCTTGTCGATAGGTTACGGTATGACCGAGT
Source organism: uncultured Bacteroidales bacterium (assembly GCA_946187555.1). Lineage (GTDB taxonomy): Bacteria > Bacteroidota > Bacteroidia > Bacteroidales > Paludibacteraceae > Colicola. The sequence goes on from CAMHQP010000024.1 coordinate 18,554, forward strand.
GCGGTCCGCTGATCGGTGGTAACCCGCCGAAGTATTTCAAGGCCCGTACAGGTGGTGTTCCTGTAATGGGTATGGACGTGAAGATCGACCAACCGAATGAAGCCGGCATCGGTGAAATACTCGTCAAAGGCGAAAATGTCATGCTGGGTTATTACAAGAACCCCGAAGCTACTAAGGCGGCATTTACAGAGGATGGCTGGCTCCGTACAGGCGATCTCGGACGACTCGACAAGAAGAAAAACATCTATATCAAAGGCCGTTGTAAGACCATGTTCCTGGGCGCTTCGGGACAGAACATTTACCCCGAGGAGATCGAGGATAAGCTCAATAACCAGGAGGCGGTAGGTGAATCGCTGATTGTAGAGCGTGAAGGCAAGCTCGTAGCACTCGTTTTCCCCGATGAGACGCTGACTAAGCGCATGACACCGGAGGAGATCCTGCAGATTATGAAAGCCAACCTCGCCAAACTCAACAGTCTGATTCCGAGTTACAGCAAGGTGGCCGATATCGAGGTACAAGACAAACCGTTCGAGCACACACCCAAACGGTCTATCAAACGATTCTTGTATAAGTAAAAAAAAAAGCGGAGCCCGAAAGCTCCGCTGATTTTTTATAACAGGTGGTATGTTACTACGAGACCGGCCATCACGATCGATACCATCGACATCAGTTTGATGAGGATGTTAAGGCTCGGACCCGACGTATCCTTGAACGGATCACCTACGGTGTCACCAACGACGGTTGCTTTGTGGCAATCAGAGCCCTTCCCGCCGAAATGACCTTCCTCGACGTATTTCTTTGCGTTATCCCATGCACCACCGGCATTAGCCATGAAGACAGCCAGTACGAAGCCCGTTGCCAGACCACCGATCAGCAGACCCAATACACCGGCTACGCCTAAGATCAGACCCGTGATGATCGGAACGATGATGGCAAGGATGGACGGCAACAACATCTCGCGTTGTGCACCCTTGGTGGAGATTGCTACGCAGCGTGCATAGTCCGGATCAGCCTTACCTTCGAGGATACCCTTGATGGTTTGGAACTGACGACGTACCTCTTCTACCATCTTCTGCGCTGCACGACCAACGGCGTTCATCGTCAAACCGCAGAACAGGAAGGCCATCATCGAGCCGATAAAGATACCTACCAGCACGATCGGGTTCATAAGGTTGACATTATATGCGTCCATGAAGTCCACGAGGGTGGCTTTAGCAGCCTCTACCCCATTCGGCAACGCTTCACCTGTACGGATAAGCGCGATCTTGATCTCCTCTACATACGATGCCAAGAGAGCCAATGCTGTGAGGGCTGCAGAACCGATAGCAAAACCCTTACCGGTAGCAGCGGTGGTGTTACCAAGTGCATCGAGGGCATCCGTACGTTGACGAACTTCTGCGGGCAGACCCGACATCTCTGCGTTACCACCGGCGTTATCAGCGATCGGACCGTAAGCGTCCGTTGCCAGCGTGATACCCAGCGTAGAGAGCATGCCGACAGCAGCGATACCGATTCCGTACAGACCCATCGAGAGATTAGCTGCACTGAACTCTACTTGGAAACCGTTGGCACACAGATAAGCGAGGATGATGGCTACACCTACGGTCACAACCGGGATGGCCGTTGAGAGCATACCCAGACCCAGACCACTGATGATAACAGTTGCGGGACCGGTTTGCGAACTCTCCGATACTTTTTGGGTCGGTTTATAGGACTGCGAGGTGTAGTACTCTGTTGATTGACCGATGATGATACCGGCAACCAGACCTACTACAACGGACAGCGATACTTGCCACCATTGGCTGGTCTCTGTGCCGAACAACCAAGCGAAGATACCGAAGGTCACTGCGGCAATGAGCAAGGCAGCGGTGTTGGTACCAATAGACAGAGCGCGGAGCAGTTCTTTCATACCTGCACCCTCTTTGGTCTTCACCAGATAAATACCTATAATACTGAGCAAAACGCCGCACGCAGCGATAAGCGAAGGAGCCAAAACGGCTTTAAGCTGCATTTCTTCGCAGAAAGCAAATGCCGAAGCACCTAAGGCCATCGTAGCCAAGATCGAACCGGCATATGACTCATAGAGGTCAGCACCCATACCGGCTACGTCACCTACGTTATCACCTACGTTATCAGCGATAGTAGCGGGGTTACGCGGATCATCCTCGGGGATGTTATACTCGGTCTTACCTACGAGGTCGGCTCCTACGTCAGCTGCTTTCGTGTAGATACCACCACCGACACGAGCAAACAAAGCCTGTGTCGAAGCACCCATACCAAAGGTCAGCATGGTGGTCGTGATAGTAATAAGGTCTGCGTCTGCGCCTACGAGCGCGAGAAGACCCGTGTACTTCAGTACCAGGAACCAACCGGCGATGTCTAACAATGCCAGACCAACCACCGTCAGACCCATTACGGCACCCGAACGGAAAGCTACCTGCAGACCGGCATTCAAACTCTGACGAGCCGCATTAGCCGTACGAGCCGAAGCATAGGTCGCCGTCTTCATACCGAAGAAACCAGCCAAACCGGAGAAGAAACCACCGGTCAGGAA
>CAMHQP010000025.1 GCA_946187555.1 uncultured Bacteroidales bacterium
TTGACCCAGGATACAATCTCTGGAAACGGACGAAGGTGGAATATCCGAATACAATCCGGACGCAATGGACGAACAGACCGCAGGAGCTACACACCGCGAGCCATACAAGAGACCAACAAGAGCGGGCAATCGGATTGCCCTACTAATGGACAAACATTTTGACCCAGGATACAATCTCTGGAAACGGACGAAGGTGGAATATCCGAATACAATTCGGATGCAATAGACGAAAGTATGCTCGGCGGAATAGCGCCGAGAAGTGAACAGCAGGAGAGAAGAAGGCGGATAGAATCCGCCGGCAAGGAACGAACAGACCGCAGGAGCTACACACCGCGAGCCATACAAGGGAATCAGAAGATGGATTGTTGACCGTCGGGGGTGAGGGGGGTCTTGCCGAGGTGTTGGTAGGCAAGAGGCGTTGCCTCACGGCCACGAGGGGTGCGTTTGATGAAGCCTTCTTTGATGAGGTACGGCTCATAGACGTCCTCGATGGTACCGGCATCTTCGCCCATGGCGGTTGCAATCGTATTGAGTCCGACCGGTCCACCACGGAACTTATCAATGATGGTCAACAGGAGTTTGTTATCGATCTGATCGAGGCCGAAAGTGTCGATATTGAGTGCTTCGAGGGCGTATTGGGCTATCTCGAGGTCGATCTTGCCATCACCTTTGACTTGCGCGAAGTCACGTACGCGACGCAGGAGCGCGTTCGCTATACGGGGCGTACCACGGCTACGACGAGCTATCTCACCGGCGGCTTTCTCGTTGATCTCGACGTTGAGGAGTCGTGCGGAGCGCTTGACGATACCGGCGAGGATGTCGGCATCGTAGTACTCGAGGTGGCAGTTGATACCAAATCGTGCGCGGAGCGGTGAGGTCAAGAGGCCTGAACGGGTGGTTGCACCGATGAGGGTGAAGTGGTTGAGGTCGATCTGGATGGTACGCGCCGAAGGACCTTTGTCGATCATGATGTCGATGCGATAGTCCTCCATGGCGGAGTAGAGGTACTCCTCCACGATGGGCGAGAGACGATGGATCTCATCGATAAAAAGGACATCGTTGGGTTCAAGCGAGGTAAGGAGACCTGCGAGGTCACCGGGTTTGTCGAGCACCGGGCCACTGGTCACTTTGAAGCCCACCCCAAGTTCATTGGCGATGATATTGGAGAGGGTTGTCTTGCCGAGTCCCGGAGGACCAAAAAGGAGGACGTGATCGAGACTCTCGCTACGCATCTTAGCGGCCTCCACGAAGATCTTGAGGTTCGAGGTGACCTTGGATTGTCCGGCAAAGTCGGCGAAACATAAGGGGCGTAGCGCGTTGTCCTGTTCCTTCTCGGACATTTGTTGACGTATATCAAATTCCATAAGGGGTTACGGGTTATGGGTTGCGGGTTTTTTCATGGAAGAGGGCTTCCAAATCGTTTATTTCGTTAATGGGTTTATCCGCTTTAATTTGGCCATGATCTAAGATCACCACTCTATCGCACATCTCGCGCACTTCCTGCATGATGTGGGTTGAGAGGATGACCGTACGGTCTTTGCCGAGCGAGCGGATGAGAGCACGGATCTCGACGAGTTGGTTGGGGTCAAGACCGGTGGTGGGTTCATCGAGGATGAGCAGTTGGGGGTCGCCGAGGAGGGCTTGTGCAAGGCCTACACGCTGGCGGTAACCTTTACTGAGTTCGCGGATATGTTTGTGGCGCTCGGGAGTGAGACCAACTCGCTCGATGAGCTCGTTGACCGCTGCGCTGTAAGACCGCTTTGCTGTAAGACCGGCTTCGCCTGTAAGACCGCTCGCTTTGCTCGCTGTAAGCGATGCCATGAACTGGAGATACTCGGTTACGTACATCTCCTCATAGAGGGGATTGTTCTCGGGGAGGTAACCGATCCGCGGGGGCACAGATACCGAGCCGCTATCGGCTTTCCAGAGTCCGATGAGGATCTTCATCAGGGTTGATTTGCCGGCACCGTTCGGTCCCAGCAGGCCAAGCACCTGACCTGCCGGAATCTCGAGCGACACATCTTTGAGCACCTGTTGGGCGCCAAAAGATTTGTTGATATGTTCGATAGTTATCATACCGTTGCCACGATGTCCCACACGAATGCGCGGACACCCACTTCTTCGTTACGGAGGTCGAGTTTCTTGATGGACTCCAGGAGCGCAGGTACCTGTTCGTCTTCGACGATGGTGATGACGCAGGAGTTCATCTCCGGCCAAGCGTGGGTACCGCGACGAGGTTCACCGCCGTTGGTTCCACGACCTTGGACTTGCTCAAAGAACGTGAAGCCGTGGATATTCAGCACGTCCAACATATATTCGACACGGCCTGTATTGGCCTGGTTAAATACGATCATTACACTCTTCATAATTTTCTCATTTTTTCATTTTCACATTTGCTCATTTCTTTACTTTGATATCCATGAAGATGAATTTCTTGCGGATGGCTTCGAGTTTATCGCGGTCACCATGCTTGGTCATTGCTCCGTAGAGGACGGGCACAAGGAAGAGGGTGAGGAAGGTCGAGACGGTGAGACCACCGATGACGACGATACCGAGCGGTTGCCACATCTCGGCACCTTCACCTGAGCTGACAGCCATCGGCACCATACCAAGGATGGTGGTGAAAGCGGTCATGAGGATCGGTCGAATACGCGAGCGACCGGACATCGTGATAGCCTTATTGAGTTCGTAGCCACGCTCGCGCATGAGGTTGATGTAATCTACCAGCACGATACCATTCTTGACGACGATACCTACGAGGAGTACGACGCCGAGCGCACCGACCATATCGAGGCTTCGACCGGTCATCCATAATGCGAGGATGACACCCGTGAAGGCCGGGAAGATGGTGAGCATGATGATGAATGGCATGAGGAGCGACTCAAACTGCGAAGCCATGGTGATATAAACGAGCAGAATGATGAGAGCCATAAGCAGGATCATATCGCTGAAGGTCTCCTGTTGGTCTTCGTAGTTACCGGCGAGGTGGGTTGAATAGCCGGCCGGCAGGTCGAGTTGCGGCAGTACATTCGCTTCAATGTCCGCCGCGAGTTCACCGAGGGAGGTGTTGTACGGCGTTACCTTGACGGTCACGATACGCTGACGCGATTTACGTTCGATAGTAGGCGGAGCCCAATACTCACCGATAGAAGCTACTTCGGAGAGTTTAACTTTCTTGCCCGAGGGCGTCGGGATGGTGAGATCCAAGATGTCGGAGATCGAGTTACGATCTTCTTCCTGGAGACGCACAACGATATCGTGTTCCGAGCCATCGTCCTTGAGGTAGCCACAGGACATACCCGCTACGCGGTTGCGCAGATAGGTAGAGATGGTTGCCGATGAGAGGCCTAAGCGCGATGCTTTCTCTTTGTCCACGGTGATCTTGATATCCGGGCGGTCATCCTCACGGCTGATATTGACGTCGCGCGCACCGGGCAGAGCCATACAGAGTCGACGTGTCTGCTCGGCGAGTTGGGAAGTCTTATCAAAGTCATAACCGTATATCTCGACGTTAACCGTACTACCTCCTCCGCCACCGGGGCCGTTGGAAGCGACCGTACACTGGTATTCGACGATCTCCGGATAACGCGCCATCTCCTGACGTAGTATCTCGGCGATCTCCCATATGGTCTTATCACGTTGCCATTTCTTCGGCAGACGGACGGTCATCTGGATCTTGTTGTTCATCGTCGATGAGAAGAGTGCGGCAATCGTTGCGTCATCATTGGAACCGGCGGAGGTGTTGATGAGTTCAATCTCCGGCACGAGTACCATGAAACGTGTCTCGAGGGCACGCGCGGTCTTGAGGGTCTCTTCGATACGCGTACCACGCTGCAGTTTGACCGTAACCGAAAGACGGCCGTTATCCTGCTCTTGCATAAAGTCGGTACCGATTTGTTTGGTAATAACCGGCAGCAGCGAGAGGCCGAAAATACCGAAGATGGCTAAGATTGTTATCGTCTTATGATTCAGACACCAGCCGAGTGCACGCTCGTAATAAGCGTCGATAACATCGAGCATTCGCACGACGGTCTTGTCGTACCAAGTCTTCTTACCCGCCTCGTCGTCGATGAGGTTTCCGTTCTCATCCACATGCACTTTCTTCGCTCTAAGGAGCTTGGAGCAGAGCATCGGGGTGAGGGAGATAGCGACGAGGGTGGAGGTACAGCAAACGACCGTCACGATCCAACCGAGTTCATGGAACATGATACCCGCCATACCGTTGAGCATGGTCAGCGGCACGAATACGGCTACGAGCACGAGGGTCGTTGCAATGACAGATACCCACACCTCGTTGGTAGCGTAGATAGCCGCCTCGTGCGGGTCTTCGCCACGTTCTACGTGACGGGTGATATTCTCCAAGACCACGATCGCGTCGTCCACCACCATACCGATGGCGATAGTCAGCGAACAGAGGGAGATGATATTGAGCGACGAATCGGCAACACCGAGGTAGATAAACGCCACGATGAGGGCGATCGGGATGGTGATACCGATGATGAGCGTCGCGCGCCATTTGCCGAGGAAAAAGAGCACGACGAGCACGACGAAGAGGAGCGCGTACATGACGGACTCTTCGAGCGAATTGATGGAGTTCTGGATGGTCTCCGAGAGGTCGTATATCTTCTCGATCTTGACGTCAGAAGGTAACTGTTTCTGAATCTTCGCCAATTCATCACGCACCTGATGGCAGATCTTCACCGTATTGGCACCTGTCTGCTTGGCGATGATGAGTCGGACGGCTTCACGACCGTTGGTCTTCTCATCCAACGAGAGGTCTTTGATCGTATCCTTGACGGTTGCGATGTCGCGAATGAAGACCTGTTGTCCGGCAGGGGTCATGGTAACCATGAGATCTTCGATCTCTGAGGACTCGATATACTCGGAGCGCACCTGCATCTGGTATTGCTCGGTAGGCATCTTGATGGTTCCCGAGGAGAGGTTGAGGTTGTTCGCCTGAACGACTTGTCCTACCTGCTCGATGGTCAGACCATAGGCATCGAGTTTTTGCTGGTCGATATTGATATAAACATATCGATCCGGCGCACCCGAAAGGGAGATATTACCGATACCATCGACCTGGTTGAGTTGCGGAATGACTTCGTCATTGAGGATCTTATCCAGACCGGCATAGGTCTCATCGGCAGTGATGGAGTACTGCGCTACCGGCATAGCGGAGGTCGAGAGTTTGAAGATCATCGGCGTTCCGCAGTTGTCGGGCAGATTTGATTTGGTCATATCGACGTACGAGCGCACGTCATTGACGGCTTCGTCCATGTTCGCTCCCCACTCCAGTTCGAGCACCACCATGGACATGTTATCCTTCGATTGCGAGGTAATATGCTTGAGGTGATCCACGGAGGTGAGGGCGTTCTCCATGTACTTGGTGACGTTCGTCTCCATCTCAGAAGCCGAGGCACCCGGATAGGTGGTCATGACCGTGATATACGGCGGATCCATCTGCGGGAACATATCGATCGGCAGCTTCATGAAGCTGTAAATGCCGACCACGATGACGGCAACGAAAATCAACGCTGTCGTAACCGGTTTTTGTATCGCTGTTTTGTAAATAGCCATTCGCTGCTGGCTATCCTCGTACATGTACTAAAAATTCTTTTTAGTAGTAAGTACTCGGATGCCCTCGCTCTTCGGTCGGACTCACGAAGTCCTCCCGAGGGGAGAGCCCTCTTAGCCAGAAAAGAGGTTTTTAATCCTTAACTACATTAAGTTTGACTCCGTCAACCAATTTGTGCTGGCCGACAACGACCATCTCTACGCCCGGAACGATCTCCGGCGAGATGAGTTCTATATCCTGGTCAAAGCGCTGACCGAGTTCAACGGCTACACGTTTGGCACGACCGTTCTCGTTGAGGAAGACATAGCGGTCGTTGGCACCAACGAGTTTCTCCACGGCTTGGTACGGCGCTACGATTGTGTTCGCCTTGCCCAGACCGATGGTGGTCGTGACATACATACCCGGGCGGAGAAGGTTCTTACCGTTCGGGATAACGATCTTGACTTGGAACGTGTGGCTGGTAGCGTCGATAGTCGGGTATACAACTTCAACCGTTGCCGGGAACACTTGATCGGGGTAGATCTCCGAGGTGAGGGTCAGCTTCATGCCCTCTTTGAATTTCGGGAAGTATTTCTCCGGAATGGCCACGAGTGCTTTGAGCTTGTCTATCTGGGTCAAGACCATGATAGGCTGACCACTATAGAGTTCGCCGTCTTCGTAGTTCTTGGCGGAAATGACACCAGCAAACGGCGCTTTGAAATAGGTGTTGGTTTGCAAGAACTCCAGTTGCTCTTTGGTGGAGTTATACTGCGCTTCGAGTTGGTCGAATTGCTGCTGGGTTGCAGAACCGGTCTTGAGCAACATCTCTACACGGTTCTTCTCGGTCTCGAGGTTCGCGAGAGAGATCTTGGTTGTCTTGTACTGCGTCTGATCCATGGTGACGAGGCTCTGACCTTTGGTCACTTTGTCACCCACTTCGCAGAAGATATGCTCGATCTTACCGGTCAACGAGGGCGCTACGTTGAGTGTGAGGTAGCCCTGCAGGTTGGTGGAAACACTAATCTCGCGCTCTATCTCACGCGGTTGGAGCACCTGTGTGCGCACTTGTTCTACACGCTCTTCCTGCTCCGTAGTAGTGGTTTTGCTGCAGCCGATGAAGGCTAATGCAGCGAGGGAATACAAAATGATCTTTTTCATATTATCAATTGTTCAAAAATTCTTCGAGTTCAACTTGCGCGTTCACGAGCGACAGGATGGACTGTATATAACTCGATTGCACGTTAATAAGGTCGTTGGAGGCGTTGGTGAGCTCCATATTGGAGCTTGCGCCGTATTTGTATTTGTTCGTGGCCGAGGCGAACACACGCTTCGCTACCTCCATGTTATCTTTCTCGTTGAGATAGGTCTCGTAGGCATTGGTGAGGTTAAAGCAGAGTTGGCGGTATTGGATAGCGAGATTGTCGGTGGTCTCTGAGAGGGTGTTCTTTGCCTCTTCGAGTGCGATTTTCTTCTCTACGACACCTGCAGCACGTTTACCGCTCGACCAGAGGGGCATTTTAATAGAAAATGCTATTGTATGAGGAGAGTTCATCATTTCGAAACCACTTTCACCTCCGTAATCGCGGTAATTATATTGATAAGCTAAACTTACCGTCGGGCCATATGCCCAACCTGCCATATGGACGTTTTTCTTAGCGAGATCGACTTGCTTCTGGAGCAACTGGTAGTTGAGATTGTTCTCGATGGCGAAGTTCTCTCCGAGCAGTGTTACCACGCGTTCCGGGGACAATACATCGTCCATATTCTCCGTCAAAACCAGTTCGGTCTCCACGGGTACGTCCAAGAGGACTTTGAGGCTATTCGTTGCCAGTTCAATAGAGAACTTCTGGTTGTTAATGGAGGTCTTCAAGGCATTGACACGTACACGGATCTGATCTGCAGCCGTTTGCTCAGCAGCACCTGCCTCGACGGCATAGCGCGTCATCTGTTCCAAGCCCTGGATATTCGCCAAACTGGAATCCAACAGGTTGGTGATGCTCTGTAACGCCAGCACAGAAACATAGCTGCCCATAACGTTTCCGCGCAGTTGCGATTCACTCTGCTTGAGAGAAATCTTTTTCATATCGATGGCGATGTTATTGAGCAAAACACCGACAATACCCTGACCGTTGAGTCCAATAGCGGCTGTTACGCCATATGTCCAAGGAGACATAGACATCGGGGCTGCCATTCCAGGGAAATTGATTAGTTTCTCTTTGAAATCGTCATCATACATTACGCTCTTACCAATCGAACCATCCAAAGACGGCAGCATCGCTGCGATAGTCTGCCAGCGGGCTGCATAGGCTTCCTGCACCGCCAGCGAGGCGTTCTTGAGGGATCGGTTCTGTTGGATAGCATAATCCTGCGCCTCTTTTAGCGATAGACTCAGCACTTGGGGCGCTGCCTCGTCGGCCGATTTCTTCGAGCCGTGCGTAGCTGCCATGACGTGGTCTTCCGCCATTACCGTTGTACTCATCGCGAGCATCGCGGCGAAAAATAAAATTGCTTTTCTCATTATTGTTGATTTATTGTTTTTCGTTAAACAGTTTCAAGCCCTCATCGGAAAGGACGCCTCTAACGAAGACATCCATCGCGGTGTGCCCCAGCTGATGCATGTTATGGTTATGCGCCTCGATGACCTCGAAGTCGCGAATAGCATCGTTGTGAATCTTGGCAAAAAGTACTGCCGTTAATTCTATATTAAGGTTCGCGCGCACGAGACCTTCCTCGACGCCTAACTCCAGATAATGTTTGATGAACTCTTTCTGTGTCTCAAAGCATTTGACCTGGAAATCCGCAAACTGACGGGGATAATATTTCTTGAGATCATAGACCAACTGCGGCACACGGCGGACGTCGTTTTTCTCTGCCTCTTGGTGCTTAATGAATTTCTTAACCAACTGCCGGAAGTTACGCAGATCCAATAACTCTTGCATTTTGCCTGCCATATAGTCGATATTAGCCTGCAACATCTGCTCAATGAGTTCGTCCTTCGAGGCAAAATAGACGTAGAACGTCTTCTTGGACATGCCTATTTCACGGCATATATCGTCGATGGAAACCGACCGAATACCAAGGCGAAAGAACATCTCGCCGGCGGTCTTAATAATATTTTTCTTTTGGTCTTGACTCAAAACGGCTGCAAAGGTACAACAAAAAAATGATATATGCAAGAAAAAAGGAAACTTTTTGCACTGAAAAAGTTTCCTTGTAATCCCAACTTGTCAAAATTCGGTTATTTGACGCGCGATCCGGTAAGGGTATAAACGGCTCCTTCGCGGAGGATATAGATTTGTCCTCCAATAAGGATCTTGCGCGCCGATGCGTCGCGGACGAGTACTTCGACTACTTCCGTCGGATCTTGGCAAGACGTGATGTAACGGCTGTATATCTCACCGCCACCGGCATCGTTACGGCTAACGGTCATAGATCGAATACGACGGTGTCCGCTGGAGCCACCAATCGTGAAGACTACTTCATCGGCATTGCCCGTCCATGTATCGGTTGCGAACTCACCAACATTCGGTGTGATTGCATTGGAATTATCCCCTGTTGCAAAAGCGAATACTACTTGCGTGATACCATCGGCAGTAACCGTGATGGTATTTTTCGCGTATGCGCGCATCGCCGGGTCATAGAATTTCGGAGCAGTACTGCCATTCGCCTTATCAAAGACAATTGATACGCCGTCATCCTCGTACGAAAACTTATCCGCCTCAAACGTAAACGCTACGTCGCCTAACTGCGGGCCATACTCAACGGTCTCCGCATGTGCGAAGACAGCATAGTAGGTGATATCCTCGGTGACTGCCGGGAAGTCTGCCAGTTTGGTATAAAGCACATCAGGTGCGTCGTCCGTTGTGCCACTGATTGGAGCGGTAGTCCAGCCCATGAATACATTACTCTCTTGCGAGCAGCTAATCGGTGCTACGGGCAAAACTGCGATCGAACCATTCTCTGCAATAGAATCCACCAATGCCTCTGTACCGTTTGCCGACCAAGTAACACCGTATTTGGTGACCGGAGTCGGAGGGGTCGGAGGCGGTGTCTCGCCATCATACGCAGAAACGAGGTTTGCCAACACAACGGTCTGTCCTACTTTGGTACCCCATATATACTCGACGAGTTCCGGATAGTCAACAAACGGGTTACGGTTATGTTGGTGCGCATAGATAGCGTTGTTACGCTTGAGTTCTTTCTCCGAAACCGGATCTTCGCGATGCCATTTGAGCATCAAATTTTTCATGTAATCCGTCAGATTAGCGACCCCATCGGAATAGGTAAAACTGGAGCTTCCGGAGCCGTTGGTGAAATTCGTCGTGCGGTACCGCGTAGCCATATAAAAATAGACGCGCGCAAGGTCTCCTCTATAACATTTTTCACCGTATTCCTCTTTCGATCCCGGGTCAAAGACCTGACCCGTATAACCAGGGAAGGTACTGGCTCCTAAATGACCGTAACCATATGAATTGCAATATTTGGAGCCGTCATTCTCACCATACGGATAACTGGAACGGCAAGAATTCATTCGGGTATCCGTAGGAAAAACATGATGGGCATCGGACTTCATTGGCGAAGCTTCTTTGAACCACGACTGCGGAACGGTGTGCTCTTTGTTCCAACCTTGGCCGCAATCAGAAGCCGAACTCTTACCATTGGACGATGTATACGGCTTGGACGAATAGATATCCTCCATCGTCTTATTATCACCATTCACAAAATCCGAAGGATTACTCGAAGCCGCATATACGTTATCCGCCAGACTGCTATAGCCGATAGAGGTATAGCCGGTACTGATAACCGTGCACAAAGTAGAACGTAACTCATCGTTTGCATTCGTAGAAGTTCCATCAATAGCAGCGTAGTACGTCGTCAAAGTGGTTGAAGGTTCGACTTCTGCCCAACTGAATTGCGCGACAAGGAGTAGCGCGAAGAAAGAAATAACTATTTTTTTCATGATATAAAATCTTATTCTATTGGAAAGTCCCCAAACCTTATCTAACCCGTGCGCCGGTGACGGAATATACTGCTCCCTCGCGCAGGATAAGGAGTTGGCCGTTCTCGATGACAATTTGCGCCGCATGGACAACAGGTACATTCTCCAATGCCTCCTGACCATCAGCCGCACCATCACTCTCACCGGGCACAAAGGCCGGATCGAAAGAAGCAACCGCATTGGCAAACAAGAAAATATCATTTGCTTTCGTCCCCCAGAGATACTCTGCCAAAATCGGATAATCAATGAACGGATTGCGATTGCCCTGTACTTGTTGCATACCGTTATTACGGTTTATCTCTTTAACCGAAACAGGATCCATTCTATGCCATTTCATCAGCAATGCCACAGAATAGTCCGTCAAACCGAAGTTTTCGTCCACACTGTTGAACATCTTAGCACCGTCTGTACCTGCTTTTGCCAAAGAGATATTATCTGTATTTCCGGGCTTATAGCGAACCACCATATACATATACATGCGCGCGAAATCGCCTTTGTATTGATCGTCCGGTTCAAAAACGGTACCAACAGACTCATAGCCCAAGAATGTAGATTCTCCTAATTGGCCTGTACCATGATATTCACCATTCACGAGTCTGGTTCCATCTGCACATTCTCCGAAAGCATAATTACTTCGCTGGTTGTTCACATAGCCATCCGTAGGAACGATATGTCCCAAGTCGTAATATGCCGGCGTTTTATTACTAAACCAACTCTTCGGCAATGAGTGCTCGCGGTTGTAGCAGTCACCTACGTTGCCATAGTTACCACATTGATCGGTTACCGGCGTAAAGAGTACATTGGAATACATATCCCAGATTTTGCCCGCCTTATCTAGCGAGTCAGCAGGATAAACATCGGTTGTCTTATAAGCCGTCCACAACTTATCATAACTCATATTTTGAGGACCGGCAATTGTAATACTATACAGATTGTCGCGCAGCGTCGTTCCCTGAGTAGTATCTATCGTAGCATAATACGATTGATCGATAGGATCTATAGGATCGATGGCCCAACCGAATTGCGCAGTAAGAAGTAGCGCGAGAAGAGAGATCAATGTTTTTTTCATGGTATATCTTTTAGGGGTCAAAAAGGGGGAACGCATTGCGCGCTCCCCTTTTTGTATAGACATGTTTCAATTAGCGAACTTGTGCGCCGCGAACGTCAAACATCTTGTTGTCACGAACGATGTAGAGCACACCGTTAACCATAACCTTTTGCGCCTTCTCGGTCAGAACAACGTTCTCGATGCCTTCCGGAGCCTCCGAAGGATCAACGTGGTAGAGGTAACCACCGGAGACCTCATAGTTATGATAGTCCTTTGTCGGATCATCCTTAGCATCTTTATCTGTACCCCAGAAGTGCATAATAGCACCAATGACCTTTACGAAATCGCCATCATTAACCACATCGTCGATTTCTTTGCATTGGTAAGCCTGGAACACACCAAATTCACCTGCTTCATCTGTCAGATAATAGGTCTTCTTTTCTGCATTCTTTACTTTGGCGTAGCCATAAACCGCATAAATCTCAGAGGTTGATTTCGATTTACCACGCTCGGGCTCCAATGATTCAGCCAGTGCAAGGGCATCAGATGCTAACAGTTTCGGATACTCTACCTCTTCCGGATCCGGATTTGCACCGATCATCTCTGCATAGTAGCCACCGGTAATTTCAGTAATGGTATCATTCTCTGCTCTACCATAAGCCTTCAAAGCTCCGGCATATACAAGTACCGTGTCACCCTTATGGAGAAGTTCCTGAGCTTGTACTAAAGACTCCCATTTTGTATTACCCTCAGCTCCGCCTTGGAAGAACTCAATCGAATCATTCGGATTCTCTGTATCGGACAACCAGAAGCTAACTGTTTCTTCTTTATCATATACATTAAACGGAGCACCCATCAAAACACCAAATACATAGTGGTCGTGAATGTCTTTGTTTGCAACTAACGCATTTGCCTCGGCTACACTGATGGTATCCGGCTCCCATATTACCGGTGCCTCGCCAATAGTTAACGCAGCAGATGTAATGTTGCACGTAGCAGTAGCATGAAGTGTAACGGAAGTTGCAGAACCCGTCCATGCTTTTCCTGTTGTAATCTCTTGGAAGTTAATTTTGGCACCTGCAAATTCAATTGCAGTAATCTCTTCTTCTGCCGTAAAAGTGATGGTACCACCGTTGTAGATACGAAGCTCACAATTACCGCCTGCATTCCAGATACGGGTTGCCGTGCTACCATTAGTTGCCGTCAATGTAACACCTTCAAACTCAACAGGAGCGGTGATATTCGTACCAGCACTTGGAGCTGGAGCCGTAATACCCAACGATGTCGGATTAGAGAAGTCAAATGTTACCACTGTTGCGTTTACAGCCATAACAGCTACCAACGCCATCACTAAAGTAAAAAACTTTTTCATAATTTAAATAGATTAATTAGTTAAATGATTAATAAAATATGTTGTATAACATAATATGTTACGATACTCACGTTTTCGGTGCAAAATTACGAAAATATTTTGATATGTGCAAACTTTTTTGTAATTTTGCAGCGTTTTTTGAAAGAACGGGTAATTTTATGGCAAAAATAATCATTATAGACGACGAACGTGGTATCCGCAATACTCTGCGTGAGATTTTAGCCGACGAGGGGCACGAAGTAGATGTAGCAGAAAACGGCAAACAAGGTCTCGAAATGGCACAGGCCAAGGCCTACGACCTGATCTTCTCTGACATCAAAATGCCGGAGATGGACGGATTGGAGTTTTTGGCAAAACTCAAGAATGATGAGAATGATGCCAATGATACGAATGGTGAATGTCCGGTGGTGATGATTAGCGGGCATGGGGACGTGGAGACAGCGGTACAGGCGTTGAAAGCCGGGGCATATGATTTCTTATTGAAACCCTTAGATTTGAACCGCATTCTTATTACAACAAAGAATGCCTTGGAGAGCAAGACCCTCAAACAGGAGACGAAGCAGTTGCGCAAGAAAGTGGTTGCCAAAGGCGCTACGATGGTGGGTGAGAGTGCGGCTATTATGCGCGTACGCGATATTATCAATAAGGTTGCGCCCACGGAGGCACGCGTGCTTATCACGGGTCAGAACGGAACCGGCAAGGAGGTGATTGCGCACCTGATCCACGAGAACTCTGCCCGCGCAAACGGTCCAATGGTAGAGGTGAACTGCGCGGCTATACCGAGTGAGTTGATCGAGAGCGAGTTGTTCGGTCATATGAAAGGTTCGTTCACCGGTGCGGTAAAGGACAGAGCAGGTAAGTTCGAGCAAGCAGACGGCGGCACGTTGTTCTTAGACGAGATAGGCGACATGAGTCTGGCGGCACAAACGAAAGTGCTGAGGGCGTTGCAGGAGAGTGAGATCACACGCGTGGGTTCAGACAAAGCCATCAAAGTGAATGTGCGCGTGCTGGCAGCAACGAATAAGGATCTGCAGAAAGAGATTAAGGAAGGTAATTTCCGGGAGGATTTGTTCCACCGTCTGAATGTGATACCTATTCATGTACCGGCGCTGAATGAGCGAATCGAAGATATCCCGCTGCTCGTGGCGCATTTTACGGAACAGATATGCGGCGAGCAGGGCATTGCCGTGAAGACCTTTGATGATGGGGCGATTAAGGCGCTGCAAGACAAACAATGGACGGGCAATATCCGGCAGTTGCGCAATGTAGTAGAGCGGTTGATTATTTTGGCAGGTGCGAAAATAACAAAAGAAGATGTGGAGATGTATGCGTAAAGCCCCACCCGACCTCCCCATAAAGGGGAGGAGATAAGAAGATGATTCTACAATCGATCAGCATATTAAACTATCGCAATATCCGCGAGGCAAGTTTGGAGTTTAGCACCAAGCTCAACTGCTTCGTGGGACTCAACGGACAGGGAAAGACCAATGTGCTGGACGCGATCTATCTGCTGAGTTTTACGAAGTCGGCCTATACAAGTCAGGATTCGCTCAATATCACGCATGGCGAGGAGATGGCCTTTGTTCAGGGCATCTACCGAAGCCCTGAACAGTTGAAAGTTGAAAGTTTAAAGTTGAAAGAAGACGCCCCCATGACTATCGCTTGTGGCTTACGCAGAGGTGTGAAGAAGCAGTTTAGGAAGGACAAGAAAGACTATCCGCGGTTGTTGGATCATATCGGGTTGATTCCGCTGGTGATGGTTTGTCCGGCGGATCATCAGTTGATCGAAGAGGGAAGCGATGAACGGCGGCGGTTTATGGACGTGGTGATCGGTCAACGGAACAGGAAATATCTGGATTGTTTGGCGAATTATAATGCGCTGCTGAAGCAACGAAATGCGCTACTCAAACAATACGCGGACGCCCCTACTCCACCAGACGATTTGTTGGAGGTGCTGGAATGGCAGATGGTGGAACCCGCGGAGTATATTTTTAAGGCAAGAACGGATTTCTTTACGGAGTTTGAGCCGTATTTCCAGGAGGTATATAAAACTATCGCCGGCCTCAATAATGCGACCGAAATGCACGATGAGACACCTATACTGCGGTATATAAGCCAATTGCAAGATCGCAATTTACGCGAAGCGTACATCAGGACGCGGCAACGGGATCTGATACTCGGCTGGACGAGTCAAGGGCCTCATAAAGATGACCTCGATATGCGGTTAGGCGAGTGGCCGTTGAAGCAAGTGGGCAGCCAAGGACAGCAGCGCACGTTTGTGCTGGCGATGAAATTGGCACAGGCTTTGTACTTAGCGGATAGCACAGGTGAGGCACCGATATTATTGTTGGACGATATTTTTGACCGGTTGGACAGCGAACGGGTGGAACGTATTGTGGCGATGGTTCAGGGCGAACAATTCGGTCAGATCTTTATCACCGACACCGATAGGCAGCACTTGACGGAGATCATCCAACCCGGGGATGATGCCAAGATATTCCATGTGGAGAACGGGGTGATCAAGTCATGACGACATGACGTCATAACGACATGACGAAAAGAATCTACATATTACTCTTTGCAGCGCTAGTCTTATCGGCCAGGGCGGAAGTAACGTTTCGCGGAGCATGGATAGCAACGGTGGCTAATATCGATTGGCCGTCGACAGAGGCTGTGGGGAATGACTCGCTGCAGAAAGCGGAGATGACGTGGATCCTGGATTCATTAGCGAGCCTGGGTATTAATGCCGTGATTTTTCAGGTACGGCCGACGGCTGACGCGTTGTATAAAAGCGAGTATGAGCCGACAAGCCATTGGCTCATGGGCACGCAGGGCGATTCGCTCACCTATGATCCGCTGGAGTGGACGATCGGACAGGCGCACAAACGGAATATGGAGGTGCATGTATGGCTGAATCCGTACCGCGTGAATCTGGCGAAGACAGACACGTCTATTATTGCTCCGAATCATATTTTCCGTCAACATCCCGAGTGGTTCTGGGAGTACAACAAACAATGGTATTTTGACCCGGGGTTGGAGGAAACAAGAGAGTGGATTTGTACTATTGTACAAGATATTGTTTTGCGGTATGACATACAGGCCATTCACATGGATGACTATTTCTACCCGTACCCACAAGGCACCAAACCGTTACCCGACTCCAAGACTTTTGAACGTTTCCCGCGCGGATTTGACAACATAGCCGATTGGCGGCGCAATAATGTTAATCTGGCTATTCAGGCTATCAGCCGCACCATCAAAGAGTGCAAACCGGAGGTGGAGTTCGGTATCTCGCCTTTCGGCGTATGGCGGAACGCAGACGTGGATAGTACGGGTAGTGCTACGAAAGCGGGCATCACCAATTATGACGATTTGTACGCGGATATACGGCTGTGGATTAAGAATGGTTGGATCGATTATGTGCTGCCGCAGTTGTATTGGGAGATCGGCAAGAAAGTGGCGGACTATGAGGTGTTAGCGCATTGGTGGTCAAATGAGGTAAAGGGTACGAATTGTAAGTTATACATCGGCATGGCACCGTATAGGCTGGAGGACGCGAGTCCCAAGACGCCGTGGGGCGTAGGTAATGAGATCGGACGGCAGATGGAGTTGAATAGGACTATTGAGGAGATAAGCGGGGAGTGTTTCTATTCAACCAGACCGTTGCTCCGGAATCCGAGAGGGGTCTGCGACAGTATCAAAGCTATCTATTCCAACGAATAACCAAAAAGTAATTAATATGAAAAAAAGACTCACTACACTGTGCGCGACGCTTATCTGTTTGTTCGCGTTCAACGCTTCTATGCAAGCAAGCACGTATTATGCTTCCCCGACCGGAGGAGGCAACGGAAGCAGTCACGCCACTCCCACCACCTGGGCGCAAGCACTGAATGACTTGCAGGCAGGCGATTCGTTGTATCTGTTAGAAGGCGTGTACTTTTTCACGGACAGACAAGAGATACAAGCGTCTAAAAGCGGCAGCGCTTCCCAACTCACATTCATCGGGGCTTACCCGGGCGAGACACCTATCTTCGATTTCCGTCAAGAACCATATGGAAGTGAAGTAACCGGTAGTAATAATAACGGTATCCACATCAATACCGATGTGACCTACCTGCATGTCAAAGGGCTTACGATCCGCTATGCCGGCAAAAACGGTTTGATCAATTACGGCAGTTACAACCTGTTTGAGAACCTCGACGTCTATGGATGTGGCGACACGGGTATTCAGATGAAAAACGGCGGTAACAATACCATTCTCAATTGCGACAGTCATGATAATTTTGACTATAAACTGGACAAATCCGGCGAACTGACGGCTTGTGATTTCGGTGGTAACGCTGATGGTTTTGCCGATAAGCAGTTTACCGGGGCGGGCAACCATTATATCGGTTGCCGCGCGTGGAACAACAGCGATGACGGTTGGGATTTCTTCCAACGAGTAAGTACCAGCCAGACCGTCATGGAGAACTGTCTCTGCTATATGAACGGTCCTGCTTCCTACAACATGAGCAACCATCCGCGATATACTGTAGACCAGACTTGGTTTGACCAGTTTGCAAGTGGTTTATGGGTGGTTGACGCAGACGGATACGATGTTTATGTAACTATGGCTGCATACCCGAATATGGGCAACGGCAACGGATTCAAGTTAGGCGGCGACAACACGGCGCACAACGCACTCGTTCACCATTGTCTGGCGGTAGGCAATACGGTCAAAGGGTTTGACCAGAACAACGATGCCGGCACGATTTATCTATACAACAACACGGCTTATTACAACCATCCCGACTATGGTTTTGCAAAAAGCAACGGCTGCCAGTTGTACGTACGCAATTGTATCAGTTATATGTCGCAAGCCGATAACCGATTCACTCCTGCCGTAGCCAATGAGTACAACTCCTGGAACCTCAATAGCACGATTGGCGCCGGTGATTTCCAATCGCTGGACACAACGCTCATTTTGTCACCGCGCAATGCAGACGGTTCGCTGGCAGAGCACGCGTTCATGCGCCTCACAGACGGGTCGGTTATGGTAGACGCCGGCGTTGACGTAGGCCTGCCGTATAACGGTTCAGCTCCGGACTTAGGATGCTATGAATCCAACGTCACTCCTGAACCAGAACCAGAACCGGAACCGGAGCCGACGCAAGATTATTCAGGCGGTCTTCCGGGACTGTTCAGTATCAATGCACACGGGGATCAGGTTCGTTTTGCACAAGGCAACTTGCAATACTTAGCAGCTTCCAACATTTGGCGGTTTGCTCTCAACCAATATGATTACTCCGGGAACAAGAACGCGTATATCTCTGCCACTTATACCGATTGGATAGATTTGTTCGGCTGGGGAACAAGCGGTTATGATAACACGGCCAATGACCCGTGTGCCATCAATTACCAGCCCTATTCATCTACGATGGATTCCACCGATTGCCTTAGCACCAATATAACCGGCTATGGTCCCTCTATTGACCAAGAATACAGAGGCTTGATCAGGTCGATGCAGAACTACGATTGGGGAGTATATAATACTATTTCCAATAGTGCTGAAGATGCTGCATGGCGCACGCTCAGTTATGGAGAATGGTATTACATCTTAAACGGTCGTCCTAATGCGGCTAATCTGCGTTCACAGGCTACTATTTCCGGTACTCATGGCTATATACTGCTTCCTGATAATTGGGAGATACCCTCCGGTCTGACATTCGTTCCTCAAACCAATAATTGGGTAACGAACACCTACACAACAGCTCAATGGACAAACATGGAAGCGGCAGGAGCTGTTTTCCTGCCGGCAGCCGGACAACGTAGAGCTACCCAAATGAGACACAGAAACGCTCACGGATACTATTGGACATCCGATGCAGGCAATGTTCGACAAGCGCAGGTCATTCATTTTGATGACACGATCATGTTCAACAATAGCCGATACACGCGCTGTTATGGCAATTCTGTTCGCTTAGTACGAGATATCAACCGGAAAACCGATCCTGATGCTAAATTCGAGGGATTCGATCTTCGCGGTAGCCATATGGGAACTTGGATATATAATAACGGCGGCTTCCAAAATCAGGTTAATCTGACCATCAATGAGACAGATACTGTTTTCCACAAATATACGCTGATACTTACCACAGGTGGTCAAGAATCTTCGTTTACGCTGGGAGGCGTACGCTTCAGTTATACCAATTCCGGCTCAAACAAAGCTACTTTTAAGACAACGAATGGAGAAATTCATCCTGATGGCAAAGGCCGCAAGATCACTATTCCCACCTATCCCGGTGATGAGATTTTGATCTCTGTCGCAGATGAGACAGATTACCTTGGTCTGCGTGTGCAAGGCATAGATAGCGCGTATGTGGATTTGATGGCAGGAGATAATATCTTGCAGGCTACAGGAGATGCGATTGTCATTACGACATCCAATGCCAACGGAGACGCGGTAAAAGTACAGATCAATGCTATTCTCTGCATTGCCCATCATCTGGAGCCTACGGGTTTGATTCAGCCTGATGCCTCTCAAAAGGCGGTGAAGATTTTCCGGAACGGACAACTTTTCATTCGCCGCGGAGAGAAGGTATATACCATCACAGGGCAGAAGGTGAAGTAAAACAAAGAAAATTTACCCTGAGAATAAGAAAAATGCACTTAAAATTACGGAAAGTGCATTTTTTCTTGCATATATGCAAAAAAAATTGTAATTTTGCGGCGCAAAATGTTAAATGACAAATAACAAATTACAAATAACAAATAATTATCCACATGATTTATTCGAAAGAAGTACAAGAAATGTGCGTTGTAGCGAAGGGTCCGAAGCATGGTCCCGCTCCTATTCCCGAAGAGGGCAAATGGGTGAAGGCTACTGAGATCAAGGACATCTCGGGTATGACGCACGGTATCGGTTGGTGTGCTCCGCAACAGGGTACATGCAAACTGAGTCTAAATGTGAAAGACGGTGTTATCGAAGAGGCACTCGTTGAGACAATCGGTTGTTCGGGTATGACTCACTCGGCTGCTATGGCTGCTGAGATCCTGCCGGGCAAGACGATTCTTGAGGCGCTGAACACCGACCTCGTTTGCGACGCTATCAACACGGCAATGCGCGAGTTGTTCCTGCAGATCGTTTACGGTCGTACGCAGAGTGCGTTCTCGG
>CAMHQP010000026.1 GCA_946187555.1 uncultured Bacteroidales bacterium
CCGAAGCAATGGTCGGCGGCGTGTGTAGCAAATCGAGAGATGATCAAAGAGGCGCGAAAGGAGAAATTGAGGCGGTTCAGCGGATGAAGGAGAATGAGGTGGATATAGAGGAAATTTCATTTGAGCCGGTCGATTAGAGACCAAGAATGAGGTCATTTTCGAGCCCTTTGCGTCGTGCGTACAACTCTTTAGAAAACAGAGATTTGCAACCACCTGATTTGCAGCATATTATATTTCACAGAAAAAATCCCTCGTACAACTGAAGAATTTGCGTATGTCGAAAAAAAGCAGTAATTTTGCATCGGATTTTGAAACACGATTTGATATGAAAAAGAATCATATATTTGCTCTGCTCTTTGCGGCAGTATTCAGTATTTTTTATGGATCGGGCGCGTACGCGCAAGAGAACCTGGGTGATAAGTATGCGTGGCGGTTGGACAGTGTGGTGTATTCGTATCCGCTCATGGATGGCGAACATGAGGAATATGGCCGTATGGGCAGGCGCGAGGTGGTGAGCTACACGTACGGCTTGGACGGTCTGCCGACGGACAGTGGCTTCAGTACGCTGGACTATGAAGAATTTTACACGACCCGCAAGCCGCTGACATATAGAATCAATATGGGAATGAGCAAGCACGAATATCGCTCATTGGGTGCAAACGGCAAGCGGACGGTGTTGCACTATACGTACACAGCCGGGAGTTTCGTTGACACCACAGGCGGGACGATTGACAACAGCCTGTTTGCGTTGTATCAGAAGGACGAGTATGCGTTTGATTCCATGCATGTGGTATATGACGCGGACGGAGGAACAGTCCGTACGATCCACCATTACGACAAGACGACTACCAATTATAATTATTCGACGGGCGCGTGCACGGGTATCAAGCGTGTACAGGTGTTGGCTACGGACAGCACGGAAGATGAGAAGCAATGGAACTGTAACGTGACGACCGGCGTATGGAGTCTGTCGAAAGACCTGCACCGCGAATATATTAACCATCACCTCAGCTATAGTGAGTCCACGCGGCGCGAGTTCTACGCAGACGGGACTCTGAAAGCAATCTGGGTGGACGGAACGGGTTATAACGAGTTAGGCGTGAAGACCCGCACTTATTCGACGTATAAGATCTATCAGGAGAACGGTGACCCCAAACCTTTCCAACCCGGCGGTTACGCATGGCGGGAGAACATTGAGTTGTTTGAAGGCGGCAGGATTGTTCATTCTTCGGATACACGTTTCGCCTGGTATGAGGACGGGATGCACAGTTTTGCCGGCAACCCGACCAAAGACTACGAGTACCTGCCGAACGGGATGGTTATTCGTACGGAGAACGGCGTGACCAAATACCTGGTGGATCTGCAAGGTAATGAACATCTTATTTTCCACCAGAATCCCTATTGGCCGGATACCTTTTACAGCCGGTACGTTTATTACGACGATTTCACACTCAGGCAGCAGGTGGATTCGGTTTTTGACCCCACAACCAGACAGCAAGGGGATTCTGTCATACTTACGTGTAACCGTATATGGCGGATTACCGATTTTGACGAACAGGGAAAGAAGATTCATACCATAGAGAGGGCGCGCGACACGGCGCAGACGGAGTGGACCTATGTACGCGAGGAGACGTACGGAGAGAACTGTACGGAGACGGTGACCATTCAGGCTAACAAGCGAACCACTTCGCGTACGTACACCTATGGTTTTGAGAATTACTATAACTTGGTGGAAGAGCGTGACGAGGACGGCAACTGGAAGTCTAAAAACGGGTACTGGCGGAATGTGTCTTTCGGATTTAACGGTGAACCTTTGACGGCAGTTGAATACAACCGGAGCAATGAGCAGTGGGTTCCCTCCAATATATATACGTTCACGTATATCCCCGAATGGGATCTCTACCGCCGGGACGATTATGATTACAGTGGCGGGTATATTGATTTCTTTGCGAAAAGCGGAGCAAGTCAGGGATGGTATTTGCGCTACGCCCGGGGATATGTACATCTGTCCGAATACGATGCTTTCGGCCGCAAAACCAAAGACTCCGAATGCAGTTTTGACTCGGCGATGCACGTCAAGGACACGACTTCTTACACCGTCTATCGTTATTTTCCGGTAGGCAGTTGTACGAAGGTGGCAGAGAGTACGAAATACCGCCGGAATCCAGAGACAGGCGCATGGGAGATAAACGGTACGCCGTCACGCACGGACAGTTATACGCACGAGGTGAAAGACGAGAAGGGTAATCTGGCGATGTCCTATACGTTCAGTTGGGAAGGAGATTCCATTATTACCGATTCCATGGACTATGACTTGGTCTATGATGCACAGGGACGCCTCTACGAGCAAGGGGTAAAAAGGACAGGAGGAACGCCGGTTATCACCCGCAAGCGCTATCTGTACTATGAGGACAATGACCCTGTTGCCTACCGCACATTGCTTTGGTATGCATATACCGACTCCCCCAAAAGCGACGGTTGGAAAGCCGGCTATACAAGTGATGACCGCACGCAGACGATATATGACGAAGCAGGCAGGGTGAGCGAGCGTATCACTTTTGGTATCAGCAAGGACAGTACGCACGCTGTGCCGATGGACAAGTATGTGTATTTCTACGAGGACAACCACCTCGGCTGGGTCACGGAGGAGCACTACAAGATGAACAACGGCAACTGGGACTGCGCGGGTGTGACGAGCAGACGCTTGCTGCTCACCGGCGTGGAGCGTGACGAAGACGGAGATGTCACTTCCCGATGGAAACGTATTAACACCTGTGGCGGACCGGAAGACGAGTCGCTCCGGGTGTACACCTATGCGGCGGACGTAACGGCTTATCCCGTGCTTTCACCCAATAGTTACCGCCTGGCGCACGAGGCAGATTTGGACTACGGCGAATATATTCAAGAGCAACCGGCTTCCAAGCGCGTGAAGGATGTCGTTTACAGTTACACGAAATATCCGAATCAATCCTACATGGCGACCTATTATTACACACCGCTTCGCCAGAATGTAGATGCTCCGCGAATGCCGGTGGATATCGAGGAAGAAGAGACGAGTGCGGTCTTCACATGGGGAGCCGTGGAAGGCGCAGAGACCTATGTACTGCACGTCTACGCGGATGCGGCACAGACAGAAGAAATCTGTTATGTGGTATTCGACAAATACGGACGTGTGATTTCCATCAACTTCATACGCCATGCGCCGGCAAGATACGCAGAAGTGGAGCAATTGAGTTATACCTTGGATGGCTTGATTTCTGCTACCAACTACTGGTATTCCGTGCAAGGCATTGCTGCGGACGGCAAGACGGTGGAGAGTACGAAGGGTTCGTTTCGCACGAAAGGGGAAAACGGAGTAACAACTGGGATGGAGAGCCTTCAACCGTCAGACATCAGCATTCAGAAGGTACTGCGTGACGGACAAATTATTATCCTGCGCGAAGGACGGATGTACGATATACGAGGAAACCAAATCAAGTAATATACGATCATGAAAACGAAAGTATCAATTATTCTTGTTTGCCTGATTTGGATGGCAAGCAGCCTATCCGCGACGGTGTATAACGGCGTGTGCGGAGAGAATGTACAATGGGAGTATAATGATTCTACCCAAGTGTTGCGAATCTACGGTAACGGGGCTATAACCGAAAGGAGTTATCCATATACTGCAAAGCGCTTGGAGATAGAAGAAGGAGTAACTTCTGTCTGCGCAAGTGCGTTCTCGTACTCATTTACGCAATTGGACACAGTGGTATTTGCCTCTTCTGTCGATTCAGTAGGCGAATATGCTTTTCATTCCTGTAGCGCGCTGCAATACTGCGATTTAGGTCGCGGCGTAAAGTATATAGGACGAGGCGTGTTCTTCGGTTGCAATGCCTTAACAAAGGTTAAATGGTCCGATTGCCTGGAAACCATTGCAGGTACTATATTTCATAACTGGGATGCTCAAGGGAATGACAAGTCTATCTTGTTACGCGACACGCTCTATATTCCTGCCACATTCAAATCTAACAAACAGATAGGTTGGTGGAGTTTTCCTAATTTGGATGCCGTTGTTTGGAATGCGAAACACCCGACTGACCCGACGAGAGACTGGGACAGTCCTCTGGATATCGGTTCGGGATATGCGTTGTCATTTAAGAAAATCATTTTCGGGGACAGCGTGGAGTATATTCCCAACTACCTGTGTCATGAATATAATGGAGACAGTATTGTTTTGCCGGAGGGTGTGAAGGAAATCGGCAAATATGCCTTTCAAGAATGCAAAAAGATGACGTATGTCTCTCTGCCTACCACTTTGCAAAAGATAGGTTCGGGTGCTTTTGAGAGTTGTGTACTGCTTGAGAAAGCGGAATTGCCAGAAAACCTGACGGAGATAGGCGCGAATGTGTTCTATAACTGCAATCTATTGGCTGATGTCCGCATACCCGAACGGGTGACTTATATAGGAGAGAATGCGTTTAGTAATATTACCGGTCAGGACTCGCTTTATATCCCTGATAAAGTGGTAGCCGTTGGCGGCAATGCCTTTGAAAACTGGAGTGCCTTGCGTGAAATCTCTATTGGAAAGAACGTGACGCTTATCGGCGACAACGCCTTCAAAGGAGATAGTGCCGTTACGCATATCACCGTTTGGGCAGCAGTACCGCCGATGGTTACCGAAGGCACATTGGCAGACATTCCCGATAGTGCATGGTTGAGTGTGTTGCCGGACAGCCGCAAACAATATCGTGAACATCCCTATTGGGGACGTTTCCGCATGGCGGATGTGCCGGACTCAGCGATGATCCAGCGCACCGTGACAGTCGATGCCGCAGTGACGACTGCTGATTTTACGTGGCCGACGGATAGTGCCGCACATTCTTACCAGATAGATATCTACAAAGACGGAGCGGTTTTCTGCAAACTGACACTCGGCAACCACGGACAGCTCCTGGGTATCTCTTTCTCCGCGCCGGGCAGAAGAGCACCGATGGACAATGCCGATGACAGTCAGCCTTATACGCTTTCCTTCAAAGTGACCGGTCTGGATGCCGCTTCGCGATATAATTACGTCCTCTCTACGCTTGATGCAAACGGCACTCCTTTACATGTTTATACCGGCGCGTTTGCCACCACGGGATATCCCGGTGTACTGATAGAAGGCGGTGATGAAGTCATTCCTACACCACCTGTCATTCCTGGAAATCCAGAGGCTCAAGAAATACCAACGGGAATAGAAGAAACACCCGGTTTCATCGGAACTTTTGATAGCTCAAACGGTAAGATCATACTCAACGGTCAACTCCTCATCATCCGCGGAGACAAGGTGTATACGATCACTGGCCAAGAGGTAAGATAAGGAGAAAATATAAGAAACTTGCAAAAAAGTCCCGCATATATTTGCATATGTGGGATTTTTTGTGTACCTTTGCCACCGATAGGTATGTTGAACGACGGTCGAACGACGGTCAAGCGACGGTGAAGCGACAGTCAAAGCCAACGTGAAGCCAATGTCGACCCGAAAATAAGCCCAAATTTATGTACAATACTATATTATATATTTATATATAATATACTTTTTAAACCCATCTTTTTTATGTCAAGAATAATAGCATCTTCAGGTATCGAACAGATCCACGGTAAGACGTATAACCGCGACAGAGGTTATTTTTACATGCGAAATGGCAGACAATTCTATCGTGAACGCGACGAAGACTATCAGAAAAATCAGTCTCCTCGCCAGAAATGGAACTCTGCTGCCTTCAAGTACGCCAATTCTCAACTCAAGCTTCTGACCTCTCCGGAAGCCAAAGCTCAATTGGCAGCCGATTTCGAGTCCGCCAAACACATTGCCTCTAACGGCAAAACTTACACCACTGCCCGTGCTTGGAAATTTAATTCCTTGCTCCACGAATACAAACAAGCTCATCCGTTTGTGGGTTGACAGGACATAGAACGAAGTCCTCGTCAAATTCACTCTCTTTTTTGTGTTTTTTCTTGCGTATGTTATTTTTTTGTAGTACTTTTGTAGCCGAAATAAACGGATATGTATATTCATCTGGATTGTAATAATTTCTTTGTGAGTTGCGAGTTGATATCGCGGCCGGAACTGCGGGGGACGCCTGTGGTGGTGGCGAACGATAACGGCAACAACGGAGGTATTATCTTGGCGCTCAACCAGGAGGCGAAAGCTGTGGGTTTGAAGCGCGGCAATCCGCTTTTTCAGGTGAGTCAACTAATTGAGAAACAGCACGTTACGGTGATCGACGTGCATCATCAGTTGTACCACGATATCTCGCATCAGATCATGGAGCATGTGCGGCAGACGGAGATGGTGTTGGACTTCGTTCAGTACAGCGTGGATGAGTTTTTCGGCACGATGCCGGACGACGATCCGATCCGTTTGCGCGGGTACCTGCTGAAGCTCAAGAACCTCATTGGGGAGAAGACCGGTATCCCCGTCAGTTGCGGTGCCGGCATGAGTTATACGTTAGCGAAGACGGCGACGTGGTTCGCGAAGCATTATCCGGGGTACGAAGGGATCTGCGTGATGCCTGCTGAGAAGCGCGAACAAGCCTTGGCGAGAGTGCCTATTGCGGATGTGTGGGGTATCGGTCGGCGGAGTATCAAGAAACTAAGTCAAGAAGGTATTCAGACCGCACTCGACTACACGCAGAAGAGCGAGGCGTGGGTGCGTCAGTTATTCAGCGTAACGGGTGTTCGTACGTGGAAAGAGTTACGCGGAGAACCGGCTATCACGTTAGCGAGTCACGAGCGGCAGAAGAGCATCATGTACAGCCGCACTTTTGCGCATATGACGGACAGTAAGACCGTGTTGCTGCGGAAGTTAAGTAACTATGCCACCGCCGCTACGCGGCGTCTGCGCGAGCAAGGGTCGTTATGCGGTGCAGTAACGGTTTTTCTGGCTACTAACCGCCACCGAACGGACTTGGCGCAATACAACGCGGACGACACGCTTAAGTTGACGACGCCGACCGATGACACCCGCACTGTCATGCAAGCTGTAAGCACCCTCCTGGGGCGGATCTACCAACCGCGCTATCAGTACAAACAAGCCGGCGTGATCTTGAGTCAGTTGCAGAGTAATAGCGGGATGCAGTTGGATCTGTTTGCTCCGCAACAGGCAGAAGACCGCACGAAACAGAAACGGCTGATGCAGGCCATCGACAGCATCAACGAGCGATTCGGAAAGAACCAGATTCATTTTGCGGTACAAGGAGGTGAAAGTGACACGGAAGACGAGCCGGCGGGCTTTATGCGAGCAAAAAAGGTGGAATAACTCGCCGCCCGGCAAAAAAAATGTCCCAAAATTTGCATATATGCAATTTTTGTAGTATCTTTGCAGGCGGATTTGAAAAATGACAACAAATTATATATTATGAAACACACATTTCTTTGGGTAGCGGCATTGCTGCTGACGTTCAGCGCTTCGATGAGCGCGGGAAACAAGAAACAAGCTGCGGACGAGAACCTGAGCAAGGGTCAGTATGTTCGCTGCATCGCTTTCTACAATCTGGAGAACCTCTTCGACACGATTCATGACGAGGGTAAGAACGACTACGAGTACTTGCCGGACGGCGGTATGAAATGGACGTCGATGAAGTACGAGAACAAGATCAAACGGATGGGTTATGCCGTGGCACAGCTCGGTACGGATTATGATCCGCGCGGCGCTGCATGTATCGGTGTAGCCGAGGTAGAGAATATCGGTTGTTTATATGACCTGTGCGCTGAGACGAACAGCAAGTACGGTCGTCGTCTGAAACCGATTTTGTTGGAAGGCCCGGATCGCCGTGGTGTGGATGTAGGTTTTTTGTATGACTCGATATTGTTCAAACCGTCCACGGTCAAGGGCTATGAGTTGAAAGCTCATTATGCGGATGGTGGTGTGATCAAGACCCGTTTGCAGTTGCTCGTTTCTGGTTACCTGATGGGTGACGGCAAGCCGGAGAAGATCCATATGATAACGAACCACTGGCCGAGCCGTTACGGCGGTGAGTTGTCGAGTCGTCCCGGTCGTGACACGGCAGCCATGCTGACGATGCAGATATGCGACTCGATTTACAAGAAAGAGCCGAATGCGAAGATCATCATCATGGGTGACTTGAACGATGACCCGGATAACCACAGTTGCAAAGACGTGCTCAAAGCGCGCAAAAAACCGCAGCAGGTGGAGCCGAAGGGCTGGTACAACACGATGTGGATCCACTTGGCTAACGGAACCGGTACGCTGTATTACAACGGCAGTTGGAACCTGTTCGACCAGATCATCATCTCCGAGCCGTTGCTGAACGAAGACAAGGACAGCGGCAGATGGGCATATTGGAAATCGCAAGTGTTCAACAAACCGTTCCTGACCGTTCAAGAGGGTAAGGACAAGGGTGCTCCGCTGCGTACGCACAAAGCTGGCGTTTGGCAAAACGGTTACGGAGACCACTTCCCGACGATGATTTATCTGATTCGCAAGAAAGAGTAATACTATGCAATTACGAAGAGAATCGGCGCCTATTCGGCTGCGCAACTACGGGCGGATAGTGCAAGATATGATCGCTTATGCATCGAGCCTTCCGGCCGGTAAGGAACGGGATTCGCTTGAGGTGTACATCGCACAATGTATGCGTCAGCGCAACCTCGTCTGGAACCGCGATCAGGAATCCGGCATGGGGCGTATCAAAGAAGATATCATCCGTCTTTCGGACGGTAAGCTGCGCTGCGAGTCGAAGGCTTTTGAGCAGTTGCTGGCGCAGCCTAATGCGCAAAACAAGAGTGCAAAGAAAAACAAAAAATAATGGAAAACAATAATCGGTTTAAGATTTTTGCCGGCTCGAAGGGTCAGGCTCTGGCACAACAAGTTTGTGCCGAGTTGGGCTGCCAGTTCGGCAAAGTGCATGTCGATCGTTTCTCCGACGGCGAGTTCTGTGCTTACTTCGAAGAGTCCGTTCGTGGTCAAAACGTGTATCTGGTTCAGTCCACTTGTCCGTCGAGCGACAACCTCATGGAGTTGTTGCTGATGATCGACGCGGCTAAGCGTGCGAGTGCATCGAAAGTGATAGCGGTCATTCCGTATTTCGGTTGGGCGCGTCAGGATCGTAAGGACAAACCGCGTGTGTCGATCGGCGCCAAGTTGGTAGCGAACATGCTGCAGACGGCAGGTGCCGACCGCGTCATTACGGTTGATCTGCACGCCGACCAGATTCAGGGCTTCTTCGATATCCCGGTGGATCACATCTACGGATCGAATGTATTGGCACCGTACGTAGCTTCGCTCAACCTCAAAAAACTGATTGTGGCCTCGCCGGATGTGGGTGGTTCGAAGCGGGCATCTAATTTCTCGAAGAAGTTGCATATCCTGACCGACCGCGAGGTTCCGATGGTCATCTGCTATAAGAACCGTCCGGACTTCAATAAGGTGTCGGAGATCAAAGTGCTGGGTGATGTGTATGGCAAAGATGTCGTTATTTTCGATGATATCGCTGATACAGCCGGTACGCTCTGCAAAGCAGCCGAGGTGATGAAGGAAGGTGGCGCCAAGACCGTTCGTGCGGTGGTGACCCACGCGGTGCTGAGTGGTAATGCTTGCCAGCGTATCGAGGAGTCGGCGCTGGAGGAGCTGGTTTGCACCGATTCGTTGCCGATAGATCCGAGTTGTTGTTCCAAACTGCATATTGAGAGTCTCGCTGTACCTATCGCGCACACGATTCGTGCGATCCAGAACCACACTTCGATCAGCGAAACGAATATACGATGATGAGAAGAAAATTTTTATTAGGCATCCTAGGAGTCCTAGGAACCCTGGGTATCTTAGTGTCCTGTTCTAAGAAAGCGGCCGTGATCGAGCGGCCGGCTTTTAACTCGGATAGTGCGTACGTGTATATCGAGCGCCAGATGGCCTTTGGTCCGCGTGTGCCGAATAGTGCGGCGCATACGCAATGCGCAGTGTGGCTGATCGAACAACTGCGGGCGCTGGGAGCGGAAGTAGAACTGCAGAAAGGATTTATGCCCGACTATCGCGGCGAGAATCAGCAGATATATAATATCGTTGGTCATTTCTATACCGAAGAGACGAAGGATCGTCCGCGTATTCTGTTGGGTGCTCATTATGACACGCGTCCTTGGTGCGACGAGGAAGCCGATTATCAGGATCGTTTCTATAACGTGCCCGGTGCCAATGACGGCGCGAGTGGTGTAGGCGTGTTGCTCGAAGTAGCACGTCAGTTAGGTCTCCGAATCGCGGATTCGACCTTCACGACTCCGGTGGATATCATCTTCTTTGACTGCGAAGATATGGGTACGCCGCGTGTCTATACGGGTCTGGAGCGCGAAGACACCTGGTGTCTGGGGTCGCAACTGTGGGCTACCAGTTATGCACGCAAAGCGGCAGAAGGACAAATCTCCGCGCGCTATAAATTCGGTATCGTGCTCGACATGGTAGGTGCGCCGGATGCTTCGTTCCCGAGAGAGCTATACTCGACCCAGTATGCCGCTAACTACCAGCAGCAGATCTGGCATTCGGCTGAGCAGTTAGGCTACGGCACGCTATTCAATACCCAGCAGTCGTACCCGATTACGGATGATCATTATTACATCAATTATATCGCCGGCATCCCCTGCGTGGACGTGATCCACTATGACATCCGCAATGCGACGGGTTTCCCGTTCTGGTGGCATACGCGTCAGGATAATATGGATCATATAAGTAAATCCACGCTGCAGGCTGTAGGTGAAGTGGTGATGAGTCAGTTGTAATGGATGAATGGATGAAAGGGTGAATGGATGAATGAGTTATTGCGAATAGAGAATCTGCACGCTTCGATAGGCGGCAAAGAGATACTGAAGGGGGTTAACCTCGTGATCAACGAAGGTGAGGTACACGCTATCATGGGGCCTAACGGAGCGGGCAAGAGTACGTTATCGGCCGTCTTGACCGGCAATCCGGCGTACGAGGTGACGGCAGGCGAAGTGTACTTGCGCGGCGAAAACCTCTTGACGATGGAACCCGAGGTGCGCGCACGCGCAGGCGTGTTCCTTAGTTTTCAGTATCCCGTCGAGATACCGGGTGTGAGCATGACCAATTTTATGCGCACTGCCCTTAATGCCAAGCGTGCGTACGAAGGCAAAGAGCCGCTGAGTGCGAAAGAGTTTCTGGGGCTGATGCGCGAGAAGAAGAAAATGCTGGAGTTGCCGGACAAACTGAATAATCGCTCGGTGAACGAAGGCTTCTCCGGAGGAGAAAAGAAGAAAAACGAGATCTTCCAGATGGCGATGTTAGAGCCTTGTCTGGCTATATTAGATGAGACGGACTCCGGTCTGGATATCGATGCGTTGCGTATCGTAGCAGAGGGTGTTAACCGCCTCAAGACCCCGCAGAACGCCTCGATTGTCATCACCCACTATCAGCGTCTATTGGATTATATCGTGCCGGATTTTGTGCATGTGTTGGCAGACGGCAAGATCGTGAAGACCGGCGACAAGACGCTGGCACTCGAACTCGAAGAGAAAGGCTATGAAGGTCTCCAAGGGTGACATATTTGAGCGGGTCTTTGTTAACGAGCCTGTGGTCGATTTGCAGATAGCGCAAGAGGCCGGTTCGCGCGTGAAGATCGTTGTGGTCAATTTTGCGCCGGGTACTAACCGTATCACCATTGAGCAACTCGGCGAAGGCTGCGAGACGGAGATCTACGCGCTCGCATACCTAAAGGGCGAGGATGCGGTGACGACCGAGACGCATGTGAAGCATGCCGTGGGCGGCGGTACATCGAATCAGTTGATTAAGTTCGTGTTGGATGATCATAGCCGCGGACGGTTCATAGGTGATTTGAAGATCGTGAAGGATGCCCAGCAGACCGAGGCGCATCAGACGAATCGCAATCTGCTGTTGAGTGAGGAGGCCGAGATGCGCACCCAACCGCAGTTGGAGATATACGCGGACGATGTGAAAGCGACGCATGGTGCCTCCACAGGACAACTCGATGAGTCCGCGCTTTTCTACATGCAGCAACGAGGTATCGACAAACAAAAAGCGCGTCAACTCTTGGTTAACGCGTTTATGAAAGATGTTCTCAATACGATTTCCGATGAAGCCCTTCGCGAACAATTACTGAACACGATTGATGGCGTAGTCGAGTAAGGCCAAGAGGCTGTTTTTTTCAGAACTGTCACGGAAGATACTCAAGGCTTCCGTGGCTTGTTTTTTATAGCCCAACATCTTCTGTACGGCATACTCGTCGCCGTGGAAGCGCAGCACGAAGGACTTGATCTCTTCGAGGAGTCGTGTCTCTTCTTCCGGTGTCACGGACGCTTCGCATATACGCTCGCCTTTTTTGCGAATCTCTTCGGCCTCTTCTTGCGGCGCGCGTCGCAGGGCTTCGATGAGCGGCAACGTCACTTTGCCGTCACGCAAATCACTCATGGTCGGTTTGCCTAACTCCTCCAAGTCACTATAGTCGAAGATATCATCTTTGATCTGGAAACATAGTCCGAGCAGGCGTCCGTACTCACGTAGCGCATTGCGTTGGCGCGGGGTACAACCGGCACTCTCCGCACCGGCTTCTGCGCAAGCTTGGAAGAGTTGTGCGGTCTTCTGGTCGATGACCCGCAGATAACGCTCTTCATCGATCCACATCGACTGCCCGAAATGCAGTTGCAGCATCTCACCGCTGCTGAGGTTACGCCCTAAGTTAGAGACAATCTCCAGAATGCGGATGTTACGTACCTCCGCCACGAGTCCGATCACTTTGGCGAGCATGTAATCGCCGGTCAGGACAGCCACCTTATTGCTCCACTGCGTATGTACGGCAGGTTGTCCGCGGCGGGTGTCCGAACTATCGACTACATCGTCATGGACGAGGCTGGCGTTATGCAGCATCTCCAGTGCAACTGCTGCGCGCAGGGTCTTGTCCGTGACCGGATTGCATAACTGTGCGCATAACAATACAATCAGCGGCCGCAGCTGTTTGCCGCTGCGTGCCGCGATGTATTGGAGTACGGTTTGTTGCAAACGTTCGTCGGCCTGCATGCAATCATGCATCAGCCGTTCGTACCGTTTCCACTCCGTCTCAACAGGTCTTTTTATGTCTGCTAAACCAGCCATCGGCTGTGTGTGAACGACTTAACGAACGCGCTCGCAGTAGGAACCGTCACGGGTATCTACGCGAACGATCTCGCCCTCGTTGATAAACAACGGAACGCGAATCTCAGCGCCGGTCTCCAAGGTAGCCGGTTTGAGAGTGTTAGTAGCGGTGTCGCCCTTCAGACCCGGCTCCGTGTAGGTGATCTGCAACTCTACCTTCGTCGGCAGTTCAGCGAACAGGATCGTGTCGGTGGTAGCATCGGAAACAACATCAACGGTCATACCCTCTTTGAGGAAGTCTACACCGGTGATGAGGTCATGCGCGATAGGCACTTGCTCGAAGGTCTCGTTGTTCATGAAGATGTAGTCTGCACCTTCCTTGTAGAGGAACTGGTACGGACGACGCTCAACGCGTACATCTTCCAGCTTCTCACCGATGTTGAAGCGGCGCTCCAAAACGCGACCGTCCACTACATCTTTGAACTTAACACGCATGATGGTGTTACCTTTACCCGGCTTAACGTGCAAAAACTCAATTACAAAATACAGACGGCCGTCCATGCGAATGCATACGCCGTTTTTGATGTCTTGACTGTTTATCATACTAGTATAAAATTATATATTTTCGAAAAATCGGTGCAAAAGTAGTAAAAAATTTGCATATATGCAAGAATTTTTGTAATTTTGTGGCCTAATTCGGTAAAATGCTATGAATACATTACAAGAATTCTTCGGTGAATTTGATATATGGCAGGTGTTATCGTCCTTTATCTTCCTGATTGCCATTATCGACCCGTTCGGCAATATTCCTATTACGATAGCGATGGAGCAGCGGGGTATCAAAATACATGCGGGAAAGGTATGTATCGCGAGTCTCATTATTCTGTTGGCATTCCTGTTCTTGGGCGAATGGATACTTAAACTCTTCGGCGTGCAAATCGAGTATTTTGCGATCGCCGGTGGTTTTGTCATTTTCTTGATGGCGCTGGAGATGGTATTGGATATCGTGATTTTCCAGAATGATAAATTAGAAGGCGAAGTGGGATCGGGTAGTTCGATTGTGCCTTTGGCTTTCCCGATGTACGCGGGTCCCGGTGCGTTTACTGCCCTGCTTGCTATCACGGCGGAGTACAGCACCGGCAATCTATGTATTGCGTTGGTACTCTGTATGATTACCCTGTACTTGGTATTGATCGGAACCAATTGGTTAACGAAATATCTGGGCAACACAGCCTTGTATATCATCCGTAAGTTCTTTGGTATCATCGTGCTGGCGATCGCTTGTAAGTTGATGTTTGGTAATTTGGCAATAATTTTTTAATAGAACAAGATATGAAAAGTTTTTCGGAAATGACCATCGCGTTGGCAAGTGACCACGCAGGTTTTGCGCTCAAGCAGAAAGTGCAGTTGTTTTTGGAGGATAACGGTGCTAAAGTAAAAGATTTTGGTTGCTACAGCACCGAGAGTTGTGACTATCCTGACTTCGCGCACCCTCTGGCAGAAGCCGTTGAGAAGGGTGAGTTTGAGTTCGGTATCGTTATCTGCTCGACCGGTAACGGTATCTGCATGACGGCGAACAAACATCAGGGCATCCGCGCAGCATTGTGCTGGGAACCCAGATTAGCAGAATTGGCTCGCGCGCACAACAATGCGAATGTATTGGGTCTGCCGGCTAATTTCGTTTCCGCTGTTCAAGCTCTGGATATCGTTCGTACCTTCTTCCAGACGGATTTTGAAGGCGAGCGCCACGAGCGTCGTATCAACAAGATTGCGATCCATTAAATATATAGGTTCGCGCGTGCGCAACGCGTTGCGTTGCTACGTTAGTTATGCACTGAGTCTCTTTGGCTCGGTGCGTATCGTTCATAGACCTATGTTCGTTTCCGTTGAACCGGCGGCAATCTGTCAGTTGCACTGTCCGGAATGTCCGGTAGGGGCTCGTAAAGGTGAGCGTTTAGCGGATCGTGGTGAGCGGTTCATGTCGCGCGAAGTGTGGGAGCGGGTGTTGGAGCAGATAACGCCTTATGCGCACACGGTGCAGTTCTATTTTCAGGGCGAACCCCTCCTTCACAAAGACTTGCCTCGGATGATTGGCGAGGCGCACGAGCGGGGACTCTATACGATTGTGAGCACGAACGCGCAAGCACTAACGTTCCAAATGGCAGAGGAACTGGTGAAAGCGGGGTTGAGTAAGATCATCGTCTCTATGGACGGTCTGACGGAAGAGAGTTACGGAGCCTACCGGGTAGGAGGCAGCCTCGAACAATGCATGCATGCTTTGTCTTGGTTGAGAGCAGCGAAGAATCGTCTGCATGGCAATACGACCATCGAGTTACAATGCCTGCGTTTGCGCTCGAACGAGCACGAGTGGAAAGAGTTCAAAAAGCAGTACAAGGCACTCGGGGCAGATAGGTTGGTTTTTAAGACCGCGCAGTTATATGACTATTCAAACGGTCATCCCTTAATGCCTTCGGACGAGCGGTATAGCCGTTATACGAAGGGCACAGACGGACGCTATCACCGTAAACCGATAGGAAGTGGTTGTCTGCGCGTATGGAGCGGCGTGGTGATCACAACGACCGGTGAGGTGCTTCCTTGCTGCTACGACAAAGCTCATGCGCATGCGTACGGGAATATAATGAAAGAGTCGTTGGAGGCACTCTTCAGTAATGAGCGGGCACTTGCTTTTCGTAAGGCCGTGCTCAAACAAAGTCCGGATATATGCAAACAATGTTGGAAATAAAATCGATGGAGTTTGGTCCTTTTGCGACCAATACATACGTCGTTTCCGATGCGGCGGGGAATGCCCTGCTGATCGATCCTGCGTGCTCGAATCCGTATGAGCAACAGACACTCTATCGTTATGTGCAGATGAACAATCTGAACATTCAGGCAATCATCGCCACGCATGGTCATCTGGATCATCTGTGGGGAGCCAAGTGGGCATGCGAACAGTGGCACACGCCGGTGAAGATGCACGAGGCGGATATCCCGATGGCGCAGGCAATGCAGCAACAATATAACTTGTTTGGTATCCGCGCCACAGCAGAGTCCTTTCCTATAGAACCGCTTCCCGAGGCCATTCCTTTCTTTCAAGTGCTGCATACACCGGGACATACACCGGGCTCGATATGTCTTTACCGACCGGAAGACAACTTGTTGCTATCCGGCGATACGCTCTTTCGGATGGGGTACGGTCGAACCGATTTACCGGGGGGTGATATGAATCTATTGATTAACTCTTTGTGGACATTGTTTGAACTTCCTCCGGCTACGCGAGTGTACCCGGGACATGGCGATCCTACCACTATCGGTGCAGAAAAACGATAATGTGTATTATTTGTGTCAATTTTTACACATATGATTGCAAAAAAAGCAGTAACTTTGCACCGTGATAAAACGCGTAAATCATTTAACTAAAAAATAATACATTATGAAGCCTTTCATGGACAAAGATTTCCTGCTGCAAACAGCTACTGCGCAGGAGTTGTATCACAATCATGCGGCGAAGATGCCGATCATCGATTACCATTGTCACTTAATCCCGCAGATGGTTGCCGAGAACAAGCGTTTTGAGTCGATCGCACAGATCTGGCTCATGGGTGACCACTACAAATGGCGCGCAATGCGTTCGAACGGTGTGGACGAGAAATACTGCACCGGTAAGGACACTACCGATTGGGAGAAATTTGAGAAATGGGCAGAGACAGTGCCTTATACGTTCAGGAACCCGTTGTATCACTGGACACATCTGGAGCTGAAGACCGCTTTCGGTATTGAAGAGCGTTTAAATCCCGAGACCGCTCGTGCAATCTACGACAAGTGCAACGACCTGATTGCTAACGATCCTAAGTTCTGTCCGCAGGGACTGATGAAACACTACCATGTTGAGTTGGTTTGTACGACCGATGATCCGGCTGACAGCCTCGAGTGGCACAAGATGCTGAAGGACGATCCAAAGGCTGAGGTACGTATGTTGCCGACTTGGCGTCCTGACGCAGGTATGAATATCGAAGCCGCTACTTGGAAGGCTTATATTGAAAAACTGGCTAAGGTAGCCGGCGTGGAGATTCGCAACTTCGCGGACATGGTAGATGCGCTCCAGAAACGCCATGACTTCTTTGAGTCGATGGGTTGCCGTCTCTCCGACCACGGAATCGAGGAGTTCTACGATGAGCCCTACACCGACGCAGAGATCAATGCAATCTTCGAAAAAGCACTCGCCGGCAAAGCACTCAGCGCTTACGAGATTCGTCAGTACAAGCACGCTTATCTCCACGCTCAGGCAGAGATGGACTACGCTTCGGGTTGGACGCAGCAATACCACTACGGCGCGATCCGTAACAACAACTCGAAGATGTTCGCGCAACTCGGCGCAGACACCGGTTTTGACTCCATCGGTGAGTTTACGACCGCAAAAGCAATGAGTCATTTCCTCGATGAGATGAACAGCGAAGGACACCTCGCTAAGACCATTCTCTATAACCTCAACCCGTGCGCGAACGAGGTAATCGCAACGATGCTGGGTAACTTCCAGGACGGTTCGGTACCGGGCAAGATTCAGTTCGGTTCGGGCTGGTGGTTCCTCGATCAGAAGGACGGTATGGAGAAGCAGATGATGGCGCTCTCGAACCTTGGTCTGTTGAGCCGTCTCGTTGGTATGTTGACCGACAGCCGTTCGTTCCTCAGCTATCCGCGTCACGAGTATTTCCGCCGTACGCTGTGTAACATCCTCGGTAATGATATAGAGAACGGTATGATCCCGTACACCGGCTATGAGAAAGCCCGCGTTCAACAGATGGTAGAAGACATCTGCTATAATAATGCTAAAAACTATTTTAAATTTTAAATATCATGGCTAAAATTATTACTTTGGGCGAGATTATGCTTCGCCTGAGTCCGGAAGGACAAGATCGTTTCATTCAATCTGATCACTTCCGTATCATCCCCGGTGGTGGTGAGGCTAACGTAGCTATTTCGTGCGCTAACTATGGTCACGAGGCTTATCTGGTAACCAAACTGCCGAAACATGAGATCGGTCAGATTGCTGTTAACTCGCTTCGTCGTTACGGTGTGAAGGACGATTATATCGTTCGTGGCGGTGACCGCGTAGGTCTGTACTACTGCGAGACCGGTGCTTCGATGCGTCCGTCGAAAGTTATCTACGACCGTGCTCACTCGGCGATCGCTGAGGCTGATCCGAAGGATTTTGACTTCGACAAGATCATGGAAGGTGCAGCATGGTTCCACTGGAGCGGTATCACGCCGGCTATCTCGGACAAGGCTGCAGAGATCACCAAATTGGCTTGCGAGGCTGCAAAACGTCACGGTGTAACCGTATCGGTTGACCTCAACTTCCGCAAGAAACTGTGGACGAGCGAGAAAGCTATCTCGATCATGCGTCCGCTGATGAAGTACGTTGACGTTTGTATCGGTAACGAGGAAGATGCAGAACTCTGTCTCGGTTTCAAGCCGGATGCAGATGTAGAAGGCGGCGAGACCAATGCTGAGGGCTACAAGGGCATCTTCGAGCAGATGATGAAGGAGTTCGGCTTCAAGTACGTTGTTTCGACGCTTCGCGAGAGCTACAGCGCTACGTTCAACGGCTGGAAGGCGATGATCTACAACGGTAAGGAGTTCTATCAATCCAAACGCTACGAGATCAACCCGATCATCGACCGCGTAGGTGGTGGTGACAGCTTCTCCGGCGGTCTGATTCACGGTATGCTCAAATATCCGGGTGACCAGGCATCGGCTCTTGAGTTCGCAGTTGCAGCTTCGGCATTGAAGCACACTATCAACGGCGACTACAACCTCGTAAGCGAGGATGAGGTTCTGAGCCTTGCAGGCGGTAACGCAAACGGACGAGTTCAACGTTAAAAAAGAATAATTATGGCTAAATTTGATAAGTTTGAGGTGATGGCTAAGATAAAGGCCGCTCCGATGGTTCCTGTTTTCTACCACAAAGATGTAGAGGTTTGCAAGAACGTGATTAAGGCTTGCTACGAAGGCGGTGTACGTGCTTTCGAGTTCACCAACCGTGGCGATTTTGCTCACGAGGTGTTCGGCGAACTGAGCAAGTGGGTTGCTGTAGAGTGCCCGGAATTGGCACTTGGTATCGGTAGCGTTGTAGATGCCCCGACAGCTTCGCTGTACTTGCAGTTGGGCGCTAATTTCGTAGTAGGTCCGTTGTTCAACAAGGACATCGCGGTTGTCTGCAACCGTCGTTGCGTGACCTATTGTCCGGGTTGCCTCACTCCAAGTGAGATCGGTCTGGCTCAGGAAGTAGGTTGCGACTTCACGAAAGTGTTCCCAGGTGATGTAGTAGGTCCGAACCTTGTGAAGGGTCTGATGGCTCCGATGCCGTGGTCGAAGATCATGGTTACCGGTGGTGTGGCTCCGGAGAAAGAGAACCTCGAGAAATGGTTCGCTGCAGGTGTATACTGCGTAGGTATGGGTAGCAAACTCTTCCCGTCCGACAAAGTAAAAGCCGGCGACTGGAAATACGTGACTGATAAGTGCAAAGAATGCTTCGACATTATTTCTGCGTGTCGGAAATAATATCAATTGTAAATTGTAAAATTGTAAATTTATGAATGACGTTAAGAAAGCTGTCATGACCAACTGGCGTTGGGTCATGTGTGCGATGCTCTTCTTCGCCACTACGG
>CAMHQP010000027.1 GCA_946187555.1 uncultured Bacteroidales bacterium
AGTTCTTGAACGGCTTTGATAAGAACCGGAATTAGTTCTATATAGTTGACAGACATATAACCAGAGCCGTCTTCATATACGATATTAGGAAATACTTCTTGTAGTTCTTGCGCTATCAATCCGTAGTGGTTAATTGTCATTTCTTTTGCATCTTTTTCATATGCATAATATACAGAATCTAGCTTCAATTTGTATTCAACAGGACGTAGTGAAAGAAGATTACGACACGCAGATTGATTGAGATTTTGAACATTTTGTTTGAGACGTAAATCGCTTGTAGTGGTAACATTAGCAGCCGTTAAAGTACCCGTAACTCGCACTCCTCCGCCAAAATACCCCGCATAATATCCAGGAATAAGAGTATCCGGCAAGGATAATGTTGCACTTCCATTAATACCGCCATAAATAGCAGTTCCTCCGTAATAATTGGTAACACCGGCTATGCCTGCAGCAAATTTATTCCCCGTTGACGATGTTGTATTTGCTTTTCCACACACGCCGACCAAAGGGCTGACATGAATGGAACTATTGGATGGAGAAGCATCAGCAAGTCCATAAATACCAATGGCTGCACTTGCAGGAGTGAGAGTGCCTGTTTTCATATGTGATTTTATACCAAACCATGGAGTTGAAGTGTGATCTGAACTACCTAACAGATTTAACAACACATGCCCATCATAGGTAGGATTACCAATAGTCGCACTCTTGGTGACTTTGACATTATTGTTTGTTTCTACTTCCAATTGTGCATGCGCTTGCTGAATAGTTAGCAATAGGCATAGCATAACAAAT
Organism: uncultured Bacteroidales bacterium; assembly: GCA_946187555.1. Taxonomy (GTDB): domain Bacteria; phylum Bacteroidota; class Bacteroidia; order Bacteroidales; family Paludibacteraceae; genus Colicola. The sequence continues at coordinate 793 of CAMHQP010000027.1, forward strand.
CCATTGAACAAGGTGTGTCTCATGATACTTTCCCTAAATACGTGTCGGGGGCAACAGTTATTGTAAACGTTTTGGGTTAATTATGACCACTCATTACGCTTTCAGTAAAGAGGTCTCAAAATTTGCTGCAAAATTACAACAAAAAAATGACATGTGCAAGAAGAAAAGAAAAAAAAATCGCCGGCGGCGGGGTGCGGCACCGGAGGTACCCACTAAACAACAAAAAGGAATGAAAGAGTGAAAGAATGAAAGAGTGAAAGAGTGAAAGAGTGAAAGAATGAAAGAATGAAAGAAAAAAATCCCAAGAAAAACTTGCATATGTCAAATATTTGTTGTACCTTTGCACCGGATTTGGAAAAGAGAGTCTCTTTTTTTCGAATTTTTCCAAGAATATATTTTATTTTGTTTATGCAATACGATTTACAAAAACTCGAGCGCATGACGCTCGACCAAGTGCGCGAGATTGCGCAAGAGATGGGTCTGAATCCCCGTCGTAGCCAGTCTATCCGCGAGATCAGTTATGCCATCCTGGATGCGCAGGCTGACAAACGTGCAGCTGTGGTGCAGGCAAAAGAAGATGCCCGTGCGGCAGCCGGTCAACCGGCCAAGCGCGAGCGTAAGCGCGGTGTGAAGGCTACTGCCAAGAAGATCGAGATCGCCATCGCCAAGAAAGAGATCGGCACGGTGGGCTCTGAGAAAGAGCAGATGGCGCAGATGAAAGGGGAGAAGCCGAAGAAGGAAATGAGCGCGGCTGCGCCGCTCAATGATGAAATGAGCGCACCGAAGGTGCTCAATGCTGAGCCGGAGGCTCCGAAGAAGGATGCTAAGAAGGCTGTAGAACCGGAGGTTATAGAAGCACCGAAGAAAAAAAGAGGACGGCCGAAGAAGAGCGAGGCAGCTAAGCAGCCGAATGATGAAATGAGCGCACCAAAGGTGCTCAATGATGAGCCGAAGGCTCCTAATGATGAAAAGAAGGAGGCACCGAAAGCTGAAGAGCCGAAAGAACCCGCAGTAGAGCAGCCTACCCTCCCCGATTTGGGTGAGAACGTGATCGCGATGGGTACGCTGGAGTGCGCACCGGACGGATACGGCTTCCTGCGTTCTGCCGATTATAACTATTTACCGAGTCCGGACGATGTGTATGTGAGCAAAGACCAGGTACGTCAGTACGGTCTGAAGCCGGGTGACACGGTGGAGTGCACGATTCGCGTGAACCCGCAGCCGGATAAGTTCTTCCCGATGGATAAGGTGATCCGCATCAACGGTCTCGATCCGGAATTGGCCAAGAAACGTGTGGCGTTCGAGAACCTCACGCCGCTCTTCCCAGATCAGAAGTTCAAACTCTGCGTGGGTAACCACCGCGACAGCCTGAGCGTGCGTATGATTGACCTGTTCTCGCCGATTGGTAAGGGTCAGCGTGGTCTGATCGTAGCCCAGCCGAAGACCGGTAAGACGGTGCTGCTGAAGGAGTTAGCCAACGCCATTCTCAATAACAACCCCGAGGTGTATATGATCGTGCTGCTCATCGACGAGCGTCCGGAGGAGGTAACCGATATGCAGCGCAGCGTGAACGCCGAAGTGATCGCCAGCACGTTTGACGAGCCGGCAGATAACCACGTTCGCGTAGCGAATATCGTGCATGAGAAAGCGAAACGATTGGTGGAGAGCGGTCACGATGTAGTGATCTTGCTCGACTCGATCACGCGTCTGGCGCGTGCGTACAACACCGTTGCTCCGTCGAGCGGTAAGGTGCTGTCCGGTGGTGTCGAGGCGCAAGCGCTGCACAAACCGAAACGCTTCTTCGGTGCGGCACGTAACATCGAGAACGGCGGTTCGCTGACCATCATCGCCACGGCGCTCACCGAGACCGGCTCTAAGATGGACGACCTCATCTTCGAGGAGTTCAAGGGAACAGGAAATATGGAGCTCCAGCTCGACCGCAAGCTCGCTAACAAGCGTATCTTCCCGGCTGTCGATATACCGGCATCGAGCACACGTCGCGACGACCTGCTGTTGCCGGCAGACGTGCTGAGCCGCATGTGGACGATCCGTAAGATGCTCAGCGACATGAGCGGGCAGGAAGCGATGGAGAAGCTAAAGGCGTATATGGAGCGCACGGAGGATAACGATGAATTCTTATTAGCCGTTAACGGCGCACGCTAATAAAAACATTGAAGATTGAAGATTGAAGATTTTAATTCTAAACGGACCGAATCTGAACCGTCTGGGCACGCGCAAACCAGAGGTATATGGCACGCGCACGATGGCACAGATTTTGTTAGATATCCAGCGACAATGGCCGGACGTCCACTTTGTGTACCAACAATCCAATCACGAGGGTGATTTGATTGATTGGATACAAAGCCCCACCCCTGCCCTCCCCCTTAGGGAGGGAGAAAGTGAAGAACCGGTGGCTGGTATAGTGCTGAACGCAGGCGGGTATAGTCACACGAGTGTGGCGCTGCGCGATGCAGTAGAGGAATGCGAGATGCCCGTGGTGGAGGTACATATAAGCGATATCACGAATCGGGAGCCCTTCCGGCAGACGAGTCTGCTCACGGACGTGTGCGCGTATAGTATAATAGGAAAAGGTACGGACGGTTATTTAAAAGCCGTGGAGTGGCTTTTAAATAATTGAAGATTTTAGATTTAAGATTTTAGATTTTTTATGAGGCGAATATTCTCCATCGTTGCATTGTTGGCGATAACGATTAGTTCGTTTGCGGCAGAGGTGACAGGAAAAGTCATAGACTCGGGAACGAAGCAAGCGATTGATTTTGCAAACGTCAGCGTCATGGCCGGTGATCAAGTCATCACGGGCGTGGTGACCGATGCGAAAGGTGAGTTCAAACTGGAAGTCAAGGACGGTCAGTACACGCTGGTCGTTTCGTTCATGGGTTATACGGAGCAGCGGAAAGAACTGACCGTAGCCGGTAAGCCGGTGAACGTCGGCCGTATCGCGTTGCGGGAAGACTCCAAGATGCTGCAAGACGTGGAGGTAGTCGGTCAAGGCTCGTCCATGCGCTTTGAGTTGGATAGAAAAGTGTTCACCGTGGATCAGAACATCGCATCTGCCGGTGCGTCTGTGACCGATGTGTTGGAGAATATCCCGTCCGTCGATGTGGATCAGGAAGGTAATATCTCTTTACGTAACAGCGACGATGTGGAGATCTGGATCAACGGCAAACCGTCCGGACTGAGCGGCGAGAACCGCGGACAGATCCTCAAGCAGATGCCGGCGGGAACAATCGAGAAGATCGAGCTCATCACCAATCCTTCCGCTAAGTATAGTCCCGAAGGCACATCCGGTATCATCAACCTCGTGATGAAAAAAGACCGTCAGGCGGGTTATTACGGTTCCGTTCAAGCCGGTATCGACTACTCTTTGGCGAAGCCATGGAACGTACCGCCCGGAGCCAACGCGAGCTTCAGCATCAATTTCAATGCCGGCATCGTAGATGGTTATTTCAACCTCGGTTACCGCTATCACGTGAGCAACGGTGGTAGCGAGACGAATCGCTATAACCTGAGTGGCATGGGTAGCGAGAAACTGGACTCGAGCCTTATCATGAGTCACTTGACCCAAGAAGGACAGCAGAACCATCGTGGCGGTGGTATGTTCGGTCGTGCCGGACTCAATTTCCACGTAGCGGAAGGCCACACGATCGGTATCTCCGGTTTTGGTATGGTGAGCGATCCGAAGGTGTTCAAGATGAGTAACTCTACCCAACGCACCTACACCTTCTCCGACTATCTGAACAGCGCCAATAACCGCACCTACACGCGTGATCAGTCCTCGACGGGCAGTCACCCGGGCGGTAATGCGACACTCGATTACACCTTCGAGATGGACGATCATAAGCTCTATGTAAGCGGTACGTACCGGAACTTCGGGTTTAACATGTACACCGACTACACGCAGACGGAGATCGGCAAGACGACGCTTTATCAGAACCAGAACAGCGAGAGCAAGGATCAGGGCATCGAGATCAAGGCGGACTACGAGTGGAAACCGACGCAGCAGAGTCGTTTGGAAGCGGGTTATGACTACACGCGCAACTGGAACACCAGTTATGCGGACGCGTTCAATACCGATGCTGACGGCAATCATCTCAACGAACTGAATGAGTATTTCGCACAGTTCGACGGACTGAACCAGAACCACGCAATCTATATCACGTACGGGAACCGCTTCTGGAACAAATTATCCATCCAAGTCGGTCTGCGCGGCGAGTACTACATGCGCCATCTGAACTCCTACTACAAAGACGGCACAGGGGCTATCCAAGACTCCTACGCCGGCATGGAGCACAAGAAAGACACGGCGTATTTCCAGATCTACCCGAGTGCGTATATCAGTTATGACTTCGGTAACGGCCATGAGTTACAACTCAACTACACACGCCGCGTTCGTCGTCCGTGGGGACACCAGATCAACCCGCGTATGGACTTCTCCGATAGCACGAACATCAGTTACGGTAACGTGGACTTGCTGCCCTCCTACTCTAACAACCTCGAGTTGAACTACCTCAAGACCTGGGAGCGTCACACGCTGAGTGCCGGTGTGTTCTGGAAATACAATGAGGGAGCGGTGCAGAATGTCAAGTACATGGACGGCAACATAATGAAGAACACCTATCTCAACGTGGCTACGCGTCAGGAGTTAGGTGTGGAGATCGTGGCCAAGAACCGCCTGTTCGGCGAGTTGCTGCAGTTGACGACCAGTGCTAATTTCTATTGGAACAACATCTCCAAAGTGGACGAAGACATCTACCACTTAGGCGACACGATACCCGTTCATCTGGCGGGACAGAATATCTTCGCCGGATCGGTGCGTATCAACGCGCAGTTCCTGTTCACCAAGAACTTCAGCGGTCAACTCACCGGTGCGTACCGTTCGCCGCGCGTCGTAGCGCAGGGTACGACGAGTCACAGTTACTCGATCGATATCGGTCTTAGATATACGCTGCTTAACAAACAGCTCGCGCTGGCGCTTAACGTACGTGATATATTGGATTCGCGCGCACGGCGTAACACGACCTGGGGTGACGGCTTCTGGCAGTTCAGCGAGAACAGATGGCACAGCCGTAGCATCAGCTTCACCGTTACCTATAACTTCGGTAACCAGCAAGGTCGTCGTCGCGGTCGTCCGGACGGTGACATGAGCGGTGGTAGCGATGATTTCGATGATAGTGGAAACAGTAATACGGATTATTAAAAAGCTTTTTTACATATTATTAACTCTCTGCGCGATCAGCGTGCAGGCACAGGAGTCGCAGAACAGGCCGTACGTGGACGATAAACTCTTCCACTTCGGCTTCCAGTTGGGTGTGAACTTCTCGAGCTTCGGCGTGACGGACAGCGAGTTGGAGATCGAGGATCCGGTCACGGGCATCAAAGAGATCTACCACTCGCGCGTGAGCAGTGTGCTGCCGGGTTTCCACGTGGGTTTCATCACGGATCTGCGCCTGTGCAAATACCTCAACCTGCGTTTCTGTCCGGGTATGCAATTCACCAGCCGCACCCTCAGTTACAAGACCGAGAGCGGTAACCCCGTGAAAGGATCAATGGGTAAAGGGGCAACGGTCGATGTGCTGGCTATGCCGGTTTATCTGCCGCTCTATCTGAAATTCTCCGCGATGCGTGAAGGTAATTACCGTCCGTACGTGATTGCCGGCGGCGGTGCGAGCTTCAATGTGAGTCGTGACCGCGAGAAACCCGTGCTGATGAATCTGATGGATTATTTCGCTGAAGTGGGCTTCGGCGTGGATCTATACTTCCGCTGGTTTAAGTTCTGTCCGGAGATCACGTACCGTATCGGTTTTGCAAACCAACTCTATCCTGCCGACAAGCGAATGGAGTTAGCGCCGCAAGATGCATTCTATTCGAACTCCATTTCGCGGCTTACCAATCATAGTATCTGCCTCACGTTTAACTTTGAATAAGGGTTATGGGTTACCGGTTACGGGTTATAGGATATATTGCCGTGATACTGTTTATGGTGGCATGTCGCGAGTACCTAGTGAGTGACGATCCGTCAATGCGGTTATCGTTCTCCGTGGACACACTGCGTTTCGATACGGTGTTTAGCGAGCAAGGCAGCGCTACGATGCAGTTCAAGGTCTATAACGACAACAAACAGGCACAGGTGATTAAGACCGTTTCGTTGGCCAAAGGGGCGGTGTTCCGCGTGAACATCGACGGCGAAGCGGATCTGTCCAGACTGCACGACCTCACGATCTACGGCGGAGATAGTATGCAGGTCTTCGTGCGCGTGACGGATTTCGGCAAGGTAAGCGGCAACGATGCCGTGCTAACGGACGATATACTATCCTTTCACTTGGCCAATGGAGCGAACCAAGACGTGGTCTTGGAAGCCTACGCACAGAACGCTGTTCGGATCGGACAGGTAGGTTGCGGACGCACGGAGATAACCACTCCTTATACCTTCACGGCTGACCTGCCGTATATCATCTTCGATACCCTTATCTTCGGCGATGCAGTAACGATCAATGCCGGTGCACGACTGTTCATGCATCAGGGCGCGTGTCTGGTGGCCTTAGGTGATCTCACGGCTATCGGTACGCCGGCACAACCGATCATCATCCGCGGTGATCGCTTAGACCGGCTCTTTGACTCCGTACCCTACGCCTATGCCGGCGGCAGTTGGAACGGTATCTATCTGCAAGCAGAGAAACCGCAGACCTATCAGCTGGAGTACGTGGATATCCTGTCGGGCAACGTGGGACTGTCGTGTTACAGCGAGGGCACGGACGTATTGCCGACGCTGCGCATGGACGGTTGCCGCATCCATAACCACACGCTCTACGGGTTGGTTCTCAATAATATCGATGCCCTCGTGACCAACACCGAGATCAGTAACTGCGCGTCGTACTGCGTCTATTGCGAAGGCGGCAAGCATGATTTCGTGCACACGACGGTGGCCTCTTATTTCGGCTTCACGAACATCCGTATTCAGTCCGTGAGCAAAGAGAACGTGGCGGCGGTGTATATCAATAATCTCAGCAAGAAAGAACCCGCCACACAGACCTCGTTCTACAACTGCATCATCACCGGTTATCTGTCCGAACAACTGGTGGTAGCCACGCCGCTGGAGAAGTACTACCCGGGTGAGTTTGTGGGCAATTATATCAGTCAAGACACGGCGAAGATCTTCGTCAATAACTACTATAAATACAAGGAATACGTGTATTACGATTTCCGGCTGGACAGTCTAAGTCCGGCACGGGGTATAGGTGACAGTCTCGTGGCTGTCCCCTACGATACGGATCGGAATGGTATCAAACGTGTGGGAGAAGGTATCAAGCCAGACGCAGGATGCTATCAATATCAGCCTTGATCTGCTTCCGTAACTCTTCCAGACTATTGAAATGTTTCTCTTCGCGCAAGAAGCGCAGGAAACGAATCTTCAGCACCTGATCATACAGATCGCCCTTGAAGGACGGTATATGGGCTTCGATGAGCCCCTGCTGGTCGATATTGACGAACGCGGGGGCATTGTCCATGGTAGGCGTATTGATCTCCGCCACATAGACACCGGCTTTCGGAATGATTTTGAGCGGATCGAGCGGCGCTATGTTCGCCGTCGGGAAACCGAGTGTACGACCGATGGCTTTGCCGTGCACGACTTGTCCGCGTAAGGTATAAGGGCGACCAAGCAGTTCATTCGCTACCGCTATATTGCCGTTCTCCAGCGCCGCACGGATCTCCGTGGACGACACATGCCATTCCCCCTCGATATACTCGCTGAGCGTCAAGACCTCGATGCCACAGGCTTCGCCTGCACGGCGGTAGTCCTGCGGGTGCTTGAGCCGGTCGGAACCGAAACGATGGTCGTAACCCATGAGTAGCGTCGTGACGTTGTACTGCGTTTTCAGCCGCGTCATGAACTGAGCTGCTGTGAGGGGTTGGATATCCTCGAAAGGCAGCATCAGCACCTCGCCGTACTTGCTCAGCATCGTTTGGCGCTCCTCTACACTCGTCAATAGGTGCGGGATATAATCGGCATCGAGCACCGCACGCGGGTGCTGCTCAAAGGTGACGATAAGCGGTTCCAGTCCTCGCTCATCCGCCAACGCACGCAGGTGCTCAAACAAGAACTGGTGCCCGCGATGGACACCGTCAAAGAATCCTATGGTGGCTATGCGGCTCATTCTTCGGAATAATACCCGTGCTCGATGCCGTATTGCAGCTCGGCATCCTGAATGAGTTGGATCTGCACGCCGGTGATAGCACGCTTGTCTTCCTGCGCGGCCTTGAGGACGTAGTTCAACTGCTCGGTCTCATCGACCTCACCGTCCAGGTACTCCATCTCGCCGGTCTCTTCATCGATCTCAACGAGTCCCTGTTCCTCCAGGAAATCATCCATCGCGTCCAAGACGAACAGGATATCGTCCGGCGTCAAGTTGCCGCGGTCTTCAGCAGGGATCGCTTTGAAGATATACTCCACTAATTCACGCTCTTCGGGCTCCAAAAGAGCCATCTCAATCGAATTATTTTCCATATTCATTCCAAAAAACGCTGCAAAGATACACATTTTTTTGCATATGTCAAAATATTTTTGTAATTTTGCACCGCAAAATTGTTTGAATATGAGTGAATTTTGGAAACGTACCCTTAGCGGGGCGGTATATGTAGGCGTGGTGATTGGAAGTATTCTGTATCACGAAGTACTCTTTTTGACCTTGTCGATGTGCTTGGCGCTCTTAGCTGTTCGGGAGTATAACACCCTCACCCACCCGCGCTGTCTAATGGACTTGTTCGCGGAGCTGAGTGCGGTCTTCTGCATCTTCCCCTGCACGATCGCGCTGCTGTATCCGCAGCCGTGGAGCCCATGGATCATGCTGACCTTGTTACTGCCGATAGCGGTGCTCATTGCCGAGTTATGGAACAAAGAGGAGACTCCGATACAGAACTGGGGACATTTCCTCGTCGGTCAGATGATGATCGCGTTGCCTTTCGCGCTGATGAACGCACTGAATCATATCGATTCGTATCTGCTGCTGGCAGTATTTGTGCTGATCTGGGTCAATGACTCGCTGGCCTACTGCGTGGGCGTGTTGACGGCAAAGAAGATGCCGGGCGGCAACCATAAGATGTTCCCCCGCGTGAGCCCGAAGAAGAGTTGGGAAGGTTTGTTTGGCGGTTTGGCCGCTACCATCGGTGCAGCGTTCATACTGAACCATTTCGGTTGGTTCGACGCCATCACCAAAGAGGGCTACGAACTGCTGATAGCCTGTGCATTCGCGTTCATCGTCAGTGCTGCCGGTACCTTAGGCGACCTGATGGAGAGCCTGTTCAAACGCTCAATCGGCGTGAAAGACTCCGGTAAGTTCCTGCCCGGACACGGTGGGGTCTTAGACCGCTTTGACTCAATCCTTTTGGCCGCTCCGATGGCCTTATTGTTCGTCTTTATGATGATGCAATGCTAAAAGCACTCGTCTCTATATTATCCCGTTTGCCGCTTAGCGTATTGTATTGGTTCGCGGACTACCTGATCTATCCGCTGATGTACTATGTGGTGCGTTACCGCCGGCGGTTGGTAGCGAAGAACCTGCGTCTCTCTTTCCCTGAGAAGACCGATGCAGAGCGTAAGCAGATCGCCCGTGATTTCTATCATCAGTTCTGCTACACGACCGCAGAGACGATATACGGTTACCGCTGTTCGGACGAAGAGATGAAGCAGCGGATGATCTTCGAAAATATGGACGAGGTCAATGCTCTCGTGGACGCTGCCGGCGGAGGAATCTATATGCTGGCGCATTTCGCAAATTGGGAATGGATGGCATCGGTGCAGCAATGGAACAGTCCGGGTGTCAAAGAGCTGAACGTCTATCGCAAACTCAATAGTGAGGCGATGGACAAGTTGATGCTCGCTATCCGCTCCAAACGCGGCGGTGCATGCGTGGAGAAACAGCGTATCTTACGCGAATTGATACGCTACCGCGCGGAGAAACAACCCGTAACGGTGGGGCTGTTGAGTGACCAGAAACCCCGCCCGCAAGTGACACGCACCTGGACGACTTTCCTCCATCAGGAAACAGGCTTCCTGGACGGCGGAGAAGTACTCGGCAAGAAATTCGGCTATCCGGTCTTTTATTTCTATGCCACACGCACCCAACGCGGGTACTACCGCGGGAAGTTCTATGTGCTGGCTGCCGATCCGAAGAACACCGCCGAAGGCGAGATCACCGAGAAATATGCTCGTCTGTTGGAGCAGAACATCAAAGAACAACCGGAACTCTGGCTCTGGACACATAATCGTTGGAAATGGAAACGAATGAGCGCGGCGAAGCCGCTCAATGATGGAATGATGAGTTGTAGTGTTATCATATTGAACTGGAACGGGGCGGAAATGCTCCGGACGTACCTGCCTTCCGTGGTAACTCATACACAAGAGGCAGATGTCATCGTGGCGGATAACGGGAGCACGGACGAGAGTCTGGAGGTATTAAAGGACGAGTTCCCGACCGTCAAAACGATAGTCTTAGACAAGAACTACGGTTTTGCGGAGGGATACAACCAAGCCATCGAGCAGGTAGATAGCGAGTACGTGGTGTTGCTCAACTCGGACGTCGAAGTGACGGAGCACTGGTTAGCTCCCCTACTCGATTATATGGACGCGCATCCGGAGGTAGCTGCCGTGCAACCGAAAATACGCAGTTGGCGCAACAAAGCGCTCTTTGAGCACGCGGGTGCAGCCGGCGGATATCTGGATTGGTTAGGCTATCCCTATTGCCGCGGAAGACGCTTCGGGAAGGTCGAAGAAGACAAAGGACAGCACGACACGGTTGCGAACGTCGATTGGACGACAGGCGCATGTATGTGCGTGCGCACGAAAGTATATAAGGAGTTAGGTGGACTCGACGCCGCGTTCTTCGCTCATCAGGAAGAGATCGATCTGTGCTGGCGTATGCGCAACCGAGGATGGATCTTGGCCTGTGTTCCGCAGAGCACGGTGTATCACTTGGGCGGCGGTGCACTCAGTTATGACAACCCGCGCAAGACCTACCTCAATTTCCGCAACAACCTGCTGATGATCTACAAGAACAGTCCATGCCGGTGGGGTGTGTTGGGACTTCGTTTCTTCTTGGACTACGCCGCCGCATGTATGTTCCTCGTGACAGGCAAGAAAGGTAGCGCGAAAGCCGTACTGGAGGCGCGCCGCGATTATAAACGAATGAGAAAAAACTATAAATAATGGCATTTTTCGGATTATTTAACAGAGAGAAGAAAGAGACACTCGACAAGGGTCTTGAGAAGAGCAAGGAGTCGGTGCTCAGTAAGATAGGTCACGCGATCGCGGGTAAGTCCACTATTGACGATGACGTACTGGACAACCTGGAGGAAGCCCTCATCACGTCGGATGTCGGCGTAGAGACCACCTTACGCATCATCGAGCGTGTGCAAGAACGCGTCAAACGCGATAAATACATCGGTACGGAAGAACTGAATAAACTGTTGGTGGACGAGATCTCGCAACTGCTGCAGGAGAACAACGTTGCAGACGTGCCGGATTTTGAAGCTCCGCTACCTGCCAAACCGTACGTAGTGATGGTAGTCGGCGTGAACGGCGTGGGTAAGACGACCACCATCGGTAAGCTGGCGCACCAATACAAAGCGGCCGGTAAGAAAGTGTACCTCGGTGCGGCCGACACCTTCCGTGCTGCTGCCGTGGAGCAGCTCTGTATATGGGGCGAACGCGTAGGAGTACCAGTTATCAAACAGCAACAGGGTTCAGACCCTGCGTCGGTGGCGTACGACACGCTGCAGAGCGCCAAAGCCAATGATGCGGATGTCGTACTGATCGATACCGCAGGTCGTCTGCATAACAAGATCAACCTGATGAACGAGCTGACGAAGATCAAGAACGTGATGCAGAAAGTGGTGCCGGACGCACCGCACGATGTGTTGCTCGTACTCGATGGCTCCACCGGACAGAACGCCTTCGAGCAGGCTCGTCAGTTCACGGCGGCTACGCAAGTGACGTCCCTCGCCATCACCAAACTCGATGGCACCGCCAAAGGCGGCGTGGTCATCGGCATCAGCGATCAGTTCAAGATCCCCGTGCGGTATATCGGCCTGGGCGAGCAGATGACCGACCTGCAGGTGTTCAACCGCGTAGAATTTGTCAAATCATTATTAGGTACTATCAATTAAGCATATACTATGGAAAAATTCCGTATTGAATCCGATTTGTTGGGTGAGCTGCAAGTGCCGGAGAAGGCCTACTACGGCGTACAGACTCAACGTGGTATCGACAACTACAAAGTGTCGAATCTGAAGATGTCCGATTTCCCGGAGTACATCATCGCCATGGCGTACATCAAGTTAGCCGCTGTGGAGGCAAACCATGACTTGGGCGTCATCAACGATGAGATATACCGGGCGATCGCACAGGCTTGCCATGAGATCATCGACGGCCAGATGCATGATCAGTTCCCTACCGACATGGTACAGGGCGGTGCCGGCACAACGGTGAATATGAATGCCAATGAGGTCATCGCAAACCGTGCGCTGGAGATCATGGGTCACCAACGCGGCGAGTATCAGTTCTGCTCGCCGAACGACCACGTCAACTGTGCACAATCGACCAACGATGCCTACCCTTCTGCTTTCCGCTATGCGTTCATCCGCATGAACAAAGGGTTGGTGAGCGAACTGCAACTGCTCATCGAGTCGCTGCGCCGTAAGGGCGATGAGTTCAATGACTCAATCAAGATGGGTCGTACGCAGTTACAAGACGCCGTGCCGATGACAAGCGGACAGGAGTTCCATGCATTCGCCAACAACCTCGAAGAGGAAGTAGCAAACCTCGACCGTAATGTCAAACTGCTGTATGAGATCAATATGGGTGGTACGGCGATTGGTACCGGTCTGAATGCTACGGCCGGATACGCCGAGTTGTGCATCAAGAAGATGTGTGAACTCACAGGCGAACCCTTCTCGCTGGCGAGTGACCTTATAGAGGCTACACCCGATACAGGTGCGTACGTCAGCTACTCGGCAGCCCTCAAACGTCTGGCTGTCAAACTGAGCAAGACCTGTAATGACCTGCGTCTGATGGCTAGTGGTCCGCGCTGCGGTCTGCACGAGATTAACCTGCCGCCGATGGCACCGGGTTCGTCTATCATGCCGGGTAAGGTGAACCCCGTTATTCCGGAGGTAACCAACCAAGTATGCTTCAAAGTCATCGGTAACGATACCGCAGTCACTTTCGCCGCCGAGGCAGGACAGCTGCAGTTGAATGTCATGGAACCCATCATCACCGAGTGTATCTTCGAGTCTATCACCTGGCTGCGTAACGTGATGAAGATCCTCCGCAAGAGATGTATCGACGGCATCACCATCAACCGCGAGCATAACCTCGAGACCGTTAAGCACTCGATTGGTATCGTGACAGCGCTCAATCCGGTGATTGGCTACAAGACATCGACTAAGATCGCCAAAGAGGCGTTGGAGACCGGTAAGAGCGTGTATAACCTCGTCTTGGAGCACGAACTGCTGAGCAAAGAGCAGTTAGACCAACTGCTCGATCCGAAGAACATGCTGGCAGCACATTAAAAAAAGGTGGTCGTTTGACCACCTCTTTTTTTATCTGCGTCGTCCGCCGCCTCCGCCACCGGAAGGAGCTGAACCTCCGCTGCTACGGCCACCGCCGCCACTGAATGTACCTCCACCACTGCTGCGGGTACCACCGCTATAGGTGCTTCCGCTGCTGCGGGTGCTGCTCGAACTGCTCGTGCGGGTGCCACCGCTATAGGTGCTTCCACTGCTGCGGGTACTGCTCGTGCGAGAACCTCCGCTATAGGTGCTACTCGAACTCGAGCGGGTGCTACCGGTCGAACGGGTGGTTGTACCGGTTGAGCGAGTCGCAGTCGTCGTGCTCGTAGAGCGCGTGCTTCCGGTTGAGCGAGTCGCAGTCGTCGTGCTCGTAGAGCGTGTGCTGCCGGTAGAGCGGGTAGCTGTACCCGTGCTACGGGTTGATGTACCTGTACTACGTGTAGCTGTAGCCGTTGTACTTGTTCTAGTCGAACCGGTCGAGCGGGTCGCTGTCGTTGCAGGAGCCGTACGTGTGGTGCTACCGAACGTACTGCGTGCTGTACTACGTGTAGCCTCGCCTGTGGCGCGTGCTGTAGTCGTTGTACGGGAAGTACTGCGGATCTCGCGTGCGTTGGTCATTCCGCTGTTACGGCGTGTGAACGAACGATCGGGATGAGCTACCGCATAGTCCCTACGCGCTACGCTCTGATGCATCTCGTGGTATCCGTGACGGGGACGGGACGCGTGGTGGAATGAGCAGCAGTAGTGGTGATGATGCCATGCATAGCAGTGATGCCAATACCAGTCGTGTGCCCAGCAGCTGTGTGCGTACCACCATCCGGGGTAATAGCCCCAGTACCAAGGACTTGTCCATGCGTACCATGCGTCGCTCCAGAACCAATCGTAGATAACAGGTCTATAAACATATACCGGCACTAATACGTAGTTCTCGCCGTACACATACTCGTCGCCGACTACCTGAACAGAAACCTCGTTGTTCTCATCTTTCTCAACATATATCGAGGCTACGTCTTGGAAGATATCCTTTGCCAGAACCGCTTGTAAAACGATCAGACGCTTGTTGCCTTCGCCTGTCTCTACGACACGCAGGTAATCTACTTGTCCGTCGCCGTTCAAGTCTAAGTTACAGAACGCGCTGTCCGGATTGTTGAGCATCGTCTCGAACTCTTCCAGGTTCTTAGCCTCTGCGAACAGTTTAGCTACCACCTTCAGATCGAGTCCTTCCGAGATGTCAGTACTCTTAGCGGAAACCGTTATGGTCTCTTCCGCCCACAACGCTGTCACCATCAGCATCAGCGTCATCAGAAGTGTAGTTAATTTTTTCATAATCGTGTTGTTTTAAAGTGTTCACCTATCATCTTCCAAAAACCGTGCCAAAGATTACACGAGTTTCAGATCATGGTGCATTTTTTCTTTTTTGGTGCGCATGTAGCGTTCGTTCCAGCGGTTCGGTTGGATCTCTATCGGTACGTTCTCCACGATCTCTATTCCGTAACTCGCCAAGCCTACTCGCTTGACGGGATTATTGGTCATCAACCGCAGTTTAAGTGCACCCATCTCGCGAAGTATCTGTGCACCCACACCGTAGTCCCGTTCGTCAGGACGGAAACCCAAATGGATATTGGCTTCCACCGTGTCATCGCCCTGCTCCTGGAGCTTGTACGCGCGTATTTTATTCATAAGGCCTATACCGCGACCTTCTTGATTCATATAGACGATGATGCCCTTGCCCTCGGCCTCGATCATCTGCATCGCTTTGTTCAACTGTTCACCGCACTCGCAACGTTTGGAACCGAAGATATCGCCCGTCATACAACTCGAGTGAACGCGACAAAGGATGGGTTCGTCCTCTCTCCATTCGCCTTTGGTCAAGGCCACATGTTCCAGACCCGTCGTCAGATCCCGGAAGGGCGTTAACATAAACTCACCGTTCTGCGTGGGCAGAAAAACCGTCTCGCCTTTCTCAATAAGACCATCATTGAGCGGCTTGTCCGCGATCATTTCATCATTGAGCTCGTCTTGCGAGCGCTCATTAAGCCTATAGGCAATGAGGTCTTTGATCGTGATGATCTTGAGGTCAAACTCCTTCGCCACCTGTTGCAACTGCGGCATACGCGCCATCGTGCCGTCCTCATTCATGATCTCGATAAGGGCTGCAGCCGGTTGGAAACCCGCCAGACGTGCCAAGTCCACTCCTGCCTCCGTATGTCCTGCCCGCTGGAGCACCCCCCCTGAGCGCGCATAGAGCGGGTTGATATGTCCCGGACGACCGAAGGTCTCCGGCTTGGAGTTCGGATCTGCCAACGCCCGGATCGTAGCGGCGCGGTCAGCTGCCGAGACGCCGGTGGTACAGCCCTCGAGTTTATCGACGGTGACGGTAAAAGGCGTACCGAGCATCGAGGTGTTGTTCGTCACCTGGTGCATCAAGTCCAACTGCGCACAGCGTGTTTCCGTGATCGGACAGCACAACACACCACGCCCGTGTTGGAGCATGAAATTGACTTTCTCCGGCGTGATCTTCTCCGCGGCGATGATGAAATCACCTTCGTTCTCACGATCCTCATCATCAACCACGATGACGAATTTGCCTTGGCGAAAATCTTCTAAAGCTTCTGATATTGTATTGATTCTCATAATTTTTGATTCGTACGAAGAGTCTCTTCGCTTTGATAGTCCATGCTTCGGGATTAAAGAGTGGCGAATCGGTAGCAGCTTTGTATGTAAGGAAGATACCCGTCGGCAGGAGCACAAATGAACTGAGCCACATGCCCGCCCACGCCGGCCACAGAGCCTCACGCGCCATCTTATAACCCGTATTATCGATGATATAATAGATGATAAACAGAATGACGGAGATCACTACCGGTGCTCCCAGACCGCCCTTGCGGATGATCGTTCCCAGCGGTGCGCCGATAAAGAAGAACACCAGGCACGCAAAAGCCAGTGTGAACTTACGATGCATCTCCATCGCGTGCCGGCGGATATAGCGGTCGGCATCGTCCAACATGATGGCGTTGTACTCTATCTGATCGCGGTAATTAACCGCCCTCTCTCGTGCCGTACGCAGGATCTGCCATTGTTGATCAGTCGTGACCGTCGCCCACAATGAGTCCAGGTCATACGCCCGCGCCTCGTCCTGCGTCAGTATTTCAGGAATAGAGATCGGCATATGCGTGTTGTCCCGCCCGAAATAGCGGTTCTGTATCAGATCCGAACTCTGCTCCTCAAAACGCGCTTGCGAAACCGTCCGCATCGAGTCAATCGACTGCTGCAACTGCGACATGTTCTTACTCACATGCTGATCCTGCAACAACGACTCGTCATATCGGCTGAAATCCGTCGCAAAATCAATCACCACCCGCTTATGGGCAAAGGTCTCCCGCCGATACGGAATACTCTTGGTACTACCCGTAGCACGTTGCTGCTTCTTGTCCAGGTTCTCAAACGACTCGCCGTTAATCAGATCCAACATCAGGAAACGTTTGTCGGCACTGGACGTCAACCGCCCCGTGTCCGCTACCGTCACCGTCGCGTTCTCAAATCCATCGGAGTAGTCGTAGATCATCAGATTGAGCAGATCGCCCTTGCGCGTCTTATCCCGCACGTAGATATGATAGCCGCTGATCTCGTCGTAGAACTCACCCACCGGAATCTGCAACTCAGGGCTCTTCTGACGAAGCGAGAAGATGAGCGCCCAGAGCTTCATCTGCGATTTGGGCAGCACGTTGTTACTGAAGAAGAACGCCCCCACGCTCAACAGCGCAATCGCCAAAGCCAGCGGACGCAGGATACGGAATAGCGATATACCCGCCGCCTTCATCGCCGTCAACTCGAATTTCTCCGCCAGGTTACCGAACGAGATCAACGAGCTGAGCAAGATAGCCAGCGGCAGAGCCAAAGGCACTACCGACGCTACAGCATAGATAAAGAACTCCGCCAAAACACCGATGCCGATACCTTTTCCCACCAGATCGTTCACATGCATCCACATGAACTGCATCAGCAGGATAAAGATACAAATGAAGAAAGTAGCCGAAAAGAGCCCCACAAAATTGCGAAGCAGGTAAATGTCTATTTTCTTTATAAATCTCAAATCTCCAATATCCAATGTCCAATAAGGGCTTAGCCCTTGAGGTTCTCTTTTACAAAAATCAACGGCAACAGATCCGCTGCGGACTCGAACACATATGTCGCATCCTCGCCATACAACAATACCTCCATCTTACCGCCGTAACGGTGCTCGGTCTCCAACATCACCTGACGACAGGCGCCACACGGAGATCCCGGCACTTTGGTAAAATGTCCGCCCGTAAAGCAGGCGATGGCCAACTTCGTCACCGGCTGATCCGGGTACTGCGATCCCGCAGCAAACAACGCCGTACGCTCGGCACAAAGACCGCTCGGATAGGCTGCGTTCTCCTGATTGGCTCCGCGAACAATCTCTCCGTTTGCCAAGAGCGCGCATGCTCCCACATGGAATTTGCTGTACGGACAGTAACTGCGTTTGATCTGCTCTTTGGCAATCTCCACCACTTTGCGTTGTTCGTCCGTTAACTCGTTCCACTGATAGGCCCGCATCTTGGCCGTTAAATTGTACTCTTTCATACTATTGATTTGGTTAAATTAGTTGCATTTCATATCTTTTGCGCATAGTAATCGCAAATTAGTGTGCAAAGGTACTACTTTTTTTTGACATACGCAAGCGCCCGCGCGTTTTTTTGCGCTCTTGCGGTTATTTTTACCAATAAAAAATGACATTCCCAATTTTTTGCATTTGGAAATGTCATAAAATATGAGAATATACGTAGTCTTAATCCTTGAAATTTTGTTGTGTAATGCTCATATGAGACCACAAACATTCTTCTTCACTATTTGGAAAAATGGCATCAAGATTGCAGACGACATGCGGTTCTCCAATGAT
>CAMHQP010000028.1 GCA_946187555.1 uncultured Bacteroidales bacterium
ACGAGATTAAAGTTAAGTACGACCGTCAGACGGGTGAAGACAACCCGGGTAAGGTAAAAGAGATCTATCTCATTGACGGAGCAGTTAGTATTGCAGACGCAGAGAATTGTCTGATGGACGAGATCAAACCGTTCATCTTCGGTGACTGCGAGGTACAGAACTGCAAACGCAGTCAGTTCTTCGATGTCTTCCCGAACGAAGGCGGAGCGTTCTGGTACAAAGCGCGCGTAGAGATGATCACCATCGACGGCGATAAAGAGACCCGTAAGAACGTGGCATTCCTGGTTCAGGCGAACATGCTGGACGATGCAGTCTTTGCACTCAAAAAGGCACTCAAGTCATATGACTGCGAGATCATATCTATCGCCAAGACGCCGATCATGGATATCCTGCATGCCGTTCAATAATGCCGTTGCAGTTTGACATACGAGCGATCCTAAAGAGCAAAGCTCCGAAGGCGAAGGTACCGAATTTCATTATCCGGTACTTGGAGCGCATCGTACATGTCGAGCAGATGAACGCTTTTCTGCGCAAGTATCCGGATCTGAAGGGCTACGAATTCATCGACCGTGTCATTCATGAGGAGTTGGGGTGTACGGCCTCTATTGACGGAACGGAGAATATCCCTACGGACGGTCGACCTGTTATCTTTGTGAGCAACCACCCGCTCGGTGGGTTGGACGGGATGATCATCGCACAGATGATTCACGAGAGCCGTCCCGACAGTCGCGAGTTGAAGGTGATCGTCAATGAGCTGCTGATGTACATGGAGCCGATCAACTCGTTGTGGGCACCGGTGAGCAAGACCAAGATGCTGAGCAAAGAGCAGGCCGCGGAGCAACAAAGGATGTGGGAGAGTGAGACCGATGTATTGACCTTCCCTGCGGGTGCGTGCAGTAGGCTTCAACGGATCAACGGGCATTGGCAGATACAGGATCTGGAATGGCAGAAGAACTTCGTTCAGCGCGCCCGCGAGTACAAGCGGGATATCATTCCGATCTATTTTGAGGGCAAGAACAGTACGTTCTTTTATACCCTGGCTTTGATACGCAAATGGTTGCATATCAAGCTTAATATCGAGATGTTATACCTGGTGGACGAGATGTATGGTGCACACGGAAAGCACTTCAATGTGCACGTGTTGCCGCCTATCCCCTACACCACTTTAGATACCAGTAAATCACCCAAACAATGGGCACAAGAAGTAAAGTTGAAAGTTGAAAGTTTAAAGTTGAAAGAGCATGCAAGCAATCATTCCGGCAGTTGAGACATCCCTTCTATTGCAAGAGTTAGAAGGTCATTTGCTTCGTCCGTCGAATAAAGCGGACAACCTCATCTATGACATCACGGCACACGAATGTCCGAACGTGATGCGCGAGATAGCGCGTCTACGTGAGATCAGTTACCGCGACGGAGGTGGAGCAACGGGCAAAGAGATGGACATCGATGAGATGGACACGATGGCGAAGCCGTACCACCAACTCATCGTCTGGGATCCGGAGAATAAGCAGATTGTCGGCGGTTACCGCTATTTGTTAGGGCACGAAGCGGAGATACGCGACGGCCAGCCGTTCATCACTTCGGCGCACCTGTTCCATTACTCGGAGCGTTTCATTCGCGAATACCTACCCCACACGATAGAGTTCGGTCGTGCGTTCGTACAACCGATGTACCAGAAACGTGAGATGGGTGTGAAGGCACTCTTCGCGCTGGATAATATATGGGATGGTATCGGTGCTATTATGCATAACAACCCCGATATCCGTTGGATGATCGGTAAAGTGACCATCTATCCTGACTATAACGAGACTGCGCGCGAACTGATTTATGCGTATCTGGATCGCTATCACAAAGGAGAAGAGGGACTTTTTGAACCGTATAACCTTCTCCCGCTGCGCCCGATAGATACGCCGTTTGAGGGCGAAGACAAACAAGAGAACTATCACATTCTCCAGCGGGCAGTACGGGAACAAGGGACGGTGATTCCGCCTATGTTCTCCGCGTACCTCAACTTGACAAACGACCTGATGTTCTTCGGAAACGCCATCAATGATGAGTTAGCGAATGTGTACGAGACAGGTATTATGGTGGATTTGGAAACCGTTTATCCGGAAAAGAAAGAACGTTATATTGCGCCGTATATCCAATGGCAACAGTCGCAGAACAAATAAATAAGGTTCGCGCACACATCCCTGCGCATGTAACGCTGGTGTGTGTGAGTAAGTTTCAACCGATAGAGGCGATACGTGAGGCGTACGAAGCCGGAGAACGTCATTTCGGGGAGAGTCGCGTACAGGAATTGAAACAGAAAGTAGCGGTTCTGCCTTCTGATATTCACTGGCATTTTATCGGACATTTGCAAACGAATAAAGTGCGTGACTTGCTGAAGTTACGCCCATACCTCATTCAGTCGGTGGACTCTGAGCGATTATTACAGGCCATTAACGACGAAGCCGCCAAACAAGGGATTGTGCAAGACGTTCTGCTAGAGGTACATGTGGCGAAAGAGGAGACAAAGACGGGATTTGCTCCTTCGGAGATTGAAGATTTAAGATTTAAGATTGAAGATTTCAAGAATATCCGCATCCGCGGATTAATGGCAATGGCCACGAATACGGAGGACGAGGCAGAGATACGACGGTGCTTTAAGACTGCTCATTCACTCCTTCACTCATTCACTCCTTCATCCATTCTCTCCATGGGCATGAGCGATGACTACCGGATCGCTATTGAGTGCGGCAGTACGATGGTGCGGATTGGAAGTACTATCTTTGGGGAGAGGGATTATTCACGGAAGCTCAAAGCGGTTTTTTTTGATCAAGACGGGGTTCTTTTCAATTCGATGCCGTACCACGCGCAGTCATGGGAGTTGGCGATGAATGAGAACGGCCTGCCGTTCACCAAGAACCAGACATATAAAAATGAAGGTCGTACAGGTGCTTCGGTGATTAACGAGGCGTACCGCTTAGTACATGGCGTAGAAGCACCGCAGGAGGTGATAGAAGCCATCTATAGCGCGAAGTCCAATCATTTCATTCGTCTGACCGGTGGTCAACTGCCGGAAGTGATACCGGGCATCAAGGATGTGCTGCGTATGCTACACGAACACGGTGTACAATGTTGGGTGGTGACCGGTTCGGGTCAACGCAATCTGATCAATAGTCTCAATGACACGTTCGACCACGTGTTCTCGGGCATCATCTGTGCCTTCGATGTCACGCATGGCAAACCCGATCCGGAGCCATATCTGAAGGCATGGGAGCGGAGTGGTTTTGCGAAGAGCGAATGTATGGTGGTAGAGAATGCACCACTCGGTGTTCGTGCCGGCAAAGCCGCAGGACTATACACCGCAGCAGTTAATACGGGTATTCTATCCGATGCAGATCTTGCCGCTGAAGGTGCGGATATCGTGTTACCCGACATGAAAGCCCTTCTTCAACACTTGACTGCCATTTTGTCAGTATAGTTGTGTTTGGCGCATTGTTTGTAGATTGTTTAGTGAGATTTGATTATTAACTAAACGATTTACAACTATGAATAACAATCAAAACGAAAACTTACAGAAATTTGCGATTAACCTCTGCGAGCGGGCTCGCGAGGGCAAATTAGATCCCGTGATCGGTAGAGATGACGAGATTCGGCGTGTATTACAGATTCTGAGTCGTAGAACGAAGAATAACCCTATTTTGATCGGTGAACCGGGTGTAGGTAAGACGGCTATTGCAGAGGGTCTTGCTCATCGTATCGTGCGTGGGGATGTACCGGAGAACCTGAAGAAGAAACAGATATACTCCCTCGATATGGGTGCACTCATCGCGGGTGCGAAGTATCAGGGCGAGTTTGAGGAGCGTCTGAAGGGCGTAGTGAATGAGGTAGTTGCCGCAGCCGGTGAGATCATCCTCTTTATCGATGAGATCCACACGCTGGTTGGTGCGGGTAAGAGCAGCGGCGCCATGGATGCAGCGAATATATTGAAGCCCGCACTGGCTCGTGGTGATTTGCGCGCTATCGGTGCCACGACTCTGGATGAGTACCAGAAGTATTTCGAGACCGATAAAGCACTGGAGCGTCGTTTCCAGAAGGTGATGGTCGATGAGCCGGACGAGGCGGCCACGATATCTATTCTGCGTGGTTTAAAGGAGCGCTACGAGACCCATCATAAGGTACGTATCAAGGATGATGCAATTATTGCCGCCGTGACACTGAGTGCGCGCTATATCACCGACCGTTTCTTACCGGATAAAGCCATCGACTTGGTCGATGAAGCGGCTGCCAAACTGCGTCTGGAGGTGGACTCGAAGCCGGAAGAGATAGATACGCTCGACCGTCAAATCAAGCAATTGGAGATCGAACGCGAGGCCATCAAACGCGATAAAGATGAAGCAAAACTCAAAGTTATTGAGGCTCAACTCAAAGACCTCAAAGCGCAGTCCGACGAACTGAACGCACGGTGGAATAAGGAGAAAGGCTACGTGGCGACGATCCAGAACGAGAAAGCACGTATCGAGACACTGAAGCATCAGGCCGAGGTGGCAGAGCGCGAAGGAGATTACGGGAAAGTGGCAGAGATTCGGTATAGTCAGATTCCTGCCGCAGAAGCTAATATCAAGAGCGCACAAGACTCGTTGCATGCCATCAGTAATGAGGCATTGATCAAGGAGGAAGTTGATGAAGACGATATCGCTGAGGTAGTAGCTCGTTGGACGGGTATTCCGGTTGCGAAGATGATGCAGAGCGAGCGTGATAAGCTGCTCCATCTGGAGGAAGAGCTGCATAAGCGTATCATCGGTCAGGACGCGGCTATTGAGGCAGTGAGTGATGCTATACGTAGAAGTCGTGCAGGTCTGCAAGACCCCAAACGGCCGATTGGTAGTTTCATTTTCCTGGGTACAACCGGTGTCGGTAAGACGGAATTGGCGAAGGCGCTAGCGGACTACCTGTTCGATGACGAGAATATGATCACGCGTATCGATATGAGTGAGTACCAAGAGAAATTCAGTGCGACCCGACTGATTGGTGCACCTCCGGGATACGTAGGATACGATGAGGGTGGTCAGTTGACCGAGGCAATCCGTCGTAAACCCTACTCTGTTGTGCTGTTCGATGAGATCGAGAAAGCCCATCCAGATGTGTTCAATGTACTGCTGCAAGTGCTGGACGACGGCCGTCTGACGGATAACAAAGGTCGTGTGGTCAACTTCAAGAATACCTTGATCATCATGACGTCTAACCTGACGGAAGAGCAGTTACGGGCGAGTGTACGACCGGAGTTTATCAACCGTATTGACGAGATCATTCATTTCAGCGAGTTGACGGAGAGCGATATCAAAGCCGTTGTAGGTCTGCAAGTAAGCCGCATCCATAAGATGCTGGAGGCACAAGGTATCGACCTGCGTGTAACGGACGATGCAATCGGATATATCGCCAAGGAAGGTTACGATCCGCAGTTTGGTGCACGGCCGGTTAAGCGGGCACTGCAGAGACTGGTTCTCAACGAACTGAGTAAGTCGATCATTGCCGGTAAGGTGGATCAGAACAAACCGGTGATCGTAGAACTGAGAGACGGAGAGTTGAAATTCCGCAATTAATAGAAAAAGAGCGTTTCGGCGCTCTTTTTTTGTTTATATCAAAAAAAAACTGTACCTTTGCAGTGTTTTTTGAAACGATGCAACGAAACACATACATATTTGTGGCTTTGACAGCGTTGTTAGCGCTGCTTTTCTGCTTGGATGTATGTAGCGGCAGTATATGGTTATGGCCGTGGGGAGACTTGAATCCGATGGAGCAAAACATACTGCACGCAATCCGTTTGCCAAAGGCTATCACGGCTATCTTAGCGGGTGCCTCCTTATCTGTGGCGGGTCTTATTATGCAGACCTTATTTCGTAATCCTTTAGCGAGTCCTTATACCTTAGGCGTCAGTTCGGGTGCGAGTTTGGGTGTTGCACTACTTACGATGATGGGAGTCTTCAGTTTTCAATTATCAGCAGTCAGTATTCCTATTGCGGCGTGTATCGGTGCATTGTTAGTGCTGTTACTGGTATTGGCGGTGAGCCGGCGTGTGACGAATAATGTGAGTTTGCTGATCGTAGGTATGATGTTCGGTAGCATAGCGGGGGCGCTGGTGAGTCTGATACAGAACTTCGCAAATCCCGATGCCTTGAAGTTGTTTATCGTGTGGACGCTGGGCTCGCTCAGTAGCGTCGGTTGGAGCGATATGCAGTTGATGATACCGATATTGCTGATAGGAGCGGTCTTTGTGCTACTTAGTCTGAAGCCGCTGAACGGTTTGATGCTTGGCGAAGACTACGCGCGAGGGTTGGGAATCAACGTGAAACGAACGCGTCTCTATATTGTGCTGGCCACAGGACTGCTGGCAGGAGGTGTAACGGCTTTCTGCGGTCTGATAGCGTTCATCGGCGTCGCTGTTCCGCATATTGCGCGGGGAATATTTAGGACGTCAAATCACAGGGTAACCATCCCGGCATGCGTGCTGATTGGTGCATGTCTGCTGCTGGTCTGCGACGTGTTATGTTCACTGGCCATTTATCCGCTCCCGATATCGACTATCTCAGCTTTGTTCGGAGCACCGGTGATCATTTGGATAATACTTAAAAACAAATAAATAATGTCTGTACATGTACAAAATAGCCGAATGACGACGGCGAAGTTGCGTCAGATGAAGGCAAATGGCGAGAAGATCGCTATGTTAACGAGTTATGATTTTACGCTGGCGAGTCTGGTAGATGAAGCAGGAATTGATATTCTGCTGGTGGGAGACAGCGCAAGCAATGTGGTTTGCGGCAATCAATACACACTGCCTATCACGGTGGACGAGATGATTTTCCTGACGAAGGGAGTTGTTCGTGCAGCTGAACACGCGCTGGTAGTATGCGACATGCCGTTTGGAAGCTATCAGGTGAGCGAAGAGATGGCAGTGCGCAATGCCATTAAGATCCTCAAAGAGAGCGGTTGTGATGCCGTTAAGTTAGAGGGCGGCGAAGAGATTCTGCCATCGATAAAGCATATGATTCAGGCGGGTGTTCCGGTGATGGGTCATTTGGGTTTGACCCCGCAGAGCGTGAACCAGTTTGGCGGTTATGGTCTGCGAGCCAAAGAAGAGGCGGAGGCAGAGAAGTTGCTTCATGACGCGAAGTTGCTGGACGAGGCAGGTTGTTTCTCTATTGTACTGGAGAAAATCCCCGCGGCGCTGGCAGCGAAAGTGACGAAGGCGGTTAGTTGTCCAGTGATCGGAATCGGTGCGGGCAACCAATGCGACGGGCAAGTGCTGGTGCTGCATGATATGTTAGGGTTGAATCAGGGTTTCAAACCGAAGTTCCTCAGACATTTCGCGAAGCTGGCAGAGACCGTTAAAGGCGCAGTTGGCGAATATGTAGCCGCGGTCAAAGACAGCAGCTTCCCTAATGAAGAGGAAAGCTACTGATAGTAAATAAAAAAACAGATAAAATTTCTTCGTCTTTCTCTATTATGGGATGAGTGCTTGGATTTTCTCTGCGATCTCGTCCATGTACTTATTACCCGTTTCAGGGTTAATCGGCAGGGCGCCGAAGTCAATGGTGATAAACGGATAGGTACTATTGGATGTAACGAGTTTGAGATCCTTGCGACCATAACGAACCTCCATAATCTCGGAGAACGGAATCAGTATACCTTGTGCATAGAGCAGACCAAGTTCTTTGTTAGCCAGCACATTCCGTCCGACGAGGATATCGTGCTGATACCAAACCTCGTAGTTATCGCCCAAGTTCTCTTTGATGAAAGCTTCTGCTTGCGGGTTCAAGGTCGGTGCTTCGTGTCTCCATTGCTCGCGTACGCGCTCGCGCTCGGCGGCTGCTTCACGAACGTGCTCCTCATTCTCGTTTACATAGTCATCGATCATACCCAGATACGCTTTAGCGCGCGCACGCAGACCAAAGAGCATCAGCAGGTCGGCGATAATGACAACGCCCGGATACGCCAAGGTACCAAAGAAATCCTGAAGGATAAAGGGAATCGGAACATATGCCAGCGCTAACAGCAAGCTGATGTACAGCAGCACACGGCATTTGTTATGCGCGCGGCGGATGGCATGAATCGTCTGCTCACGCGTTACCTCACGTACTACTTTGAGTCGTTCACGGGCATCGAACCACTTCCAAACGAGGAAGAGGGAAACCAACACTAATCCAATAAGGATGAACAATAACGAATAGAGTAAAATTTCCAGTCTCATATGCGTATTGATTTAAAGGTTATATTAAGCCATATTATAACTTGCTGCAAAGATACAACAAATATTTGAAATACGCAAATAAAAAATGCGTTTTTTAACATTTTTATGGAAATTTCGGTAGGAGGGCATAAAAAAGCGGCTGGGGATTACCCAGCCGCTTGATTTAAAAATCAATCACAAGGATTATTGGATAGAACCAGTACCTGCGTTGAAGTTGAGCGATACCTTCTGACCTGCATTTACAGGAACAGCAGCTTGATCACCACCAGTGCCACGATACTCGATCTTGCCATCGAAGATATTGAACTCACGAGTCCACCAGTCGGTGTTAACAATCGATGAAGTAGCATAGATACGGAGGTTGCCAGCAGCAGAAGTAGTTACTTCCATTGCTTCGCCGTTAGCCACAAACTTAGCAGCATCCATCTCCTTATCCCAAGCACCAAATGCATCACCGATACCGTAAACCTTAGCTTCCTCAACAGTCATCTTGTTGTTCAGAAGGTCAATGTGAACCATGTAGAAACCATCAGCCGGTACATGAATATTGCCATCACCATCCGTTGTAATAGCAGCAGCCTCATCGGACAAGTCACCACGAATAGCAAATGCAACGCCCCAATCTTTCTCAGTTGCAAATTTGAATCCGTTATCTGCCTTGAAGTAGCGAACGCACCAGAATTGACCTTCACCATTACCAGCATCACCTTGGTTAACAGCAGTCAGCTCAACAACGCCGTCACTTTCCCAGCTCCAGTTACCGAAGTCAGTACCGATCATGTAGAGATGCTCGTAAGCCGGAGTGTAGTCTTGAGTTTTGGTCGGAGTGTAGGTAAAGCTCTCCTCCAACTGGCCACCATTGAGAGTCCATTTGAGCTCTAATTTCCAGTAACCACGCTCGATCGGCAGGTTCTTACCACCAGGAAGCAGGGAAGTATAAGCGCCACCATCTGCCTCAGCGTTCGAACCGAGGTTGTTCTCAGCCTTTACGTTACCAGCTTTGTCCAATTGGAATTTCCAACCGTTGCTGTGAGCAAACTTGAATGTACCGGCCTCTTTAACAAGTTGATCCTCAATAACGAACGTCATCGAAGTCTTGTTGAATGCCGGGGTCGTCATTGCGGAATATCCCCAGCTATTCATAGCACCACGAACACCCCACTCTACAGGAACGACCATGATCAGTTTGTTCTCCAAGTCACCAGCCTTGTTAAGGTCAAGGATGATGTGATACAAACCGTCTTTCTCAACCTTCATCTTTACGTTTTGAGCCATCACGCCTTCATAAACGCGGATCTGCGGTACATTGTCTCCTTCCAAAGTGTCAGAGAGAACCAAGTTAGCACCGTAATGGATTTCCTCTCCACCCTCAAGCAGAACCAGCTCGAACTCTTTATTTCCCTCAAGAGCGATGTACTTCTCGTACATACCATCACGTTTCTTTTTGTCAACCTCGTTAGTTCCAGCAGACATTTTAGCTTTGGGAGCATCAGCGTCCTGCAAACTAGCGACAGCGGAAGCTTCACCAATTACATAGAAACCCTCTTCAACTACATTGTCGAGGTCTTGTTGATTGTCCTTCTTACATGCTGTGAACATCATAGCAGCTGCTGCAATGCTCATCACAAAAATTCCAAATTTTTTCATGATTTTTGTTTTTTAGTTAATAATGTTAATTAGTTTATGAATTTATTAGATTCGTTCTGTTTAACGAATTTTCAATATTAATAGCCTTCGTTTTGCGTCCAGATCGGTTTACCGTTCTCATCGCGTTTACCTTTCTCCAATACAGAGTACGGGATCGGGAACCATTTGCGGAACGGCTCGCGAGCAGCCACATATTGTACATAAGTCGGGTCACTGTACTTATCGAAGCGAATCAAGTCACGACGACGGATGTTCTCCCATGCAAACTCGCGACCACGCTCGTCCAGAATCATATCCAAAGTCCAACCAGAGGGATCACCATAAGCAGCGAGATAAGCGGCTTTCGGATCAGCCTCATAAGCGAAGGTACGTGTAAGCATCTTCTGGAAATCAGTAGAAGAGATACCACTAATACCCGTACCGCCACGCATGATTGCTTCCTCTTTCATCCAAAGGACATCAGCATAACGTAAGAGAACGAAGTCATTTTCGCAGTACTTATATGTTTTGGTCTTATCTACCTCATACTTCAGCATACGCGCACCATCATTCCAAGTAGCTTCATCAAGAGACTCTATCTCCGGACGGATGATAGCCAAGGAATCATTTTCATCCTTGAGTAATTTCTCACCCTTTTCATCGTAAATTGGACCGACGAACCATCCCCAACGTTTTGTATTCTTCGTGCCGAGACCTTCATCACCAGGTCCACGAACATCGCGCAGGTTGTAGCGCTCCAAGAACTTAGGACGCGCACAGAATCCATTCCACGGTTTCTCGATGAGGTTCCAGGTCTTCTGGTGGCAATAGTGGAGAGTCAACATCGTAACACGGAGTTTATTCGCCATTGAACCAGCATAGTCACGATAGTCGAAATCCGCGTTACCATCCTCTACAATCACAAAGATATTCTCTTTCGAATTCTCGTTCTTGATAAGGAAGTTGGAGAAGAAATCGGACTCGATGGTATAAGAGCCGGAATCGATGACCTTGTCGCAACAACGAACAGCGTTGGTGTAGAAATCTGTCGGTGCAGAGATATTAATACCTGCCTCTTCGAGTAAGGATTTCTCAGCTTTCTCATCGCTCTTGACAGAGTTCACATTCTCCGGCGTACAGCCAAACGACTCTGCGTTGAGGTAGAGACGAGCCAAAAGAGCATATGCCATACCTTGCGAGCAACGGCCATAGAAGGATGCACGATTCGCATCATTAACGATCGGCAAGTTCGGTGCATTCAATTCCAAGCATGTTACGAGGTGTGCCCACACAGCTTGCGGCTCCATCAGCGGTTCCGTTACATCTATATAAGCCTCCAGATAAGGAATACGACCGAAGCAGTCAAAGAGCATGTAGTAATAATAGGAACGGAGCACTTTCAACTCAGCCGTATATTGGTTATAAAACTCAACAGACATATTAGCCTTGTTCGCCTCTAGCGCATCCAACAGCTTATTACAGAGCACAGCACCTTGAATAGTGGTGTTCCAGATGTTTTTGAATGCATCACCGAATTCGTTCCATTTGTGTGTATTGAGATTTTTCCAATACCCACCATCTGACCAGTGTTCACCAGGAACACGTACCGGACAGATACACTCGTCAGCCGTCAAAGAAGCAACTCCCCAATATCCCCAGTGATCGTGCAACCACTTGACATCGGCATAAGCCTGACCTACCAAAAGTACCACGTTTTCCTCTTTTGCCAACATGTCTTCGGAAGTCGGGTTTCCATAATTCTCTTCATCCAGCATATGGCATGATACGAAGAGGGGCGCCATCATCGCGCATAAAAGCGCAGACATTATAATCTTTTTCATATTTCTCATTATTTAAGGTATTATAACAAGTTCAGATTAACACCAATTTGGAAGGAACCTACGCGCGGATAGAAGCTGGTATAGTCGATACCTGCATTCCAAACGCTGGCCGTATTAACCTCAGGATCCTGACCGGAGTAACCGGTGATGGTGAACAAGTTCTGCGCTGTACCGTAGAGACGGAGCGACTTAATGTATTTGTTCTCTGCGAAACGGAAGGTATAACCCACCGTGATGTTATCCAACTTCAGGTATGAACCATCCTCAAGATAGTAGTCCGAGAAGGCAGCCTTGTTGGTATATGTTACACCATTGGGGTTGTTTTTCGGATTATGGGTAATGTCATACATGAATACGTTCATGGACTGCGAAGCCTGCGGACCATATGCCCAACGGGTTACGTTGAGGATCTTATTGCCAGCTACGCCACGGAAGAAGATGGTAATATCAAGGTCACGCCATTTGATGACGTTATTCCAAGCAAAGGTAATCACAGGTTGTGCACTACCAATCAACATACGGTGTCCTTCGTTCGGATCAGACGTATAACCGCCAGTCGGCGTATTATACATCCAGGTGCCATCCGACTTGAAACCGGCAAAATTATATCCGTAGAAAGCACCTACCGGTTGTCCCTCGACAAGGATTTGCGTATTGGTATTCTGGATACCATTCTCACCTACACCACCGGAAGTAGTCTGGGTGTAGTTAAAGCCCTTGGAAGGATCTGAAAGTTTGGTGATATAGTTACGGTTGAAAGCGAAGGTCGGCGTAGTTGTCCACGTCCAATCTTTCGTCTTAACAGGTACACCGCTGATGGCCAACTCGACACCGTAGCTACGCATTTGACCTGCGTTTGCCAACAAAGTAGCGTATTGGTACGGAGGAGTCGGTACTTCGTAGTCCCAAAGCAGGTCTTTGGTTTCACGGATGTAAGCATCCAAGCTACCATAGAGGCGGTTCTGCAAGAATGCGAAATCGATACCGAGGTTGTACTCGAACTTACGCTCCCAACGGAGATCCGGGTTGACGTTCTGGCTTACACCATAGGTGTACACCCATGCACCGTTATACCAGAAAGTACCGCCATTGGACAACATAGCTACAGACTTAAGGTCCGAACCGAGGTTGTTACCGGTGATACCAAAACCGAGACGGAGTTTCAACTCATCGCACCAGTCTTGGTCTCTCATGAAGTCCTCACCCTTGATACGCCAACCGGCGCTGACTGCAGGGAACCAACCCCACTTATTGTTCTTACCGAAACGGCTCGAACCCTCAGCACGGATAGAAGCGGAGATGAGGTATCTCTCTTTGTAGTTATAGTTGATACGAGCGAATGCTGCTGCGAGTACGTTAGAGTTACGATAGGAAGATACATTGAGATATTTCTTGCTTGCATCACCATTACCAATCTGGTAGTACTTCGCATCGTCTGTCGGGAAGCCCTTATTGGACATCTCCGAACCATCATACATAAACTTCTGATAAGAGAAACCAGCGACAGCTACCAAAGTATGGCCACCATCAAAGTTATGCGCGTAGTCAACAGTAGCCTCATAGAGTTGGCTGAGGTTCATCGAGTTCTTACGGCCAGCCTTACCGGAACCTGCCTCGTCATTGGCAAGAGTTTTATTGTACCAGTAATCGCGGTTGTCACCCTCTTCGATAGCAGCAAAACCACTAATCTTCAAACCTTCTACAGCCTTGATGTTCACAGTAGCCTTGATAGAACCACGGAAGTAGTTACCATCTTGATAAGACTCCTTATTGTTCATTGCCTCGACCGGGTTAGACTGACCGGTACCTTGCGGAGCAAAATAGCCCGAAGGAGATTTGGGGTCATAAATCGGATAGGTCGGGTTCGCGATAGCGGCTTGCGTAAAGTCACCGCAGAAATAGTCATTGCGGTAGTGCATGTACGAGAAATCATACTGGAGGTCGAGCCAACCGTCGAGCGCTTTTTGCTGTGCAGCTAACTTCGCCAAGATTTCCATTCGGTTATTGTTCTTTGCGATACCTTGTGCATTCTTGAAAGCGACAGAAGCACGGTAGTTGAATTTCTTATGCGAGCCTGTGATAGCTACATTATGATTGTGGGTGATAGCTGCTTTGCGGGTGAGTTGCGCCATCCAATCGGTCAGCGTCACATTGCCATCTTCGTCTTTATAGATAGTCGGAACGACTTTGCCACCAGAGATGGACTCGAGGTTGAGGAACTCTTCGGGAGTAGCCATACCTGTCTTGCTATTTACCCATCCTACACTCATGTAGCCGCTATACTCTACGTTTGTGGTCGGTTGGTCAGAGAAGCCTTCGCCGCGCTTGGTAGTAATCAAGATGACACCATTGGTACCACGGGTACCGTAGATAGCAGCAGCCGAACCATCCTTGAGGACGTCCATCGAAGCGATTTCTTCGGGAGCGATGTTGTCAATTGACGAAACAGGCACACCGTCCACGATATACAACGGGGTGGTACCAGCACCCTTATCGAGGGTCGAGAAACCACGAATCTGAACTGTGTAACCGCCGGAAGTCGGGTCGCTAGAGTTGTTGATAATGTTCAAACCAGCTACTTTACCTTGTAGCAAACCTGCGGGGCTGGTGTGTACACCGGCGTTAAAGTCCTCTGCTTTTACAGAAGCGACAGAACCCGTTACTTCTTTCTTTTTCTGGGAACCGTAACCGATAGCTACGACTTCTTGCAATTGGTGAGAGTCTTCCACGAGGTGAACGATCATACCATTCTTAGCAGGTAAGGTCTGCGTAGCAAATCCCATGTAACTGATCTGGAGTTGCGCACCTTCGGGCACGTTGAGCTCGAAGTTACCGTCGAAATCCGTGATCACACCAACCGTAGTACCGACTTGGAGAATACTTGCGCCGATAGCCGGATCACCGGTAGGCTCCAATACAGTACCCTTGATCTGCGCCTGCATAGCCATACCAAACATCAGCATCATGGCTACGAGACTGAGAGAGAGTGTTTTGTTTTTCATAATGATTATTAGTTATTGATTGTTGTTAATCTTTCTCTTTGATAGCGAAGACAGATACAGCGCCGAGGAGGAGCAGTACTCCGGCTACAACGAGCATACCTGCTTGTACGTGCGCGCATATATATTTAAGGAGTAAACCACCGCAGAGGGCTGCAACGATTTGCGGGATGCAGATGGTGCAGTTGAAGAGACCGAGGTAGTAACCCATGTTTCCTCCCTTGATAGCGTTGGTCACGATGGTGAACGGCAGGGCGAGCATAGCAGCCCAGGCAGCGCCGATAAGGAGGTAACTGATCCAGAGCACGTATTGGTTCGCCACAAACCAAATAGAGATGAAGCCGATAGCACCTACCACGAGGGAGATGGCATATGCGCCCTTGTTACCGAACCAATGCTCGAGTTTCGGCAAGAAAGCCGCCCATAGGAGCGAGCCGACTGCTTGAACGCAGAAGACGACACCTACCCAACCGCCGGCATCCTGGAAGGCTGCGTCGGCAGCGGAAACGCCATCCCATCCGAAGCAGTTGATAGCGATCGCGCCATTGGAGTAGGTCCACATATACATGAAGGCTGCCCAGCAGAAGAACTGCACGAGGCCGACTGTCCAGAAAGCGGAAGGAGCCTTACGTAGTAAGGATATGAATCCCTCCTCCGATTGGTCATTGGTCATTGGAGATTGGTCATTTTTCTCCTTCAGGCCATGGAACTCGGCGTATTCCTCCGGATTCAGCTCCTTGACCGTAGCAAAGGTATAGAGGGAGCAGAGGATAAGGATAGCCGCGCCGGCATAGAAGGACCACTTGACCGAGTCTGGGATGACACCTTCGGGAGCGGTATTGGCAATACCAATCCATGTGAAGAAGATCGGGAAGAGGTAACCTACCACCGAACCGGCATTACAGAGAGCCGATTGGATAGCGTACGCCGTACCTTTTTGCTCTTCATTCACCATATCGCCGACCATCATCTTAAACGGCTGCATGGCGATGTTAATCGAGGTGTCGAGGAACATCAGACTGAAGAGTCCGAACCACATCGCTGCGTTGAGTCCGAGGAAAGCGGACTGCGCGAAAGTAAAGTTACCTGCATTCGGGAGAAGAATCATCACGGCTACTGCGATGAGCGCGCCCACGAGCAGGTAGGGTTTACGACGACCCAACTTAGTCCAGGTCTTGTCACTGTACTTACCTACGAGCGGCTGCACGATCATACCCATCAACGGCGGGAGAATCCAGAAGAAACTCAGCGTGTGCGGGTCAGCACCCAAAGTAGCAAAAATGCGTGAAATGTTAGCGCTCTGCAGCGCGTAAGCGATTTGAACCCCGAAGAAACCAAAACTCAAATTAAAGAGTTGTGTAAAGGACAAATTCCGTTTTTGCATAGTGTTTTTCTATTAAGCTTAAGCTCCGATTTATTTAAATCGGCTACAAAAGTACTACATTTTTACGACATATGCAAGAGTTTTGTGCATTTTTTCTCATTTTGTGTTATTTTTTGGCAAAATTCATACACTAAAAAATAGGGTTGACAGGTAAAACATACGTCTAACATAGGGTAAACATAGATTAAACATACGTTCACTCTGCATTTTTTGCGCACAAAAAAAGCGGCCGGGAATGACCCCAGCCGCTAAATTGAATGAATCACAAGGATTATTCGATTACCTCCAAAATCCTGTCAGCGTTAAGTCTAAGTTTAACGTCTGCACCGGTGATTGTTACCGTCCACTCCGGGTCACTGCTCTGACCACTTGAGAGGCCACCGTTGGCGATGAACTTATACGCAGCATTCCGGATAGCTTTGGTGTATGTAAACTCTTTGTAGGTTACGTTGTCGATTACCACGTCTGCACCGGCAGCCGTACCCGGCCAAATGCCGAAGATGGATGTGCTGTTATCGTAGTCCAGAGCCCAACCATAGAGGTGGAGATTCGTGAGGTCGCTCAGATTCTGAACGAGTATGCGGCCACTTACATAGTCGTGCGCAGCCGGGACACCCGCGGTAAACTCAGCCTTGAAGGAAGTAGCCCTCATGTAGTCGGCGTCGTCGCCTGTCCACTCCACCGTGAACTTAATGTTGTACGCACCGGTTATTCCCTCGAAGTAATCATAACCGGAAGGAGAAATACCGATTATTTCCATGTTATCATAAACCCCTAGCCATCCACCGTTGTAACGGAATTTGAACCGCGAACCTTCCTCGAAGTTCAGGTTGGAGATATTGTAAACATAGGTACCGGCCTTGGTTGTTTGATTCGTAATAACAGATGCATCTGCGTCAAATACAGCGAGTGCATCTTTGACGGGATCAGTCCATACGGGGATGTAACCGTTTGCGCCGAACAAACCTTCACCCGATATGCCTGCTACGAACTCAGACGGGTCTTGAACGGGCAACGTAGCGCTTTTATGAGCCTCGAAAGAGAAACCGTCGCAAACCTTACCGCCCGTGAGTTCCCAAGTGAGGGTTACGTAGTCATAGACACCACGTGTATACGGGATGGTTTTACCACCGTGGATGAGTTCCGTATATGCACCGCCATCCTGAGTAGCGTTTGTACCGATGGAGACCTCTGCCCTTACCCAACCATTCATATCCAAGAGTAATTTCCAGCTGTCGCTATGAGCGAACCTGAAGGTTCCGGAAGTCTGTATGATGTCAGGAACAGCGGGAGCGTACTTATAAACGACCTTAGTAGCCGATTGCTCAACAATCTCCATCGGCGTGTAGCCCCAACTATTCATCGTACCACGTATATACCATTCGCAGGGAACAACGAGTACTCGGGTTGCATTGAGTTGACCGTCGAGGTTAAAGTCAGCTATCACATGGTACAAACCGCTCTGCGGTACTTGCATGGATACGTTCTGCAGCAGATTACCTGTATAGCCCTGAGTAGGTTGCCAATCTGTTTCGATATCCGTTAATACAAGGTTGGATCCGTAGGTAACGTCACTCTTGCCTAATTCATGCAGGACAAATTGGAAGTCTTTATTTGCCTCCAAATAGATGTATTTCTCGTACATGCCCTGACGATACTGTTTGGTGATTTCGTTTGTGCCTTGTCCCATGCGCGCGAAATCAATATTTTCTGCATTGAGATCGGCGATAGTCGTGGCTTCTCCGATAAGATACATGCCTTCTTCCAAGTCCGGATACTGTGAAGGCTGTTGGATGGTGAACGTGATACTATCGATCAGGGTATAATCGCGTTGATAAACAACGGCACCATTGTACCAGATATTCATCTGCGCCATCACGCCAGCAAAGGTCATCATGCTAACAAGCATGGTTGTAAAAATTCTTTTCATGATATTTATTGTTTAATGATTTTTACGATTTGATTTTCACACTGCAAGATATAGATACCATTCGACACATTCTTTACATTCATGGTGTTGCCCACGACGCTCTTGACTAACTGACCGTTGGTAGAATACAACCGCAACGTAGCGGACGGGTCGAGACCTTTCACCGTCAAGGTAGAAGTAGTCGGATTCGGATAGACTATGAAACGGTCGCCCGTGAAGACATTGTCAATGGCGGTGGAGGTGTCCTCAAACGTGATCGCACCAATTGTTTCCATACCGGCCGAATGGATTAAGGTACCTTGACGATCGTAGAACTCCAAGGTCGTACCGTTGATAACCAGCTTGCCGATCGTTTGCACCGTAACGGCGAAATCAGATGCTTGAATCTGCTCTACCCGCAGCGTAGTGGCATACGAAGTAGCAGCCCAACATACGAAGATAAGGGGGAAAATGAGTTTTTTCATTGGTTAAAATTTTAAATTAAGTTCCAAATTCGGCGCAAAATTACAACAAAAAAATGATATACGCAAGAGGAGTGATAATTTTTCGAGGGAAAATGTCGAATAGCATTCGACCTAATGGACAAAAAAGAAGGGCGGCAGATACAATCTGCCTGCAATGGACGAACAGAGGCGGGTACCGCCGCACGAATCCACCGGAGGCAGGCAATCTAAATAGAGGACACCGGCGCGGTAATCTGCCTACGAACTATGTTAAAAAAATGATAAAAAAGAGTATTTTTAG
>CAMHQP010000029.1 GCA_946187555.1 uncultured Bacteroidales bacterium
ACAAGTATGCCGGAATTGTCTCTACTTCGTCGCCAAAGGTGAAACTTGTAATCTGTGAACTCGTACTATAGAATGGCGCATTGCCATCTGACCCGATACTACAAGTCTTTGGTTTCCATACTACCGAAGTCAGCGGGTTACCCTGGAAGGCATTATTGTAGATGGTAGTTACCGTACTCGGAATAGTCACCGATGTAAGGTTGCAATTCCGGAATGCATCTGTATAGATTTCCGTTATTCCTTCATGCAAGTTGATCTCCTTGAGCGATGAACAGGAATAGAACGCGTCTGTTTTGATGGTAGTCAGGGTAGCAGGTAACTCAATACGCTCCAGTGATGAACATCCTCTCAAGAAACCTTCCGGCAACGTTTTTTGCGTTGCAGGCAGATTGATTGACTTAAGCGAAGTGCAACCCATAAATGCATAAATGCCAAGAGAATTAACTGATGGCGGTAGTACGATGGTATCCAACAGACTCATGTTTTTGCATAGATATGCCGGAATTTTCTCTACTTCATCACCAAACGTGAACTTTATTATCTGCGAACTCGTGCTATAGAACGGTGCATTGCCATCTGACCCTATACTGCATGTCTTAGGCTTCCATACTACCGAAGTCAGCGGGTTATTCTGGAATGCATTATTGTAGATGGTAGTTACCGTACTCGGAATAGTTACCGACGTAAGATTGCAATTCCGGAATGCATCTGTATAGATTTCCGTCAAACCCTCAGGCAAATTCACGCTGCCTAATTTTGTGCAGTAATAAAAAGCATCGGTGTTGATAGACGTAATGCTATTAGGCAAGGTCACCGACTGCAGGTTCGAGCAGTTCTTGAAAGCTTCTGTTCCGATCGTCGTCACCGGATAGGTATAGTTATTGTACGTCACCGATGCCGGAATGGTCACCGTCGTGTACTGCGAATACACCGACTTATCCGTAGTTTGGTCTTTGACCACCGTGGCGATTGTATTACCGAGCGAGTAGTACAAACCATTCAGTTTTACGATCTCTGCATGGATCATTGTGCTCAACAACAATGCACAGAATACGATAAGTTTTTTCATGATTCTTTAGGTTTCTTGAAAAAAATCAAACAAACAAGGTAATTGATACATCCTCCGATGAAGATGACCACATAACTGATATAATCGTCTCGCCAGTTCGGCAACAAATCGAGCATCAATGGCAACAGTCCTAACTGTATCACGAGGTTAAATGCACGTGCTACAAGAAAACCACCGGCATTCTTGATATCGGGCTTCGTGCCGAACGTGTACCAATTCGTGAACAGATAGTTGGGAATCATCTCCAGCACATATCCTATTCCGAACGCCACATAATAGAGCGCCTCGCCTTTCTCGGGATGTCCCAAGAGCAGCAGAGCCGCCAAGAAGAACCAGGTCTGTATAAACATACCTGTCGTTCCTATCACAGTAAAGCGGGCGGCGCTACGAATCTTCGGGGGGAGATATGAGGTGGGGAGTTTTATCATTGCAACATTCCTAATAACTCATTCATCGCGGCACTCAGACCGTTGACGTCACGACCACCGGCGGTAGCGAACCACGGTTGACCACCACCACCGCCCTGTATATTCTTGGCAGTTGCCTTGATCATTGCGCCGGCGTTCTTGCCTTCGTCCACAAGAGGTTGGCTCAAGAAGACAGCTATCGTCGGTTTGTTCTCCCATGATGTAGCGGCAACGACAGCGAACTTCACATCGGTGAACTTACCGCGCAACAACGGCATCACGCCACGTATCATCTCAGGATTCTGTTCGCCCTCCAAGCGAACGAGTTTAATATCACCAAAGTCTTCAGCACGGCTGATGATCTGATCGCGATATTGCTCTATCTTCTCCGCCGTGAACTGCTCGATCTGTTTCTTGAGCGCTGCGTTCTCGTCAATGAACTTATGAACGGTACCGGCCAGATCCGGTGCGTTATTGAAGAGTGCCTTGAGTCCGTTCAGCGTATCTTGCGCCATATAATACAGTTCGTCCGCCTTGGCAGCGGTAACCGCCTCTATACGGCGTACACCCGCAGCCACACT
Organism: uncultured Bacteroidales bacterium; assembly: GCA_946187555.1. Classification (GTDB taxonomy): domain Bacteria; phylum Bacteroidota; class Bacteroidia; order Bacteroidales; family Paludibacteraceae; genus Colicola. Next base: position 2,058 of record CAMHQP010000029.1, read on the forward strand.
CGTCTCCATCACGATGCGGATCGCACCGATACGACCGGTCGAAGAGACGTGGCAACCGCCACAGAGTTCAACTGAGTCACCGAACTTGATCACACGGACGTCATCGCCGTATTTCTCGCCGAACAACGCCATCGCCCCCATCGCCTTCGCCTCAGCAATCGGCGTATGACGACTCTCCTCCAGATGGAAATCACGACGAACGAAGGCATTGGCTACCTGCTCTACCTTACGGAACTCTTCCGGCGTCACTTTCTGGAAATGACTGAAGTCAAAACGCAGACTGTCGGCTGTTACAAGCGAACCCTTCTGCTCTACGTGCTTACCCAGCACCTCACGCAGCGCGTGATGGATAATATGGGTTGCCGAGTGGTTACATGCAATGGCCTGACGACGCTCCGCATCGACAGTAGCCGTCAATGTTCCTTCGAGTTCTGCCGGCAGTTCAGCCAAAATATGTACGGGAAGATTATTCTCGCGTTTGGTATCCAATACGCGTACGTTGCCGAGTGTACCGGTATCACCTACCTCACCACCCATCTCGGCATAGAATGGCGTCTTGTCGAGTACGACCTGATAGAAACTCTTGCCCTTCTGGCTCACCTGACGGTAACGCAGGATATGGGTCTCTACCGACAAGTCGTCATAACCAACAAACTCCGTATCTCCTTCGCGAAGCACGTTCCAGTCGCCCAAATCTTGCTTATTTGCCTCGCGACCCATCGATTTCTGGTGCTCGAGGGCTTTGTTGTACTCGTCCTCGTTGGTAGTATATCCGTTCTCGCGAAGAATGAGTTCGGTCAGATCCAACGGGAAACCATACGTATCTTTGAGTGTGAACACATCGACACCCGAGATCTCCGTCTTTCCGGCCTGCTTAGCCTCAGCCATCAGTTTGTCGAGCAACGAGATACCCTTGTCGAGCGTACGCAGGAAGGCTTCTTCCTCGCTCTTGATGACCGGCGTGATCTGTGCCTCTTGTGCCTTCAGTTCCGGATACGCGGTACCGAGGTCAGCGATCAGTTGCGGCACGAGTTGATAAAGAAACGCATTACGCATATTGAGGAAGGTATAACCGTAACGCACAGCGCGACGCAGGATACGACGGATGACATATCCCGCTTTCTCGTTCGACGGCAGTTGTCCGTCGGTGATAGCAAACGCGATCGTACGGATATGATCGGCGATAACACGCATCGCGATATCGGTCTTCTCATCCTTGCCGTATTCGCAACCGCAGATAGCACCAATCTTGCGCAACATCGGTTGGAACACATCGGTGTCGTAGTTAGAGGTCTTGCCTTGGATAGTACGCACGAGACGCTCAAAGCCCATTCCGGTATCGATCACTTTCTTGGCGAGCGGTTCGAGACTACCGTCTGCTTTGCGGTTGAACTGCATGAACACGATGTTCCATATCTCAATCACCTGCGGGTGGTCTTTGTTAACCAACTCACGACCGGGTATTCCTTTGCGTTCTGCTTCAGGACGGCTGTCCACGTGGATCTCCGAGCACGGACCACACGGGCCAACGTCCCCCATCTCCCAGAAGTTATCGTGCTTGTTGCCATTGATGATATGATCGGCAGGCAGGTGTTTGAGCCAGATAGCAGCTGCCTCGTCATCACGGCCGAGTCCCTCTTCGGGCGAACCCTCAAAGACCGTCGCGTACAGGTTAGCCGGGTCGATCTTCAGTACATCGACGATATACTCCCATGCAAAATCGATTGCCTCTTGCTTGAAATAGTCTCCGAACGACCAGTTACCCAGCATCTCAAACATCGTGTGGTGGTAGGTATCGTGACCTACTTCCTCCAAGTCGTTATGCTTACCCGACACACGCAGACACTTCTGACTGTCTGCTACACGCGGGTACTTGATCGGATCATTGCCCAAGATGATACCTTTCCACGGGTTCATACCTGCATTGGTGAACATCAACGTGGGGTCATCTTTAATCACCATCGGCGCCGAAGGAACGACTTGGTGTCCTTTCGATGCCATAAAGTCCAAAAAGGATTGTCTAATCTCTTGTGAAGTCATATCTGTTTTATTCTTTATTATCGTTGTATTTTGTCGTCTTGAAATCAATGAACTCGCGGCGGGGACGACCTTCTTTGTCTTCCCGCTCAATGAACGGCAGCGGGTTAGCCGTCAACTCATCATACTCCTCGCGCTGACGTAGCACATCGAGCGCCATAAAGATGGCATTACGCATCGACCGTTCATCCGCCTGGTTCTTTCCGGCGATGTCGTAGCCTGTGCCGTGATCGGGAGAGGTACGCACTATATTGAGTCCAGCGGTGAAGTTAACACCACTCATATCGAGAGTCTTGAACGGAATGAGTCCTTGGTCATGATACATCGCGAGCACCGCATCAAAATGGGTAAAATGGCCGGTACCGAAGAAACCATCTGCGGCATAGGGACCAAACGCCCATATACCCTGCGTTTTCGCTTTCTCAATCGCCGGCACGATGACCGCTTGCTCTTCCTTTCCCAACAAACCCTGATCGCCTGCGTGCGGATTGAGAGCCAACACCGCAATACGGGGTTTCTCCAGACCGAAGTCGCGCTTGAGCGAGTTATTAAGCAGCGTCATCTTATGGAGGATACGCTCTTCAGTGATCTGCGCCGGGATATCCGCCAATGCCACATGATTGCATACGAGCGCCACACGCAGGTTGCCGCTGCAGAGCATCATCAACTCGTCGCCGTGGAAGCGTTTCTCCAGATACTCCGTGTGCCCGCCTCCGAGTGCTTCCTTATTCAAGGGCGCCGTCACGAGTGCCTGCACTCTACCTGCCTGCAAGTCCGCGCACGCGCGATCGAGCGCTGCCTTTGCCGCTTTATTGGATGACTCGGTATTTTTGCCGAGTTCAACGGGCAGATTATCGGTATAACAGGTAATGAGGTTGAGACGACCGTCTTTCGCCTGTTCGGGCGAGTCAATGAGGTTCCATGTGATATTACGATACTCCTCGTCCAGCGTGTGGATATGCTGTTTGGCAACCGCCGCGTTACCGTAGATAACCGGGCGCATCACCTCGAACACGTAGCCGTTGAGCAGGCTCTTGATGATCACTTCGTAGCCTACGCCGTTTGTATCACCGGCCGTTATTGCAATGATAGGTTTCATTATGTATCTTGTCGTATTTCAGTTTTGTCAAATCGTAGTCCTGTCTTTCTTCGTCCGGATAACCGAGGGCAATCGCACAGAGTACCACTTTGTCTTCTGGGATATCGAACAACTGCCGCGTCAACTCAGGCGCTCCTTCGCGCTCGTACACGTGGCACCAGCATGCCCCTACTCCCTGCTCGGCCGCTGCCAGCAATATATGCTCTGCAGCTATCGCACCGTCCGCCATCCAGGTGTTATCGCACAGCGTCGGATCAAGGGCGATGATGATAGCCGCCGTCGCGGTGTTGAACATCTGACTGCCGTACGTACGGCATCCCGCCAGCGGACGCAACTTCGCTTCATCGCGCGTCACGATGAACTCCCACGGGCACGTGCGTTTGGCACTCGGGCTCATCAGCGCGCAACGCAACATATAATCGATTTTTTCCTGCTCTACCGGCCGGTTCGTGTACTTGCGTATCGATCGCCGATGTTGGCATAATTGCTCAAAAGAATCCATATTTATCCAAATTAGCGTGCAAAGGTACGAAAAAATTTGCATATATGCAAGAATTTTTGTAATTTTGCCGCCGATTTTAACAAAAAGGAATGAAAATCGCATTCACCACATTAGGATGCAAGTTGAATTTTGCGGAGTCGAGTGCCTTGGGTAAGGCGCTTATTGCGCGTGGTCATACGCGTGCTGCGAAAGGTGAAGAGGCGGATATATGCGTCATCAACACCTGTTCTGTCACCGATGCTGCCGATCATAAGGATCGCCAGATGATCCATCGTATCCGTCGGCAGAACCCGAATGCGATACTCATCGTCACCGGCTGCTATGCCCAACTCAAACCCGATGAAATCGCGCATATTGAGGGGGTCGATTATGTACTTGGGCAAGATGAAAAATTCCGCCTACCGGAATTTATTCATAGTTTAGAGTTGAAAGTTGAAAGTTTAAAGAATAAAGTTTATACCTCTCCTATTCGCGAGATAGATGATTTCTACGGAGCCTATAGCAAGGACGACCGCACACGCTGTTTCCTAAAGGTACAAGATGGCTGTAATTATTTCTGCTCCTACTGCACCATCCCTTTGGCGCGCGGCAAGAGTCGCAATCCCTCGATCGAAACGCTGATAGCACAAGCCCAGGAAGCCATCGACGGCGGAGCCAAAGAGATCATCTTGTCCGGGGTAAACATCGGTGATTTCGGGCGGAGTACCGGCGAACATTTCATTGATCTGGTACGAGCAATAGACGGTCTCAAGGGCGATTATCGCGTGCGTATATCAAGTTGTGAACCGAATCTGTTATCCGATGAGATTATCGATTTCGTGGCGAACAGCCACCATTTTGCCCCACATTTTCATATTCCGTTGCAGTCGGGCAGTAATACGGTTCTCAAGATCATGGGACGGCGTTATACACGGGAGTTATTCGCCGAACGCGTAGCGCATATCAAGTCCGTCATGCCGCATGCCTTCATCGGCGTCGATTGTATGGTAGGTGTGCGCGGAGAGACGGAAGACTGTTGGCGCGATTATATCGATTTCATCGAGTCTTTGCCCGTGAGTCAACTGCATGTGTTCACCTATTCCGAACGTGCCAACACGCGCATGCTCGAGATGGATCTGTATGTCGTGCCGCAGAAAGAACGGGAACGCCGCAGCAAACAACTGCACGAGATATCGACGCGTAAGACCCAGGCCTTTTACAAAGAGCACCAAGGCTATGAGGCCACGGTGCTCTGGGAGTCAGCCAAGAAAGAAGGGCTGATGTACGGTTTCACCGAGAATTATATCAAGGTATCCTGTCCGTACGACCGCGCTAAAGTGAACACGTTTGAGCGCATAACCGTGCAGAATCGGGATTCGGAAGACATTCTAACCGATACACAGGACTGAGTTCCAATAACTTAGCAATCGACTCGAAGAGTCGATCCATCATCTCCGGAATAACCTTTAGCCCGCTCACGGACGCCAATATATACGGATACGCTTGCGACATACGCAGGCGTTCTATTTTATTCTCCGGTGCTTGCGCGAGTTGTACCAAGGCCTGCACAGGTGCGCATTCGTTCTTATAACACGGTGTCTTCCCCGACCAGGGCGTACCGTACACGATGGTCTTATCTTCTATGATTCGTACCGCCGGGTTATCATCGTTGAGCAGCGTTGCCTGCGGGAAAGCGGCTTTCCATTGCTGTGAGTGCGTACTCTTGCCCGTCCCCGAATGACCGAGGAATAAATACGCTTTGCCGTCCAATACCGTCACGGACGAGTGGAAGAGCAGCGTCGCTTTGTCCGCCGTAGCAAACGCATAGACGAGCATGGCGGCATTGTCGATCGCAAAACGCGCCGTCTGTGGACGTAAATAGAGCTCTACCCTTTGCCAGTCCGCCGAACAACGCATCGCACATTCGATCGCGCTGTCGCGATACATCGACACGCAGAACAACCACTCCTCATCTCGCTGGTACATCTCGATACGCGGCATGTCCTCATCGGACTTATCGGTATAGACGGTTGTCCAGCCTTGTGTAGAAGGAACCGGTTCGTCATGCGCCGTGATTGTAAACAGACAAGTTCCCGCGCTCTCATCGGTCAAAAACGGCGCGTAGTTCGTCAACTGCTCCAGCAACGCAGGCGCAGCGTCAATGGCAAATATATGTTCTGCTACTTTATAAAACTGCTTCATATCAAAAATCTTTCGGTTGTCGTCCGCACAGGCGGAAGAACGGACAGAAACTCGGACATTTATTCTCCTCGCATCGCGGGAACTCGGTGGTGGTCAAAACCGCCTTTATCTTCTTTTGTAGCGCCTCATAGAACGGCTGCTGTATCGAGCGGTAATCATGTACCGTCTCGTTCTCCACATCGAGCGTTGTCACGATATCGGTCAGTTTACGGCGGCAGAAATAGAGATTCGGTTCGATAGGCAAACCGGTCTCATCCTGCGTCATGACGGCGTGGCTGTATATCATCGTCTGACGTACATAGCCTTTCTCCTCAGCGTCCATCAGTTCGTCCCATTTCGCCGACATCTTCTCCGCATGCGTCTTGTCGTTATACCCGCCGGACTTATAATCGACGATGCGCAGTGTCTCGTTACCCGGCGTACCGTATATATCCAGTCGGTCGATTTTACCGCCCGTCTGAATCGTTCCGATGCCCTCTATCTCCACGGGGAATGAACGCTCTTGCTCGAGCAGATAGACCTGCAGCCCCACTTTCGCATCCTCACGGTCACGCTCTAAGATATTGCGCACGTAGCCCTTGATCACCACGTTCTCACTCACGTGTTCATCGGGATTATAGACCTTTTCTTCCTCGGTCTCCATCGCTTTATAGGCCGCCATGAGTGTCTCTTGCATCTTGCCCTCATCCGTACGGATTGCCTCAATCTCATCGGGGTTGATACGCGTCGGATGGGTGTTGTCGCAATGCAGGAAATGTTCGTAGATATACTGCATCGCGTGGTGTACGAACGAACCCAAGGTATTGGACTCAAACTGCGCCCCCTCTTCCTCCTTCGGCCGCAAATGCTCGATATACTGGTAATAGAACGACCGCGGGCAGGAGATAAACGTATTGAGTGCACTTGGCGATAACCGATGCGGGTTCATGGATAGATACGACACTTTCGGCATCTCGATATCCTCTACTGCCGCGATGGCGTTCTGCTCCTGCAGTTCAGCACGCGTCACCTCAAACGCATCCGAATAGATCATCTGCATGATGAATCGCGACATGCCCCTGCTGCCACCGATCGTATCCGGTTGACCGTACAGCAAGGTTGTATGCCCCGACCGACTCAACAGACGGAAGAAGTTATACGCATAAATAGTAGCCTTCTCATCGGAGGTCTGCATGTGGTACGCCTTACGCAGATAGAAGGGGATGAACGAACTGTCGGCTTGTCGTTGCGGCAGGATTCCCTCGTCCACATTGAGTAGCAGCAAACGATCGAAGTCCAACAGACGTGTCTCCAGCACACCCATCACTTGGATGTCCGTCACGGGTTCACCGTGGAAAGGCATGGTCACACTCTCCATCGTGCGCCGCATTAGCAGACGCAGCAGTTTGAGCGTGAACGGTACATTGCCTATGCCCGTTGCTATCAATAACCGCATCTGGTTCGCTATCTTACGCACCTGATACTCCGACTCCAAGATCAGCAATTCCTGCCACGTCATCGGCGTTTCGGGCGTCTCCTGTTCTTCGGTCATCTCCTCTTGCACGGGGAAGAGTGCTTCTAATAATTTATCGATGAAATCGGGCGAAACGAGTTCTTCGGCCTTACCGTTTTTCTTATCGTACAACCACGCAATCGTGTGGGCATAGATAGCCGTGTTTCGCAGCGGAAAACCTTTCGTGATATTGATGGGTTCCGCTTCGTCTGCGCCCTCCAACCGAATAGTCGGTAAGGCATAGATAACGGGCTCCAACATCGTCTCATCGCATATCACCACGCCCACTTTCTGTCCCTTGGCTGTGTAGTTCTCTTGCAACCACCGATGGACGTACTGCGCCTGCGCCTCTTTCGACACGCAACTTATCACGGTTACATCGCGTTTTTTCGTCAATTGTTGCGGAGGGATTACACTACCTAAGATACCGCTATTGAATCGTGCAAAAGAGAACGCTTTCTCGTTCGTCTCAAAATCTGCCACAAAGTCCCAATAGAACAAGGCCTGATCCTGATCGCGCAGCAACTGCATCAGTTCGCGCTCCACCGGCAGCAGGTAATTAAAGCCCACAAAGATATACATGCGGCCTTTGATCTTCGCTTGTATCTCTTCGCTCTCCCACGCTTCTATCACGGCGCGCTGACGCAGTCCTGCGTAGCCCTTCTGCTCCGCTTTCATCTCGGCCCGCAAACCGGTATAGAGTTCGTAAATCTGCCGCCACAAGACCTCGTATTGGGCTTTAACGGAGTCCTTTTCACCATTTGCACCATTTCCACCATTAATCAATCCCCTCAGTCTTTCCTCTACCTCAGGGTCTAAGTTCCATTGGCTGAGTTCATGGGCGGCAATCGTGTTCTCAAAGAAATTCGGCACTTGCTCCGCCGGCATTGAGGCATCGACATTCGTGAAGTCCGCCAGCATCTGCCGTCCCCAGCCATAGAACATGTCCAAGGACATGATTGGTGATTGGTGATTGGTGGTTGGTGATTGAAGGTATAATTTGTACAACCGCACGATGGTAAACAACTCATCCTCAGCATAGAGCGGACTGAGGCTGTCCTGTAACTGCGTGAGCGTCTGAACGGTCGGAGCCCAGATAGCTTGTGCATTACGCTCTTTTTGCAGACGCAGCAGTTCATTCTTCAGCACCAATCCCGCACGGTGAGACGGCAGCACAAGGGTTGTGCGGCTTAATTGTTTCCATTCGATGCGCTCGATAATGGAGCGTGCTACTTGCTGTAAAAAACTATCCATGAACCTCCATCAATTTATTTTTCCGTGCAAACCAAAGATATCCTCTAACCGGACTGTATCCCATGCGGCGCAGCGCTTCCATGTATTCGCACACCTGCGTGATATAATGTTCATTCCATTGCCCGAACTTATAATCGAGCACGATGGCTTCGTTCGTCTGCGGGTTAATCATCACGCGGTCAGGACGTAACTCCCGCTCATCGATGTATATCGCTTCCTCGAGGCGCAGTTCCCATGGCGCCGTGAACCAATCTCGCATCTCCGGGCTACCTTCCCATGCCGATGAAATCAAGGCTTTTATATCTTCGCGTTGGGCTTTGTCGCGTATCTCTCCGCGGGTCTCGAAATCATCGAGCACGGCTTCCAGTTCATTCGCTTTACGGATATTGGCAAAGATCTCATGGCAGAGCGTTCCCTCTTCCATCCGCGCCACACGCCGGTAGGCCTCATCGCCGTTCTGCGTATAGAGCGCACCTTCCTGCGATTGAACGAACCGAACCTGATCACTATTCGACCAAAGTTCCGCGTCAATCCGTTCATCCGTTAATCCATTCTCCCTTTCATCCTTTACAATCGGCTCTCCCGCTTCGTATGCTTCCCCGAAGCAGTCCATAAGGTACTTACCAACGTGATTGCACACGCCGCGTTTGCCGTCTTTATTCTCTGAATAAGAGGTGAACACAAACAGGTTATCCTCGGCACGCGTCAGTGCCACATAGAGCATGTTCAGATTATCCACACGCAGGTTGATCTGCTCCTCGGCATAGGCCACCTGATAGTCCGATTCGGTCATCTCCGTGCCGTACTGAATAGGCACAAAATCGCCGTTGTCATCGACTTTTTTCGACACCTCGCACCATACCTTCGGCTTATGCCGTCCGTCCTCGCGTTCCCACGTACAGAACGGCACGAACAGCGTCTGCGCCTGCAGTCCCTTGCTGGCGTGAATCGTCATGACCTGGATGGCGTGGGAAGAGGTCATCGGGATCGGTTTGGCGTGCATCGTATCGTCCCAATAGATCAGGAACTGCGCAATATCACTTCCGTACGCACCTACGTACTCGCGTGTGCGGTCTAATAAGGAGTTGATATACGCCGTCTCGGTGCCTTGGTACTGTCCGTTTTCGTCCGTCAGCAGGATCCGCACGAGCTCGCACACCGCCTCATAGAGCGGGGTCTTAGCACTGATGGCTGATAACTGCTCACGAATCACTGACCATCTTTCCTCTCCTATCGTCTGCGCAATGAATCGCTCGGCCACCACATCGTCCGCTACGCGATAACGCAGCGCGGCGATGATCAACTGCACCGCTGTTGAGGCGTCTAACTGAAAACTATCCGCAGACACAATCGGCAGATCGGTCATGGAGCAGATGAGGTTCGCCTCACTCTTATAGCGCACAAGGATCATTATATCCGATGGATTCGTGCCTTTTTGCAGCAACGCCTCTATCTCTTCGAACATCCGCTGCGCCAGTTCTTCGTTCTTCGCATTCGGGTACGCACGGTACCGCACACACCCGCCGGGTTTCTTATCGGCCTGATAGAACTCCTTCAGTTTCACCTCTTCATAGCCCTCGCCGTAAATACGCGCCGTCAGTTCATCACCGCCCTGCGCAATGATTCGGTCAAAGAGCGACAGATTGAACTTCACCACCTCTTCACTGCTTCGGAAATTGCGTGTCAAGGACGTGAATCGCTCATTCACCCGTTCACCCATTAACCCGTTCAATCCTTCCATGATATGCCAGTCGCCATTCCTCCATCGGTAGATGGACTGCTTGATATCGCCTACAATCAGGAGGGTGTTCCCTGCTCCGGCGAGCACATCGCGCAGCAGTTGCTCGATCACACTCCATTGCAGTTGACTCGTGTCCTGGAACTCATCGATCAGCACGTGCCGGTAACGGATACCCGCTTTCTCCAGGATGAAGTCCGCATCACCTGTCCGAAGCGCCTTACTCAGCGTACTGGCCGTACGCGCCAAGAGCGCACAGTTGGCTTCGGATAGATTGCGTTGGATAAGCGCTTGCAGGGATGACATCAGTTCCATATCCCGGCTAAAACGGGTCGTCAGAAAAAGCGTGTTATAATCGCGTGCCAACTCCTCGGCGAGTGATGTAGCCTGCGCCATCTCATCGGCATTGCAGTATTTGTCACTCACCCCGCGGAAACGATCCTTGGCTGAGATCTTCTCCGGCGCTTCCACCGACCGTTTGAGCCGTTCGTATGCCGCCTTTGTATAGCGATTATAGTCGGTGGAATCGCAAGAATCGAGAATCTCCCTTAATCCCTTCACCCTTTCATCCTTCATCCATTTCTCCTCCACTTCCTCGCGCCGGCGGGCAATCGCCGCGGCATCGAAGAGGATCTTCCCGTCCGCATCGAGCATCTGCACCGACTCGTTGTACAGTTCTTCCGCCAACTCGCACAGGCTCTTGCGCACATCCCATGCACTCTCCTGATCGAGTTTCAACTGCATGTAGTCCTCTAATATCGCGCGGTCGGCATCCGTCAGGTCGGTGGTCAATAACTGATCCACCGCCGTTTGGATCACATGCCTCACGTCCAGTTCAGTATTCAGTCCCGCACTCATGCGTAGCACACCCGCCAGACCGCTTAATAAGGTCTGCAGGAACGAGTCGATCGTCTGCACTTGCACGTTGTCATAATCGAGCAACATCTGGCGAAAACACTCCCCTGCCCGACTACGCAGCAGCGCCTCGTTGGCGTTGGCATCGCGCAGCATGAATGAACGGGCGTACTTCAGAAAATCATCCGCTCCGCCCTCTGCGATGCTATGCAGGAACCCGAGGATACGCTCACTCATCTCCGCCGTCGCTTTGTTGGTGAACGTGATAGCAAGTATCGAGCGATAGTCCTCGCCCGACAGCAATAATCCCACGTAATACGCCGCCAGCGTGTACGTCTTTCCCGTTCCCGCCGATGCCCGGCATATCGTCACCGGTCTGTGTTTGTCAATCAATGCTTGCATGCCAAAAACTTTTGCGGCTGCAAAGGTAATACAAAAAAATGATATACGCAAATAAAATATAAAAAAAGAGCCCCGCGTATTCTAGCGAGACCCTTCCATTTTAACCGAAGACCGGTTTAGAACCGGAGCAAGCCAGCCATGCGGATGTTAGCTGTGTTGCTGGTCGTAGGCTTGGCCTTCAACCTTCCAGAGGTAACCTTTCATGGTCTTGCGGCCACCCGGTTGATCCTTCTGTTCGAGGAAGGCTGCGCGGTCGGCTGCGATCTTCGTGAGGTCTTTCATGCGGGTGTTAACCGCGGTGGAGACGGCACTGAAACGCAGACGTGCTGCGATGCTCTCCTGCGACTTGCTGACGTTCTGGCCGTAGGTGTTACCCTTGCGGACGTAGATACGCGTGCAGTTCGGATTCTCGGTCGGAGCGGTGCGGTGCGTACCGATGAGGTAATCACCGTGGTTGTGACCATCTACTTTCTTCGGTTTTGCCAGGGAGCCCTGTACGTACTCAATACCCGGCGAATAAGATACTTTTCCCATAGTGAGTAAGTTGGTTTGGGGTTAGTACTCGTGTAGACGCATTCTTTTGATAGGCGTGTCCTTTACCTATTTACTTCTTTTTAACGCCCTGATACTCTTCGACCGTCTTGGTGGTGATGGTCGCGGAGCTTTTCGTTGAGTCGTTTGCCTGAACGTAAGTTGCGGTAGTGGAGATGGTTCTCCAAGCCTTGCAACTACAGACGCCAAAGGTGACGGCGGCAAGCGCAACCGCGCAGATTAGCATGACGCTAAATGATTTCGATACATGTTTTCTCATTTTTTTGTTGGTGTTTGAGTATTATGGCACAAAGTTGTTTTTCGTTGTCAGCGCTTACAAGTATGCAGCCGCGTGAGTGTTCGGGTTTAGTACCGCGATGTATTCTGATACCTTCTCTGCCGGGGACATTCTTGAGTATGGGCAGCAATCTCTTGAAGCGGGGGCTCCATGTCACCTCAACGGTGTAATGACCACGTGGGATGAGGTATTCTTGGTTTTCGAGCGTGACGCAGACATGTTCTTGCCGCTCGCCCGTACATATATACAAGTTTCCAAACACACGCTTCCCGTTTGCAGGTTCACGGAAGAGCCGATAACTATGATAGATCTCATTTTCCACGATTTTTGAATTTATACGTATAATCGATACCCATCAGAGCGCCAGCGAACGTCGCGACTTCGCCGAAGGCCACGAGCAGTGTTTCGTGAATCTGCCCTTGAGGGTCAATATAGACCCCGCAGAAGAGCATGATTAGCCCGCCAATGGCGAGGATGGCGGCGGTGATGAGTTGTATGTTCGGGTATTGTTTCATAAGTTCGTTTTCAAATCCGGTGCAAAAGTAGTACAAAAAAACGAAGCCACCAAGAAAGTGACTTCGCGGGGTATAGCAATACTATATTTTTCTCAATCGAGGGTCAAATCATACCCACAATAATTGGAAAAATGGATCGCTTCGGGGTAAGTTAGATAAGCTTCACCGGCTTGCGCTCTCCTGTTAGGTAAAGTGAACAAATCTATCATACCGTACTTAACTCTCCATCCGTATAGGAGAATCTTGAGCCCCTGCATACCGACGTCAGCGTGGATAGCGCGTTCGAGGCGGGCACAGAGGGTTGTGAGAGTGATTGCATTCTTACTCATAAGCCGAAGGTAGTTTTGAGGTTGAGGACATCGCGGGCATTGTAAGTGTCGAGCCGGAGGTTCTGCATTGCGATATAGCCACCGGCTTCGTAGATGGCTCTTTTCATCTCCTCTCGCGAGACTTGGATGTCAGAGATGTAGAGACCGTTTTGGGCGAGTTCGGCACAGAGGACGATGAAACGCCAGTGACCGTCGGGGGGCACGGAGCCGCGCTGGTTACGCTTGGAGAAGAAACCGTTTTTGCGGTGCTCCAGATGATAACCGAGGCCTCTTTCGAGCATCCCGACAAGGGAAGTACACATTGTTGATAAGATGACTTTCATAATTCTAAACACGTTAAACATAGGTTAAACATAGGGTTTAAGTACCTTTAAACTACCTTTTCGGGTGTTGGCGGTTCGGGGTTCTGCGCGGCTCGTCGGGCTTCACGCCGTTTGATGCGTTCGGCGGTGCGAAAGAGGAATGCGATCCGTTGATAGATCTCGTCCGGCATAGAGAGGAGCGCGTTCACGATGCGTCCGTCGTGTCGGAGTTGTTCTCGTTGTTCGGATTTGGATAGATCAGACCAATCGGATCCAAACTGTCCGGAATACTTGATGTGCCATTGTTTTGAGGTTGCCTCAATAAGTAGGATGGTTTTTTTGCTTGCCATAGTGATAAAAATTTTGATTTGTTAATAGATTTCCAGCCGTATTGTTTGGGCGGGTTGAGTAATTGGAGTCCTCGATTGTTGAGGACATGCGTCCCGTTTGGGAGTTTGCGTAGGTAGAACATAGGGTTGTCGCAACGATGCGACAAAGATGATTGGAGATTAATTTTGTTTTACATAGATGGTTTTGTGTTGATCGGGAAGGAAGATCTTTTTGAAGCCATCCTGAGGCAGATCGGTGTGATAGCGCCGATAATGCTCATCGTAGGAGAGGACTTGTGTTTGCGGAGCTCTTGGCACATTGTCGAGCAAAGCTTCGTTCGGTCGATAACTGACAAATCGGCCCGACTGCAGTTTCTTCTCTATGGATTCACAAATCGCCTGTTGCTGTTCGGGCGAATAGTTCTTCCAAAGCGCCTCGCATTCGTTCCTGTAGAAGTTCGCTACTCGACCGCGATCCTTCACTAAACGCCAAAAATTTTCTTCAAAATTCATAAAAGGTCTTCCTCCTCTTCTTCCTCTTCCTCGTGTAAAGGATGAGGAACTTTTTCTTTTTTCTCTTTTGCTTCTTTTCTCTTTGTCTTTTTAGTCGAGCCTGTATTAATTTTGTGAAATTTTTCAAAAAAGATACAGGCTAAGTAAAAAGGGCCAAGTGGGCAGTAAATTAATCAATGACTTTGACGGTGAGTTTGATCTCGTCGGGTTGTTTGTCGGGATAGAGTTCGACGAAGGTTTTGACGTAGCCGTTCATGAGGGCAGTGCGGGCTTTGACAAGGTTTTGTTCCTTGACCTTCTCGCGGGCGTTCTCGCGCCATTTGACGGCCTGCTCTTGCTTGTACTTGTTGTAGTCAGCGAAGTCAAAGACGTCAGTGCGCTGGAGTTGGAAAGTGCCTACTCCGGGGATGGTGAACTCGCCGCGGTCTT
>CAMHQP010000030.1 GCA_946187555.1 uncultured Bacteroidales bacterium
TTTGCTTTTTAGTCTTCTTCGTCAGAATGTGACTCTTGTAAGCGTGCTTACGCTTAATTTTACCGGTTCCGGTAAGCGTGAAACGCTTTTTTGCACCGGAGTTCGTTTTTACCTTTGGCATTTTGTATAAATTATTTAATTGTTAGTAATACGTCCGACAGGCAGCCCGGCGCGCACGGCACCGAAGTAAAGGTAGGCCTTCGAACGGTTGTTTACTTATTTCTTATCCCTTGCGGGAACGATTACTTCTGGCTCTTAGGCGAAACGAACATAATCATTCGTTTACCCTCGAGGTTCGGTACATTGTCGGCTTTGCCGTACTCTTCGAGGTCAGCGGCAAAGCGCGCGAGCAGCAGTTCGCCCTGCTCTTTGAAGACGATGGAGCGTCCGCGGAAGAAGACGTAGGCTTTGACCTTATTGCCTTCTTTGAGGAACTCCTGCGCATGTTTGAGCTTGAAGTTGTAATCGTGATCGTCGGTTTGCGGACCGAAACGAATCTCTTTTACCTCTTGCTTCTTCTGGTTAGCTTTCGCCTCCTTTTGCTTTTTCTTCTGCGCATAGAGGAACTTCTGGTAGTCAACAATTCGGCAGACAGGAGGATTGGCCGTAGGCGCTATCTCGACGAGGTCGAGGTTTTGCTCATCAGCAATATGCATTGCCTGCTGAAACGAGTAGATGCCTTGCTCTACATTGTCGCCAATAAGGCGAACTTGAGCGACGCCGCGAATCTTATCGTTAATACGATGCGGGTCCTCTTTGATGACGCGACCGCCACGCGGTCTGGGAGTAATAGTTGCTATATGCTTACAATTATTAAGTTAATAACTTACTTCTCGCTTAGGCACACTATGCCCTACAATCGAAAAAGCGTGCAAAGATACTACATTTTTATGATATACGCAAGAGTTTTCGAAGAATAATCGTGCTTTTGTTATTTTTTTTTACTTTTTTCCTATAAATACTTGCGCGCGTGCGAATTTTTTTGTACTTTTGTAGCCGATTTTGACGAAATGTGTAAAATCTTAAAATAATACATATATGAAAAAGAGCATTTTAATGTTGATCGCAATCGTAGCGATGGTAATGATCAGTTGCGAGGAGAAGTCGAACATGCCTTCTCCGGGTGAGAATGCACTCATCCCGGATTCGGTACCGGTTATCGTTGATCCGGATCCGAGTCCAGATCCGGAAGGCGCTATTTTGCCGGAAGGAACTATCAATGTGCACGAGGCATGTGCCATCGCCCGCAAGTTGCACGGAAGCGAAGTGACCGAGCAGGCTTATTACATCAAAGGCTGGGTTACCGGTTTTAACCGTAGTGACAGTTTCGATGAGGATTTCCCGAAATACGGTAATGATTTCGTTTATATCACGGCAACCGCTCCGGACGCTCCTATTGCCAGCAAGCGTCAGTTCCTGGCTTATCGTTTGTTAGGCCCGTACGGTGCGAAATACAAAGATAAGGAAGCCATTAAGGTAGGTGATTTTATTGTGATTCGTTGCTACATTACCAATTACGGCGGTACGATTGAGTCGAGCGGTGTATGTTACCAGGTAGGTTCGACCAACGAGCATTTCGGTGAGATGTTTGCCGCTCAGCTTGCTATTCCGGGTTGGGTAGAGCCGCAAGCAGAGGACGAGTACTCCGCATCGGAGGCAGAAGCTTTAGCGCATACCTTGCCGGATAGAGCGACCTCGGATGATCCGATCAAGATTCGTGGTGTGGTAGCTTATGTATCGGATACGGTTTTGAACACGCAATATGGCAATATCACGTTCAATATCGCTGACGGCAGTACGTACGTAAACTGCTACCAGACGTTCTATAAGACGGAGAGCGGTAAGTTCAAAAACCTCAATCAGGTAGCCGTTGGTGATACGGTATTGGTTGAAGGCGTGGTACAGAACTACGGTGGTATTTGCGAGCCGTATCGTGCGGTATTAAAGGAATCGAGCAATCCTAATTTCTAAGGAAACAAAGTTTAAAGATTAAATATAAAAAATGGCAAGTTTACAAAAAATCAGAAATCATGGCGCGTTGTTGATCGCAATTGTGGGTCTCGCCATGTTAGCATTTATCCTCGGAGACTTTTTGAACTCCGGTAGCAGTTTCTTCAATCGTAGCCGCGAGAACGTGGGTGTTGTTGAGGGTCAGAAAATTCACTACACGGAGTATGAGGCAGCTAAAGACCAATTGACAGAAGTGTACAAGATTGAGAGTGGTCGTACGGATTTCGACGAAGACACGTATTCTCAGATTCGCAACCAGGTATGGAACATGTTCGTCATGGACTATACCCTGCGTGCACAAGCAGAGAAGATCGGTATGGCTATCACGCCGGACGAGTTGACGGAGCTTTGTATTGGTGAGCACGTTCACCAGATTCTTCGTGGTCGTCGTGCGTTCATGGACGAGAACGGTCAGTACAGCCGCGAGACGGTTAAAGGACTGATCTCCGCGATCCAAGAAGGCAGCGATGACGCCGAGCAGAACGCAAACCTCCAGCAGGCTAAGACCTATTGGATGTATTGGGAGAAAGCTGTTCGCATCAGCTACATGCAAGAGAAATACACCGCGTTGTTCCAACACCTGCTTAAGGCGAACTCGCTGGATGCTGAGTTTGCATTCAACGGTCGTCAGAACGGCGTAAGTGCAGACTATGTGATGCAACCGTATTATGCAGTAGCCGACAGCCTGGTCAAGGTTAGCGAGAGCGACATCAAGAAACTGTACAAGCAGCACCAAGAGCAATACAAACAGACTCCGAACCGCGCTATCAAGTACATCGCCTTCGATATCGTACCGAGTGAGGATGACTTTAAAGCAGCTGAAGAGCTGTTGGTTCGTCTGCAAGAGGAGTTCAAGACCGCCGAAGACGTGAGTGTGGTAGTTAATACCAACTCGGATATCATGTACGACGGTCGTGACTACTCGGAAGAGACCGTTCCGGCACAGTTCAAGGAGTTTGCCTTCGCCAAGGGTGCTAAAGCAGGTGACTGCACGGAAATCCTGTTTGAGAACAACACCTACGCTATGGCTCGTATCATGCAAGCCGGTTATTCGCTGCCTGACTCGGTTGAGTTGAAGGCTATTGCCGCTGCAGAGGGTCAGGAAGATCAAGAGCTGGGTTGGTTCAAGGCTGCTGATTTGCCGAAGAACATCGCTGAGCCGGCATTGGCAGGCAAGCGTGGTGAGAAATTCACGGTAGCGATGGGTATGGGTGAGCAGACCTACGAAATCATGGAGATCGGCAAACCGACTCCGAAGGTTAAGTTGGCTATTCTTGCTCGTGAGGTAACTCCGTCCAGCAAGACCTATTCGATCATCTACAACAGCGCAAAGCAGTTCATCGTTGCCAATCCGAATGCAGAGGCTTTGGAGGCAGCTGCTCAGGAGGCAGGTATGGCCGTTATTCCGCAATATAACCTGACCGCTACCACCGACAAGGTAGGTCAACTGAAAGCCAGCCGTCCTATCGTTCGTTGGGCATTTGAGGCTAAAGAAGGTGCCGTCAGCGATGTGTTTGAGTGCGGTCAGCAGTTCGTTGTAGCTGCTCTGACAGAGGTTAACGACGACGAGTATCGTCCGTTGAATGCTGTTCGCGCTGAGTTGACGTACGAAGCAACGAATAACGCGAAAGCCGAGTATATCAAGAAAGAGTTGAAGGGCGTTGAGAGTCTGGAGAAGGCCGCTGAGTTGATGGGTCAGCAGATCCAGCACGTTGAGCGCGTAGCGCTGAGTGACAGTCGTTTCGGTAATGTAGGTATGGAGCCTGCAGTTATTGGTACCGCTGTAGCACAAGGCGAGAACGCATTGAGTGAGCCGATCCAAGGCAACATGGGTGTGTTCGTAGTTAAGACCGGCGCAGCCAACAACCTGGAGGGCACGTTTGACGCATCCAGCGAGAAAGCACAGTTGGCAAGCCGCTTTGCTTATCTTCCGTATCAGGCAATGCAGATGCTGGAAGACAAAGCAGACGTGACGGACAACCGCGCAAACTTCCAATAAGGCGCGCGCGTGCGTAATAATTAATAAGGTGAAGAGTGACCATCACATATCACCATGGGTGTGGGTACCGACGTTGTACTTCACGGAAGGAATCCCTTATTTTCTGGTAAACAGCATCTCCGTGATGCTGTTTGCCAAAATGGGGGTGCCTAATGATCAGTTGGCATTCTTTACTACCCTGCTCTATTTCCCCTGGTTTTTGAAGGGTTTGTGGAGTCCGCTGGTAGATGTGGTAAAATCCAAGCGCTGGTGGATCATCGCGATGCAAGTGCTGATGGCTATCCTCTGCGCGCTCCTTATTTTCTCTATTCCCTCGCCGGATCCGGAACTGATAGCGAGCAAACAAACGCCTGTCAGTCTGTTCCGTTTCACGCTGATTTTATTCATCATCATGGCTTTTGCCTCGGCTACGCATGACATTGCCGCCGACGGCTATTACATGCTGGCGCATAACCCGAGCAGCCAAGCCCGTTTTGTCGGGATTCGCTCCACATTTTATAGGATCTCTACGATCTTCGGAACGGGTGTTTTACTTGGTATCGCCGGCGTACTGGAGAACCAAACCGGAGACATCCCCTATTCCTGGAAAGTCACGATCGCTATTGCCGCTGTGATATTGTTCGTTATATGCATCTATCATATCTTCGCTTTACCGCGTGTAGAGCAGGAAGCGGCGGAAACAGAGGAGAACAGCGGACAGCGGATGTGGGAAGCTATTAAGACTTTTTTCACCAAGCCCGGTATATTATTGGCTGTCTTCTTTATGCTGCTTTACCGCTTACCGGAAGGTCTGCTGGTGAAGATGAGTATGCCGTTCCTTATCGATGCACCGGAAGTGACGATGCGTGACGGGCAGTTTATCGGCGGCGGCTTGGGCATGAGTACACTTCACGTGAGTCTGGTGTATGGTCTTGCCGGTACCTTCTTCCTTTTGTTAGGAGGTATTTTAGGCGGTATTTACATCTCCCGCCGCGGCCTTAAACGGTCGTTATGGTTCATGGCGGCGTTGTTGACTATCCCGAATTTTGTGTATGTCTATTTGAGCATGGCGCAGCCGACTAATCTATGGATCATCGGAAGTGCTATCTCCTTGGAACAATTCGGTTACGGCTTTGGTTTTACGGCGTACATGATGTACATGATGTATTTCTCGCAAGGCGAATTCAAGACCTCTCATTATGCGTTGTGCACGGCTTTTATGGCGCTGAGTATGATGATTCCGGGTTTTGTAGCGGGTAAGATACAGATGAGCGTGGGTTATACGGCTTTCTTCTGGATTGCCATTGCCTGCTCGGTGTTTACGGTGCTTGTGACCTTCTTTGCGCACCGATCGATAGATACTAATTACGGAAAAAAAACGATAAATAATGAATAAACGAATCATTCCTGATGCATTCACGAGCTGCAACTTATTGTGCGGCAGTATCGCAGTTTTTTTAGCCACGCAAGGAGCTTTTGTATGGGCATTTGTGTTCATTCTGGCAGGTGCTTTCTTTGACTTCTTCGATGGTCTGAGTGCCCGTCTGTTAAAGGCTCCGAGCCCGATAGGCGTGGAGTTGGACTCGTTGGCGGATGATATCACGTTCGGTCTTGCGCCGTCTATGATGGTCTTCTGTTACCTTCGTCCGATACTCGGCTGGTGGGCTGCGCTGGCATTAGTTATGGCAGCCTTTTCGGCTTTGCGTTTGGCGAAATTCAATGTCGATGAGCGTCAGCACGATTCGTTTATCGGTTTGGCTACGCCGGCGAATGCTATTTTCTGGGGCGGTATATGCTGTATGCCGTTGGCGATGTTAGCGTACGATTGGATGGCGTGGGTGCTGATCGGATTGTCGTTTGTGAGCTGCTGGCTGCTGAATGCGGAGATTCCGTTCTTCAGTTTCAAGGGTTTCAAACGAGACAAAGTAGTGATTATCAGTTTCCTTGTGGGCTGCGTAATTATCATTGGTTTTTGCATAGCAAAAGCTATTGTGGCCAAGCATATCGAGTTTGCACTCTTCAGCGGTACGGGTTGCATCTTATGGTACGTGTTGCTGAACCTGCTGTTGGCTTGTTCGAAAAAGAGCCAATAAGTGGTGATGACACGTTAAACATACGTCAAACATAGGGTAAACATAGGGAAAACGTACATTCACAAATATTCGAATACCATGAAAAAATTAGTCATCTTATTTGCGGCAGTTATTAGTTCGGCTGTTCTTTTTGCCGAAGCCATCCCTGCGGGTTATTATAGTGCCATTGACGGCAAGCAAGACTCTGTGCTCAAATTGACATTGAGTCAGATTATCTACCCTATTGGTGATGAGGCAATTGGCCAAACCAGTAGTAAGCCTAATTTTATAAACGTAGAATACCAAGCCGGTCGGCGCTATAAATACGGAACGCGTGCTGTCAACGAAGTACACGAGCATCATTATACGTGGGACGGTTTCATCTATACCGACACCCGCGAAGATGGTAGTGTATGGGATATGTATTCCAACTACATCCATTATATGGCGCCTGATACTTTAGGTGCTGTCAGCATTCCGGATTTGGAGATTGAGCATTGTTTCCCGAAAGGCTGGTGGGGAGGAAACACCAACAACCAAAACGACGCCTTTATGGATTTGCATCATTTAAATCCAGCGAATGCGCGCGCCAACAATAATAAAAGTGATTATCCTCCCGGATATGTAGTTGACAATATCAAATATGACAATGGTATTTTTAAGTTGGGCAAGAACAGCGCCTATGGTACGTTCTATGTGTTTGAGCCCTGCGACGAATACAAAGGCGACTTTGCGCGTGCTTATTTCTATATCGTAACGGCTTATGAGCAATTTGTATGGAAATGCAGCTATTTGACCAACGATTCTTATCTTGAGTTCCAGCCGTGGTTGCTACAAGTACTGCTGGAATGGCATCGTTTGGATCCGGTAAGTGAGAAAGAAATCACGCGTCATGATCGTGTGAGTGACCTTCAGCACAATCGCAATCCGTTTATTGACTACCCCGATTTGGTAGAATATATCTGGGGTAACAAACAGAATATGGCGGTTGATCTTAGTCAACTGACATTCACCGGTAGCGATGAGTATGAATTGCCGGTAGAGACCATGGTGAGTCGTGCTTTGCCAGCAACGGGTATCACGACGTCCGGTTTCACAGCCAATTGGAAAGATGCCGGCAAATCGAGTTATGAGTTAGACGTCTATACGACTAATACAACGGGCAGTAATGACACCCTCTTAAATGTGCCCTATTTCAACAGTAAAACTATCCAATCCGACACTCAACACTTCAGTTATACCGGTTCCTTTGGAACAACCGGAATCGGCAAAAACTCTGCTACTTTCGGCACAAAGACCAACCCGCTTAAGGTAACTATTAAGGGATTAACCATACCTGCTAATAGTCGAATTGTGGTGCGTGCATTAGCTCCATTGAAAGTTAATGATACGGATGGGGCACAAATGAAGATCAGTGCTAATGGGACACAAATTGCCCTGCAGACACTGACGAATGACGAAGTTTATTATTCATACAGTGTACCAGCCGGCACCTCAACTATTCTCATTGAGCAAGGTAACGGAAAACTGTTCAATATACAGCAGCTCTTTATTATCACCGGCAACGAAGTAACCACGCACACGTCCTTACCCGGCTATCCTAAGATAGTAAGCGGAACAAGTGATGATGTAGTAACGACGATGGACGAGAACACGGTTCTATACTATACCATTAAGCCGGATGGATTAAAGACGAGCGCACCTATCCAGGTTACCTATTCAACTCCTACCGGCGTCAGTAACACCGGAGCAGCAGAATCGGCAGCACGCAAAGAAATGCGTGATGGACGTGTTGTGATTATTCGGAATTCGTCAATTTATACCCCATTAGGTCAACAGATACGATAAGTGTGTCAATTTTTACACATTTTTCGAGAATATGTGTACGCGCGTATGAGGAAAAAGTTGTAACTTTGCACCCGATTTAGAACGTACACATTTAACAAATTAAATCATATGAAAAAACAACTATTCAAAGCCCTACTCTTCTGTCTGATGGCAGTACCGTTCACGGGAGTTCAAGCACAGAGTGTATTGGATGAGGGGCAGTCCACAGAGGGCAAAGACTTCTGGGTAACATTCTTACAAGCCGACCAAGGTAACAGTAACAATGGTTTTAAACTTTCGGTAAGTATTTCTTCACGAAGCGATTGTAAGGTTTTCCTAGAGAATACCTATTCCGGTTACAAGGACACATTCGACATTACCGCCAATGAGCAAAAATTGATAAAGTTGTACAGCGGTTCGTCTAATGTTTCATCTGCTCGTTCAGACATGAAGACATCAAAGATCGTGTGCTACGCAGGTCATAGCGAGCAAGTAGATACTTGTGCACTGCATATCACAGCGACGGCTGATATTTCCCTCTTTGCCACAAACTACAAGATCGCAACGTTTGACGCAACGAACGTTTTGCCGACGGCATCGCTGCGAGACGAATACTATATCCAGACCTATTCTCCTTCCGACCATGACGACGATGCCGATGCTACCCAAGGAAGTCATTTCGCCATCGTAGCCACCAAGGATGGTACGGTTGTTGATTACTGTCCGACCGTAGCGACAGAACGCATCCGTGCAGCACAAGATGCTTATGCTTTTTCCGGTGGTGTTGGCATGACTCCGGAAGAGTTGGCACTAGCCAATTGGCAACCGGGCGATACCTTACATACTCCTGAGTTGAAGAAGGGACAAGTATATTATGTATGGACGGGTAGTGGATCTGTAACCGATTGGAAAGCCGGTGATTTAAGCGGTACGTACGTCAAAGCACGCGACACTGCGAAGATTGCTGTATTCCAAGGCTGTCCGCACACCAATATCCCGTATCATCAGAAAGAGCGTGATCATATCTTCTCGCAGGCCATGCCGGTTCAGTACTGGGGCAACACTTTTGTTCTCACACAAAGCATGGGACGTAAACGCGACATTTTCCGTATCATGGCTCTAAACGATGAAACCGAAGTACGTATCAACGGTAATCTTGTTCATACCTTCGATTTTGAAAATGGCGACGAAGATGACAAAAAGCATTTCTTTGAGTTCGAGATTGGAGACGCTACCATCCCGGGAAGCCGTGGTGGAAAAGAAAATGTCCTTCGAGTAGATGGTCCTGTTTGCTTGGTACAAACCAGTTGCCCGTGCTCAGTACACGAGTTTATGGTATCCCGTGGTTACGATCAAGGCACGAAAGAAGGCCACAATGGTGACCCTGCTATGCTCTGGGTCAATCCAATTGAGCAGCAGATCGATCAAATTACTTTCTCAACGTACGCCAGTGACAACAAAGGCAAATCCGATTCTGCCAACCACTATGTCAATATCATTACAGAGTACAAGGAGGGAATGTTACTGGATAACAAAGATATTTCGGCTGAGTTCAGTGCCGTTCCTGGCAGCAACTATTTCTATGCCCGCCACACCTTGGATAAGACTTCCACGGATTCAACTAAAGCGGGTTATGATGGACATTCCTATACGCTGAAGAACACCAACGGCTCTTTCATTGCTCACGTATATGGTTTTACGGCCAACGAGTCCTACGGTTATTCTGCAGG
Organism: uncultured Bacteroidales bacterium; assembly: GCA_946187555.1. Lineage (GTDB taxonomy): Bacteria > Bacteroidota > Bacteroidia > Bacteroidales > Paludibacteraceae > Colicola. The sequence goes on from CAMHQP010000030.1 coordinate 9,618, forward strand.
TGGAGCCACCAAACCGTTGACACAATCAATTACCATCAAGACCAAAGATACGACGTATGTATTCTCGCCGGATCAAGAAAACAATCTGTGCGGTAAAGACACTATCCATTTCGCATGTAAGCCGGACTTTGATTTCGAGAAAATCGTTTGGCATTTTGGTGACGGGACACCGGATGTTACCGTGTATGACACCATTACCGACGTGCCTCACTACTATACCGGTTCGCAGGACTACAACGCTGTTTGCTATATTCATCGCAGTAGCGCTAACCTGTGTAAGGGTCAATCAGCAATCTATCCGATTCCTATTACGGTTCGTGTCGGTCGCTATGAATTCAAGATTTTTGATCCGGATATCCCATGTCCGGTGAATGGTGTTCAAGGCCCCGGTAAGATCCCTTATACCAGTACGATTAACTTGAAGGGCAACAATGTAACGGTGGACTTCGATGCTGCAGCTAAGGCGGCAGGTTTCACCAAAAACGATCTGACCATTACGCCTAATTATTTCGAACTTAATCTCGCCGGAACGAATGCTGAGCCGGGTGTTGTTTATGGTATTACGATTGAGATTGATTCGGACTGCGGTGATACGATCGCTACCCTGCCTTTCGAATTGCCGATTGGCAACGACGTCATTACGCAGCGCTACAATAACGTGCTGGGTCTGCTGGATGACCCGCGTTTTGCCGGCAAGACACTGAGTGAGTTCCAATGGTATCGCGCCAGCGATAGTACAGCGATTGAAGGTCAGATTTCGTCTAACCTCAATATGTACGATCTGCCGGAAGCTGTGTATAGCAAGGATGAGTTCTACGTTTGCTACACGATCAACAAAGGTAAGAGCGATGAGCACCGTACGTGCGCTTGTGCAAAAGGTTTTGATACCAGCAAAAAGGAGCATGAGTTTGAAGCTAATCCGGACAGTTTGATTGTTACCGCTAATTACGATATCAAAGAAGACAAGATCTTTGTGAACGCTAACTGGGGCGGAAAGAAAGATATCGAGTGCTACGCACAATGGATTACCGCTAGCGGTAATATCTATGGTGATTTGAAATTCAACATCCCCGATGGCGGATGTACGATTCCTACGCCTAATGCCAACGGTTTGTATCTGCTGCGCGTCTATACGGACGGCAAGAACCGCAGTTTCAAATTTATCATTAACAAGTAAAAACTAAGGAGGACACAGATATGAAAAACTTATTGCACAATATTCTGATTGCGAGTGTTGTTCTTAGTTTGAACTGCGCACCGATTGTAGCGTACGCAATGCCGGAACCGGTTCCTGCCGGTCAGACAGATAAGCAGAAAGCTGCTGCAAAGAAGAAAAAAGAGCAAGAGAAGGCCAAAGCACAAAAGGCGAAAGAGAAAGAAAAAGCACAGCGCGAGAAACAAAGAGCAGCTGATGCCAAGAAACGCGAGGCAGAGAAGAAGAAAGCCGAGGCTGCCAAAGAGAGTGCCAAGAAGCAGGCAGAGCGCGATAAAGCTGCTGCTGAGCGTGCTAAAGCTGCCGAAGAACGTGCAGCAGCACAGGCTAAGAAAGAGGCTGAAGCACAGGCTAAAGAAGAGAAAGCATTGCGCGACTATCAGCGTTATCAGGAGAGTTTAGCGAATCCCAAGACAGAAGTGATCTCGTATTTCAACTTGGGTTTCCGCCTCGGATATGCCGCTATGATGGATAAGTTCAACGGCGCGTATATGGGTGCCGGGACGCTGAACCAGAGCAACGCGTTACAGCAACTGATAGGTGGTCCCGGTGCAGGATTAAACGTGACCTATAACCTCGAATACGGACATTTCCTCTTTGAGACAGGTCTGGACTTCCGCTTCCTGAACTCCACCTCTGCATATGGATTCCAAGTCAAACGTAATGATAAAGCGTACCCCGGTACGGAATATCATTATTGGTTCGATGACATGCGCGAAATGCGTAACATGTTCGAGGTTGGTATTCCGGTAATGTTCGGTGCACAATTCAGCCGCTATTACTTCCTCTTGGGAGCGAAAGTTCATTATGGTCTTCCGCTCGGTTACAGCCACAAAGGTCAGTATGATATCACCGTGAACGACCCCGCCCTCTTGGAGCCCTACGGTATGGGAATCTATGATCTGAAGGGAGAAACGAACCAGAAGATGGAATTCAAGCCGTTGGATGTCAGCGTAGCAGCTGAAGTAGGTCTGGATCTGGATGAATGGTTGCAGAAACAACCGGATCCCAAGGCGAAGAAAGACAAAGTTAAACCCGGTCAGCGTCTTCCGTTTGGTCGTGAGCATATCCACTATCGCGTAGCGCTGTTCGCCGAGTACGGCGTACTGAATACGAATGCTACTCCGAAGGCCAATCCGATTGAGTTTGACTCCAAAGCCGTAGAAGTAGCACGTACCAATACGTTGCTGGCGATGAACGGCGATACGAAATTGAACAATCTCTTTGTGGGTGCTAAATTCACGATTCAGTTTGAGGTTCCGGGCAAGCAAGCTCGTCCTGTTCCGCCTCCTGCATCGTACGCATTCTATAGCATCGTAGATGAGCAGACTAACAAGCCGCTGGAGAAGGCGTTTGTTGAGACCCGCGGTACAGAGAGCGGAAAGATTGCTATGCGCTCGAAACAAATTGGTCCGAAGGGCTTCCGTCAGAAACATGCCGTAGGTAACTTCACAGCAGAAGTGACGGCTGATGGCTATTATCCGACCACCTTCCCGTTTGCTATCGAGGAAGTAGGTAGCACCGAGTACGTTACGATTGCTATGCGTCCGCTGCCGGTACTGCGTATCCGCGTGACAAACAAAGAGACAGGTTTGGCTGTTCCGGCTACGGTTCTGATTCGCAAGAGCGGTGCAGAAGAGCCGGCATATAGCCTGATGACCGACTCCACTACCGGTACGACTCGTCAGATGCTGGATGAAGGTCCGAAATATAGCCTCCACATAGCACAGATGGGTTACGACACCGTAGATATGGCGATTACTAATATCGGCGACTCGCTCAATATCCAATTGATGCCGATCAAGAAGGGCGAGGTATTCATCGTCAAGAACCTGTTCTTCGCAACCAACAAGACACGTATCCTGAAGACTTCGGAAGAGGCGCTTAATGACCTTTATATGTATCTCGCGCGTAACCCGCAAGTGCGTATTAAGATCATCGGTCACACCGATAGCGTAGGTAAAGACGAAGCTAACCAGAAGTTATCTGAAGGTCGTGCTAACGAGGTTATGAAGGATCTCATCGAACGCGGTATAGCTGCTGATCGTATTGAGGCAGAAGGCCGCGGTGAGACGCAACCGATTGACACGAATGACACCGAAGAAGGTCGTCAGAACAACCGTCGTGTAGAAATCGAGATTTTGTAATATATAATACAACAAAGATATGAAACGATTTATTGAATCGCTTGTATGTGCAACTGTTCTTCTTTGCATGGCTGTACCCGCCTGGGCACAGAGTACGCAAGGAAAAGAGTTCTGGGTTAGTTCGAGTATCGTGTGCTCGCCTGCTAATGGAAAGGGCATTAGTCCGTATATTGCTGTCTCGGCAGAGAAAGCGTGTACGGTTACCATCACAGACTACCAAGGCAACTCGGTTATAAAAACCGGTGCAAGCGGACAGGTTCTTCAGAACATAGCTGTTGCAGCAGGTTCGTGGACTGAGTTCGGCGAGAAAGTCAACACCGATACGACCAAGGGACCGATACAAGTATATTTGGATCCGGCCAAGTGGTATCCTATTAACACAAAAGAGCCTGCTACGGTTTGTAACCTCGCCGGACAGAAAAATATGTACGGTTTGCATATCACAGCAGATGAAAACATCTCGGTATATGTGATCTTAGGCGGTGAGTCTTCGATGGACGCAAGTAATATTCTGCCGCTTACAGCACTTGGATCCGAGTATTACACGCAGGATTATAAGCCAGAGGCACATAATGACAAGAGTTGGAGCACGAACGCCGGTAATATGGTTACGGTGACCACTATTCTCGGCACGGAAAACGGCACAAAGGTAGATATCATACCCCGTGGTGACACCTATGACAACAAGGCAAGCGGTGTACTTTACACCATCGATCTTGATCAAGGTCAAACTTATTACCTGATCAGTAAGAAAGAGCAGCAGTTAGCCGGCACACATATCATGGCGCGCGATAATAAGAAAATTGCCATTTTCACGGGTTCTCCGCTTACTCGTTTGCCGAATGGAGTATCTGCGCGCGACGCAATGTTTGAGCAACCGCTTCCAACCGAGTATTGGGGTACCCAATTTATAGTGACTCGCTCGTTGGGCAAGAACGGTAACATCATCGGTATCACGGCGATGAATGATCTGACAGAAGTTAAGCCGAATGGTCGTTCTCAAAATCCGAAGATTATTCTGTCGGAAGGTCAGACCTATTATATTGCGCTTCAGAACGCCGGCGATCCACAGGCAAAAACACAAACCAAACAAACCGATGCCGGCGATAGTATCATCCAAAAGACTGTCATTGGAGATGCACTCTATATCGAGACCACTTGTCCGTGTGCAGTTTATAATTACGATACCGGTAACGGCTACAAGGGAGATGGTAAAGATGCTTCCGGAGCAAAGATCGACGAAGTGAATGGTAGCAAGGGAGATCCTTCCTCTGTTTGGGTATCGCCTATTCAACAAAAGATTGGTAAAATCACCTTTGGAACCTGCTACACTACAAACACGAGAGATCACTTCCTCAATATAGTAGCAGAGACCGCTACGTGTCAAAATACCAAACTGACAGCCCTCTCCGGAGGCTCACAAATAGATAAATCCAATCTGCTTGTTTGGACTCCTGTCCCCGGTAACACAGCCTATTCGTATGCTCGGGCACAGATTGGCACAGACAAGACATCAAATTACAGTGTCTTCCGTTTGGAGAACCCGAAAGGATTTATTGCAACTGTATATGGTAATGGTGGTGACGAGAGTTATGCTTATTCTGCCGGTTCGTCGGCCGTTGAATTAGGTGTGGATATTAACGGCGAAACCTTCACCGACAATTACATCAGCGATACTCGTTTCTGCATGGGCACAACGATGAATTTCGATGCCAATTTAGGCGGTAAGTACAGTGTAACACGCGTTGACTGGAACTTCGGTGACGGTATATCCGAATATAACTCTACTACGCAAATCTCCCACGACTACACCGTTCCAGGCTGGTACGATGTAGAAGCGGATTTATGGGGAAAACAAGTTTGTACAGATGATAACAACCAATGGTTGGGCAACCTTAAGTTCTCCTTCCGTATTGTGCGTCCGGATACCGTCCATGTCGACTCACTGTTCTGCGTTCCGGCTGACCAATCGCTTCCTGCAGACGAAATTATACAGAAGGACGATGGCGCATGCGACACCGTGTATATCATTCATAGGCACTATGCAAAAAAGAGTACTTACAGGTATGCTAAGGAGGAAAAGGTAACTGACGGTTATGAAATGCACGGACATTGGTACACCGATCCGTATCAGGAAGATACATTCTATGTCGGTCAGAATGCCGCAGGCTGTGACTCGTTTGAAATTTGTCAGCTCACGCTTAAGATGTGTCTGGTGATAGATATTCCGGAAAGGAACCTGCATATCTGCCCAGATGATCCGTTCAATTTGGCTTACACGCTCTCGAAGGGTGAGATGGGCGAAATGCGCTTCATCAGCGGTTCTACGAATGTGGTTCTCAATCCGAGCAACGGCTATGTTGGCCTACCGACTCAGAACATGAAACCGGGTATGTATCAGGCGAAGATTACCGTTCAAGATCCGGTATGCGAGCAGACACTCGAGTTCCCGTTGGATATGACAGTTAATTATTCGAGAGAAATCTTTAAGTTCAAGTTCAACAACGTTCTGGCCGTCTATAACAAGGAATATAACGGAGGATATATTTTTACCGGCTACCAGTGGTACTACAACGGACAGCCCATCGAAGGAGCGAACACTTCCGTTTACCATTCGGAAACACCTCTCGAGCCCGGCGAGTACTTTGTCATGCTCACCGACGCTAATGGTTTGACTATGCCTACGTGCGTAAAAAAGATCAGACCTGAAGACATTCCGGATTATAGCGAATTACTGAAAGCACCAGCCACGAAACACCTTATCAATCGTCAGATTGTTATTCGCAAAGGCGAACAGAGTTATAACATCTACGGTCAGCGGGTTGAATAAACGTGAAGCGATTCTTTAAACAAAACGCTATCTTTATTGCACTAAGCCTGATGCTCCTTGTAGCATTGGGCTTAGCGCTTTTGCTGATCCCACAGGGCGAGTTACATCTGCTCTTGTGCGATCGTCACACGCCCGCGCGCGATATATTTTATAGGTATTACACGCAGGTAGCGGAGTGGTTTCCGTACGTGGTATGCGTAGCGTTGTTACTTTTCAGCCGAATCGGCAACGGTGTTTTTGCTTCGGCAGCGATGATTTTGTCTGCGCTATCAACGCAAGTACTCAAGCATATCATCAATGCTCCGCGTCCTGTGACGTGGTTTAGTATGTATATGCCCGATACGCAACTACCGCTGGTAGAAGGTGTACGAATGAACTGCTGGTACTCTTTCCCTTCCGGCCATACGACGAGTTTCTTTGCGCTGGCATTTGTGGTATGCATCCTGCTAACTAGTCACCCTAGGATTACTAGGATTTCTAGGATCCTAGTCCAGCTGCTGCTATTTATGGCAGCAGCTCTCGGCGGATATAGTCGTATTTATTTGAGCCAACATTTCGCGCGCGATGTGTTTGCGGGGATATTAGTTGGGACGCTTATCACGATGCTATGTTATGCCATTTTTAACCGTTATGAGGACAAAAAATGGTATAATTACCGCCTTTTTGCAAAAAAATGAGGGGTAAATTGCATTTTTTTTCAAAAAAATTTGGTCATATCAAAAAAAAGCAGTACTTTTGCACCCGCTTTCGAAA
>CAMHQP010000031.1 GCA_946187555.1 uncultured Bacteroidales bacterium
TCTCGTTGACAAAGAAACGTTCGGACTTGTCGGTGAGTTGGTCTTTGGGGAAGAACGGCGGCCCGACAGGAAGGGCTTCCTTGATGGCCTGGAAGAGTTGATCCACGCCAAAGCGCTCTTGTGCGGAGATGGGGAATATCTCGGCTTCGGGGAGCTGGGCATGCCAGAAAGCGACGAGGTTCTCGAGGGTCTCCTGGGTCGTGAGGTCGATCTTATTTATTATAAGGAACACGCGCGTGCCCGAGGCTGCCATCCGCTTCACTTTCTCGAGGAAGTCGGCATTCCGCTCGGGGTTGTCTTGCACTTCGGTGACGTAAAGCAGCACATCAGCGTCGACGAGGGCCGAGCGCGAGAACTCGAGCATTTTCTCCTGCAAGCGATAATTAGGCGAGAGGACTCCCGGGGTGTCGGAATAGACCATCTGGAAGTCCTCTCCATTGACGATACCCATGATACGGTGACGCGTGGTTTGCGCCTTGGATGTGATGATTGAAAGGCGCTCGCCAACGAGGGCGTTCATGAGCGTGGACTTGCCAACATTGGGGTTGCCCACAATGTTGACAAATCCGCTTTTATGATTATTACATGATTGCGTCATAGAGCTCGTCCACCGAGTTGAAGATTTTAGCCGGTGAGAGTTTGGTTACCTTGCAACCCATCTTTGCCTCGATCTCCTTGAGGTTGATCTTCTTCGGATCGCCCATGAGGATGACGGTAACCGGTTTGCCCTTGATGTTATCCTCGTAGAACTTCTCGATATCCTCGAAGGTCAAGTTGTCGATAGCGGCTGCATTGACCTTAGCGGGGTCGTCTTTGTAACCGAGACGTTGCCAGTACTCGAAGGTCGAAGCCATACCACGCATAGACGGCTTAGCCGTTTGTCCAGCCTGCTTGAGGGCAGCCTTGAGGGCTACGAGGTTGGTGGAGTCTTTCGGCATATCGGTGATGATATCCATGTACGCGCTGATAGCATCTACTACCTTGTCACTCTGGGTTCCAATATAGCCGTAGAAATAGCACTCTTTCCCAGGGAGGCTCGGCGTAGCATCTACACCGTAAGCAGTATAAGCCATGGAGCGTTTCTCGCGGATTTCATACATGATCAAGCCCGTGAAGCCACCGGACATATACTGGTTGAAGGCATCAGACTGTACGTCCGAAGCGATGTCGTACGGACGGCCGTTGATATAGAAATAGATATCCGCCTGCTGTACGTTGCTGTTGGGCAAGAAGAGGACAGTCGGTTTGTCATAGGACTGACGATCCTGTACGAACGGCGAGTTAGACGGGCGCATACCTTCGGTCAGCGGCAATTCAGGGATAAGTTTATCCTCGGGCACGGTACCGCAGTAATACACATCGAGCGCATATGTACGTGCGGAAGCAACGAGTTGCTGCACTTTGATTCCATCGAGATTCCAGATGTCGATGAACTTCACCTCATCCAAGAAGGCCGATTTCTTGCCGTAGAGGGCGTATTGGAGCAATGCAGACTTCTGCACGGCCGTACGTTTCTGACGGCTGAGACGGCTGAAGAACTCACCACCCTTGAGGTTATCCAGCTGTTTCTGCTCGAGGTACGGCATAAGGAGTTGACGGTTGACCAGATTCATGATCTTGTCGAGGTTCTCATCCTCACCGGAGATAGCGACGGTGAAGTACGAATCGCTGCAACCATAGGAAACAGCACCACCGAGTTCAGCGATCTGCTGGTCAAAGTCCTTACCTTCGGTAGCGGGGCTACCCATGATACCTGCATCTTCCATGAGCGCTGTTGCGTACGGAAGGAGCGGCATCTCATGTGCACCGACGCCATAACGCAGATTAAGCGTGAAGACATCGTTCTTGGTGTTCGGTGTATAATGCAGTTTGACGTTCTCAGCGATCGTCGATACCTTCACATCATTGAAGTTATTGAAGGTTTGCTTGAGTTGCTCGTTCGGCAGTTGTTTGAACGCCTTAGCGTAGGGAGTCTCCTCGTGCGAAGGCTCTACCGGCTTGATGTTCGGCTTCGGCAGGGTCTTGGGCTTCGGGGTCTTGGTATCCTCATCGAAGGAGATGGTCATGTAGGGAGCATCGAAATATTTCTTTGCTACGCGTACGATCTCTTCTTTGGTGAGATTCTGGATACGCTCGTTCTCGGTAAAGATATCCTCGGTCGGCTTGTTATAAACGAATGAATACAGCAAGCTTTGAATCTTTGCCTCGGGGTTCTCTTCCTGTACCTTATAGGACTGCGCATAGAGGCGCTTCACGTTCGCAATCATCGCGTCGTCGATCTCACCTCTTTTGAGTTTGTCCAGTTCCTTCATGACGATAGCTTTGGTAGCCTTGTCGGACTCGAACTGCTGCTGGTTAGCATCATAGTACGGGATGGCCTCAATGATGATACGTCCGGTGTTACGACGCGCGTCGCTGTAGGCGTACGAAGCTGTCAAGTCACCCTTGGTGTTCACCTTATCGAGCAGACCGATGGTACCGTTATAAAGGAGTGCGCACACGAAATCGAGCACTTCCTCGTCCGGGTCGCCTTCTTTAACACCCTGATAGATCCACGCCACCTGCGGGTTATAACCGAGGTTATAATGCTTGGAGGGGTTGCCAGCGAACGAAACCTCCGGATAGGAAGGACGCTCAGGCAGTGCCTTCGGTTGCAAACGACCGAAAGTCTCTGCAATCATCGGTTTCGTTTTCTCGGTCTCGAAGTCACCGACGATGATGAGCGCCATGTTGTTGGGCACATACCAGGTGTTGTAGAACTCGATCAGTTTGGACAGACGCGGGTTCTTAAGGTGCTCGGGCAGACCGATCACATCACGCTCGTACGGAGAACCTTTGTAGATATCCGCCAGCAGTTGTTTCTGCGCCTGAGAAGAGGGGTTGTTGGCGTACATATTGTACTCCTCAAACACGTTCTCCAACTCCGCTTGGAAGGTACGGAACACCGGGTCGATGAGACGATCGGAGAAGATGGTCAACCAGCGGTACATCTCTGCAGCCGGGAAGGAGTTGTGATATGCCGTGAGGTCATAGGAGGTGAAGGCGTTAACACCCTCTGCTCCGATGAGGTCGAGCAGCACAAAGAAATCCTCGAGCGAAGAGATCTCCGCCTGGCGCATAGAAGCCTCGTTGATCTGGGTAGCGAGTTGCTCGCGTACCTTCGGATCGGTTGCCTCGCTATACTGGTCGTAGAGCGCAATGATCGAATCATAGATCGGTTTCTCTTTCTGCCAATCGAGGGCACCGATTTTCTGCGTACCTTTGAAGAGCATATGCTCGAGGTAGTGCGCGAGTCCGGTGTACTCAGCCGGTTCATCGACTGCACCTGCACGGACAGCGATGTAACCGGTTACGTCCGGTGCATCATGGTCTTCCCACAATAGCACCGTGAGGCCGTTGTCTAACTTGTACTCAGTCAGGCCCTCTCGGGTGAGGGCTGAGCTCATGGCGATGCTGCCTATCAGCAGCAGAGCGCTAAGTAAAATCTTTTTCATTTTTGTTAATTATTTAGTTACCATTCCAGTAATACTTTGCCACATTGACCGCTTACCATGACGTCGAAGCCTTGTTGGAAATCGCGGAAGTTATAGCGGTGGGTGATGACAGGCGATAGATCGAGTCCGCCGAGGAGCATCTGCTCCATCTGGTACCATGTCTCCCACATGCGACGTCCGGTGATACCTTTGATTGTGAGGGCGTTGAAGATGACATCCGACCAGTTGACCTGGGTGTTCGAGGGGAGGATACCGAGTTGGGCGATGTTCGCTCCCTTGTACATATGCTCGATCATGTCATTAAAGGCCGCAGGTGCACCGGACATCTCGAGTCCCACATCGAAGCCGCGGATACCGAGTTGGAACATAGCATCTTCTATCTTCTCTCCTTTAGATCCATCGACAGTGATGGTAGCTCCCATTTTCTTGGCAATCTCCAATCGAAGCGGGTTAATGTCGGTTACCACAATATTCTTCGCGCCCGCATAGCGGCATATACCTGCTGCCATCGTTCCGATGAGGCCTGCGCCTGTAATGAGGACATCTTCGCCCAGAAGCGGGAAAGCGAGGGCAGTGTGGGTTGCGTTGCCAAAGGGATCCATGATGGCAGCGAAGTCATCGGGAATCTGCGGGTGTACGTGCACCACATTCGATTCGGGAACGGAGACATATTCGGCAAAACAGCCGTCCCTTCCCATTATACCAAGTGATATCGTGTTCTCGCAGACATGTCCCATGCCTCGGCGGCAGTTACGACAGTGCCCGCAGGTGATATGTCCTTCGGCCGTAACGCGATCGCCAATCTTGAAGTTCCGCACACCGGGGCCGCAGTCCGCCACGATGCCTACGAACTCATGACCCATGGTGTAAGGCGGTTTGCAATGTGATTGCGACCACTCGTCCCATTTGTACATGTGCAAGTCGGTACCGCAGATAGCGGCTTTGGTGACCTTGATGATCACATCGTTCACTCCCATCTCCGGGGTCGGGACATCTTCCATCCAGATGCCCGGTTCTGCATATTTCTTAACTAATGCTTTCATTCGCGTTCGGCAATCGGTGTGCATTGGTTTATACCGCTCCGCTAAATAAACGGGCAACCGATGCCTCCGCTCTCCCCACCGGACGCTCTCCGTTAGCGCCCGTCGGGGGCCCCTTGCCGTTGGGGTTTTATTATTTATTTTTTAATACAGCAAGTTTCGTGCCAATCTTCGTGAAGGCCGCGATACATTTGTCGAGTTGCTCGCGTGTGTGCGCCGCGGAAACCTGCACGCGGATACGTGCTTGGCCTTTCGGAACCACCGGATAATAGAAGCCCGTAACGTAGATGCCTTCTTTCTGCAACTCGGCGGCAAAGACCTGACTGAGTTTGGCATCATAGAGCATCACAGCGCAGATCGCGGACTGCGTGGGCTTGATGTCAAAGCCTGCCGCTTTCATCTTCTCTACAAAGTAGGCGGTGTTGGCATGGAGACGATCCTGCAGTTCGTTGGAACGCGTGAGAATCTCGAAGGTCTTGATACCTGCCGCTGCAATCATCGGCGGGATCGAGTTCGAGAACAGATACGGACGCGAGCGCTGACGAAGGAGGTCGATGATCTCCTTGCGGCCTGTCGTGAAACCGCCTACCGAGCCGCCGAACGCCTTTCCGAGCGTACCGGTGATAATCTCGATCTTACCGCGCATGTTATATAGTTCGGTGACACCGTGTCCGGTCTTTCCTACGACACCTGCGGAGTGCGACTCATCGACCATGACGAGGGCGTTGTATTTCTGCGCCAGTTCATAGATCTTATCGAGCGGGCACACATTGCCGTCCATCGAGAAGACACCGTCGGTGGCGATGATACGGAAACGCTGTGCTTGCGCTTTTTTGAGTTGTTCCTCGAGATCGGCCATATCGCCGTTCGCATAGCGATAACGCACCGCCTTGCAGAGGCGTACGCCGTCGATAATCGAGGCGTGGTTAAGGGCGTCGGAGATGATGGCATCTTCTTCGGTCAGCAGCGGTTCAAACAAACCGCCATTAGCATCGAAGCAAGCCGCATAGAGGATAGTATCTTCGGTTCCGAAAAAGTCGGAGATGACACGCTCCAGCTCTTTGTGGGTATCTTGCGTTCCGCATATAAAACGTACAGAAGCCATACCATAGCCACGCGCGTCCATGCGGGCTTTGGCAGCCTCGATGAGTTCTTTGTTATCGGCCAAGCCGAGGTAGTTGTTCGCACAGAAGTTGATCACTTCTTGCCCACCCTCTACGGCAATACCGGACGACTGCGGCGTGATGATCACACGCTCATTCTTATATAAGCCTGCCTCCTTGATCTCGTTCAAGGTCGATTGCAGATGTTTTTGAAATTGATCGTACATAGTATTGTTTTTTTGTAGAGCCCTAGGACACTAGGGGACTAGGACAGTAGGGGGACTAGGGCTCCAGGGGGGACTAGATTATTCCTTGCTCCAACATAGCGGTAGCGACTTTCATGAAGCCGGCGATGTTCGCACCTTTGACGTAGTCAATATGGCCATCAGCCTGACGACCAAACTTAACGCACTGCTCGTGAATGGACTGCATGATATGGTGGAGACGATCATCTACCTCTTCGGCTTTCCAACTGAGGTGCTCCGCATTCTGTGTCATCTCGAGTCCGGAGGTTGCTACACCACCTGCATTAACTGCCTTACCCGGCGCAAAGAGCACGCCGTTGGACTGGAAGAAATGGATTGCACCCGGTTGGCATCCCATGTTCGATACCTCGCAGCAACACCAGCAACCATTTGCTTTGAGTTGCTTAGCATCGTCTTCGGAGAGTTCGTTCTGGAAGGCACACGGAAGGGCGATGTCACACGGAATCGACCACGCTTTCTTGTCAGCCGTAAAAATGCACTCTTTCGGGAATTTATCTGCCATATCTTGCACTTTGTTACGGTTCGAAGCACGCATAACGAGCATATAGTCGATCATCTCTTTGGTGATACCGTTCTTGATGGCTACTACACCGTCCGGTCCACTGATTGCAACCACTTTGGCACCGAGTTCGACAGCTTTCGTTGCCGCACCCCAAGCTACGTTTCCGAAACCAGAGATAGCAACGGTCTTACCCTTGATATCTTTGCCGGCCTCGTGGAGGAGGTGCTGCGTGAAATAGAGGGCTCCGAAGCCGGTAGCCTCCGGACGAAGGATCGAGCCGCCCCAGGTCATACCTTTTCCGGTGAGCACACCGGTATGGTACTCGCGCGCGAGTTTCTGATACATACCATTGAGGAAACCGATCTCGCGACCGCCAACGCCTACGTCACCTGCAGGGATATCCTGGTCGGGACCAATGCAGCGCCAAAGCTCGAGCATAAAGGCTTGACAGAAACGCATTATCTCCGCGTCAGATTTGCCTACCGGATCAAAGTCCGAACCTCCTTTCGCACCGCCCATCGGCAGGGTTGTCAGTGCATTCTTGAAAGTCTGTTCGAAGCCCAAGAACTTGAGCATGGACGGCGTCACGGCACGGTGGAAACGCAAACCGCCTTTGTACGGGCCAATAGCGCTATTGAACTGAACGCGGTAACCGAGGTTCGTTTGCACCTCACCCTGATCATCAATCCACGTCACACGGAACGTGAAGATACGATCCGGCTCTACCATTCGCTCCACGATCTTAGCCGCCTCAAACTCGGGGTGCTGATTGTACACCTCTTCAATCGACTCCAATACTTCTTGAACCGCCTGCAGGTACTCTGCTTCCCCCGGGTGCTTTGCAGCTAACTGCTGCATAATTGTTTGTACTTTCATTGTTTTATGTGTTTTTCAGGTTGTTTAATTCAATTTTGCTCGCAAAATTACAAAAAAAAAATGACATACACAATAGTGTATGCCACTTTTCGTAATTTTTTCTCATTTTTTCTTAGTTTGCGCCCCCTACTCCGCCGCCTCCACCGAGACGGTTGAGTTCGTCCATATCACCTACTTTACGGTGCTTATGCTGCTGATACTGACCGAACATCCACGTGAGTGACAACATCACCCGTTGCTGACGAACGGTATTCTTGTACCAACTGTGATAGCCGGCTCCTTGACTCATATCTTCGGTGCTGAAGGACAGCGAGCGCGCGAGATCCTGGATATTGAGATTGAAGATCAAGCCCTTTGCCATGTACATCTTCCGCACACCAAAACTGAGGAAATACGTACTTCCCTGCTTGTTATAACCGGTCGTCATCGGCGATGACCAGTTACCGTCGAAGGTGAGTGTCCAATCTTTGGGCAGGTAAGCAGAGAGTGTACCACCGGCGTATCCGTAATGGCTGCGGTTCTCATAAACGGGCTTACCATTCGCCTGTTTCTCGTAGGATTTATTGATGAAATGCAACCAACCGGCATTGACAGTGAGTGCAAGCCATGCGCCGTTTACTTTATGCTCTTCGTTAAACTTAGGCACAAGAGGCAGTTCAGTCAAGGAGATATTACCTCCATGCGTAGTACATGTACCGAAATTGATCCATTGTGAGTAGCCCATACCATCGGGCATTATCGTCATCTTCGACGAGAACATGTCCTGCGTGTGTGCGAAATTGAAGGTCATGTTCAGGTATTGCGTCCACGAGAAATGCACCTCTACATCGTTGTTGAACTCAGGCTTGAGTTCTGTATTACCCATCTGAACAGAATAGGCATCAACATAACTCTTAAACGGATTCAACATCCAGTAGTTCGGACGCTTGATACGCCGCGTGTAACTGGCGCTAACAGCAATCGGTTGCTGCAGTTTTCCGAGCGGTTTGCTCGTGTATCCGATATACGCCGTCGGGAAGGGATCAAAATAAGACTTGTTAGTGATCGAGTCCGCCGATTTCCAGTTTCCGTGACTGTAGGTATATTCGCCACGCAGACCAAGTTTAACCGACCAGTGCTCGCCGAATTGCTTACCAACGGATATATATGCGGCCGCGACATGCTCGTCATAGATGAAGTCGGAAGGCCTGGTAGGAACGCGAACTCCATCTATTATCGAGTCCGTGGTCATGTTGTTGTTCGTGGTCGATAAGCCGTACTTGACACCGCACTCAATCATACCGGTGTTCCAGAACTTGGTCTGAAAATCCAATTTGGCGCTATAGATATCCACGATTTGGCGGCTATTGATATCCAACCCGAGCGATTGGTAACCATAGCCCGCAAGCGGTTTGCTGTAATCCGTCTTCTGATAATTGGTCGCGCCGTTGTTATAGCGGTTATAGTCCACGTTCACCGTGATCTCACGTTCCAGCGCCTCGCTGAAGGTATGCGTATAGTTGAGGTTCGCTGTGTGTTGCGGAGCCTTCAGACGATTGTTCGAATTCGTGATGCTGGTCGTCGTATCGGCTAGCATCTTATCGATCGTGTAGGCACTGTTGTCATCTGGAACGATACTCTGCTTCACATTCATGTACGGCACTTGCAGAATAAAACCGAGCGTGTTCACCGAGTCGATATACCAGTCGTTACCCACTTTGAGCATGTAATACTGGAATCTCACATCGTAATGCGAGTACGAATAGTTCTTGAGTAGCGGTGTCTCGCGGTAACTCTCAAAATCGATATCATTCTCGGCATAGACCTGCGTGAACTGGCCAAAAGTATAGGTTTTCTCGCCGCGATAGTTGAGCATAAGCGAGAACATTTCTTGACTCAACCAGCGCTTGACATCGCTGAAATACATGCCACCATAACCGGCAGAAAGCATTCCGTTGAGGCCTTTCATCATGTTACGCTTGGTCTTGATATTGATAATTCCCCCCTGACCGGAGGCATCGTATTTAGCCGAAGGATTGGAGATGATCTCGATCTTCTCGATCGTGTTGCCATCCGTTCCGTCAAGCATGGCTTTGAGTTGTTGTCCGTTGAGGTAGGAAGGCTTGCCATCGACATATATCTCCACAGACTTACCGTTGACGGTGATGTTTCCGTCTTTATCAATACGAACACCCGGTGCACGGCGCAAGATATCGTTTCCGTTACTTCCTGCTGCCAGAGGCGATGCACTCACATTGACCACCAGTTTGTCCATCTGGCGTTCAATAAGCGGTTTCTTAGCCTTCACTTCGACTTCCTCGAGCCGTTCAGTCTCTTCGCGGAGCACGAAGTTCGGTCCGCCAAACGCGGTATGATAACCTACGTACGATGCCTGAATGATATAGTTCGGCACGTTCACTTCGAGGGCATATTTACCATCATCATCGGTGATGGCACCAGTTAGAAGTGTTGAGTCTTGGGTCAGCACAGAGATAGTAACGAACGGCATAGGTCCGCCCTTGGTATCCTTGACATTACCACTGATTGTCTCGGCAGAAATAGCCACCGAAACCATCATTAAGAATCCGAAAATAATCTTTCTCATTACGTGTCAGTTTTAAAAACCGGTGCAAAAGTACTGCTTTTTGCGCACATAGTATATGAAAAAACGGACATTCGCTTTATTTTATGCAAAAAAGATAGAAAAATCGGCACTTAAAGGAATACCTAACATCCTAAAATGGCTTGGCGAGACACACCCCATTTGCTGAAACTCCAGCGCCATATGACTCAGATCGTAATAACCGTGGTTCACAGCAACCGATATCAAATCGATGGTCTGACCGCTATGCGCTCTCATCTGCATCTCCTGAATCGTCTTATGAAAACGCCGTAAACGAATGAACTGTTTCGGTGCGATTCCTACGTACTGGCGGAACACGCGCAAGAACTGCCGTTCGCCCAGACACGCCACACCAGCCATCTCGGAAGCCGAGATAGCACCTTTCGCAGCATCGCAAGCTGCTATCACTTTCTGCAAACGCACATAGTTAATATCTTCCTTATGCGGCAGATGGCCTAAGAAGAAAGCATCTAACAACGGAGCGATTTCTTCCGCTGTTTCGTTTTGTTTGAAGATCCGGTCTAACTGCAACAATCCCTCGTCGCCGTATTGCTCCGCTGTTAACACTTTTCCCGCCAATTGCTGCAAGTCAATATCTAACAGTGCATGCATACCTCCCGGTTCAAAATCCAATAACATCCCTTCGAACCAGCCGCTTAAAGTCGTCAACGCAATCGACTGCTGATATGCGCCAACCAACGTCAAACCATCTGCTATCACCCCGTTCATATCCACCGTTGTATTGCGCATAAAAATCAGACTTCCGTAATTGGGAAGAAGGGTCTGCACATGTTTGCCGTTTACGAAACGCGGGTCGTCTGCAGGCGGTGTCATTGTATCTGTCGAGCCTTCCGCGCGCACGAATACGTAGCGCGATATATAAGGTCGCAGTGACGGTGTGGGTTGTATAATTTGGAAGAACATTACTTCTTTCTCAAATAAATGTAAAACGTCGTGCCCTTAGGAGATGTTTCGAACTCTATTCGTCCACCTGATCCTTCGACGATATGCTTCGAGATGGCGAGTCCGAGACCGTTGCCATTGGACTTCGTGGTGAAGTTCGGTTGGAAGATTCTGGCTTGAATGTCTTCCGGTATGCCTGTGCCATCGTCGGAGATAGAAATTTGCACTTCTCGTTCTGAATAGGCAGCGTTCAGCACGACGATGATATCCGTCGGCGAAGCCTGAAGGGCATTTTTAATGATATTGACGAACACCTGTGAAATCTGCTCTTTGTCTGCCCGTACGATGACACCCGAATCAGCACCGACATAGCGAACCGGAATCTGCTCATCGTTCTCACGCTGCAGCGTAATGACATTCGATAGTTTCTCCGCCACATCCACTTCGGTCGTCACCACTTCGGGCTGCTTGGCAAAGGCAGAGAAGGACTGCGCTATATGCGCGAGGTTATCAATCTCCGCCACCAGCATCTTGGTGGTTTTATCGAAATACTCGTCGAAGCTGTCTGTGCCACGTTTGAGTTGCAGTTTCTGTACCGACAGTTTCATCGGCGTGAGCGGATTGTTGATCTCGTGGGCTATCTGCCGCGCCATCGTGCGCCATGCCCCTTCGCGCTCCGAGTTCGCCAACTGTTCAGCACTCTCCTCTACTCGATCAACCAACATGTTATACCGCTCCACGAGTGCGCCGAGTTCATCATGATACGGATAGTCGATATGATTGTCTTTGCCACCTATCTCAAACCGGCGCATTTTATCGGTGAGCATGGATATCGGCGATGTCATCGATTTGGCAGCCATAAAGGCGAAGAACAGAGCCAACAGAAGCACGATGATATACGGCGGTAACAGGCGCGCTAACAAGGCATCCACCTCTTCATTCCGTTTCTGTTCGCTCAAGAAAGAAGGTACAGCGATGTAACCGATTGTGACGAACGATCCGTTATGGAAGGGAATATACGATACCAAGTACGGATGGGAGGCTATCTGCTCGTAACAAACCACCGAATGTGCCTCTGTATAGAGGGCTTCCGGCGCCATGCGACGCGAGAGTACACCACTATTAAAGAGCGCCGGCGAAGAAGTGGCTATCAGCTCGCCGTTCAGGCCGTACACGTGGATATCCTGATTCATATCGTAGCCCAAATCATGCAGATCAACCGCCAAGCCCTGCGACTGCGATGAGGTGAGAGACACGTCCCAGTAATAAAGCGAACGCAAGTACGACTGAATATACTCCGATCGCATCTGCAGATCGTGCCGCTGATGCTGTTCATAGTTCCGCTTCACGTACTCGATCGACATAAAAAAGACATAGATGAACACCGCCAAAACGGGCGTCAGAATGATATACATGATACGCGTGGAGAGGCGCATGTTCCGAATCCCACGATTGCGGATCAAGCCGATGATACCGATGAGTATCACCAGAATAAAGAGCGCGTGACAGAGGAAGAACGACAAGCGTGAACGGGCATAAGGTTGTTGGTCGTACGTCAACATCTCGCGGAACGAGAAGGTCTGCGAAGCGATCGTATTGATGTCCGTAAAGTCCTCTAATTCCGTGTATTGCGTCGGAATAACCGTCAACACGTTATACATCCCCGCTTTCGTCCAACGAACCAGCCCTTTGGCATTGCGGAAGGCCTGTTCCCGCCACGTGTCGTACGAAAACAGATAGATATCGTCCGATGCCAAACGATTCGATGACCAATAGACCATCTGCTGGGCATCGAAGACATAAAACAGGGTGTTTTTGCCTTCCGCGATCGCACGTATACTATCCAAGGATGCGTTATGCAGCAGCGCCTCGCACAAGACTGCAGTCTGCTGCTCAGCCTCCTGTTGCCGCTCCGCCAACGACGCGCCGCGACATGCCGAGAGCAAGACTACCAATGCTAAAAACAATATGTTCCTAAACCATTTCGTCATTTGCGACTGCAAAATTAGCTAAAATTTTCTAAATACACAAGTATTACGATTAAATTTTAACAAATTTTTTGACATGTGCAAAAATTTTCGTATCTTTGCAGCCGTTTTTGAGACAAGAGGTATTCTATGATACAGATTTTAACGGCATTACTGCTGGGATTACTGACCATTTTAGACCCGTGTACGCTGATGACCAGTATTACGGCGATCGGGTATATCGATAAGGAAATCAACAACAAACGGCTCGTGTTGACGAACGGTTTGATGTTTGTGCTGGGTAAGTTGGCGACCTACGTGCTGCTGAGTATTCCGTTTCTAATGGGCGCCCAGACAGAAGGAATACAGCACGTGCTGAGTCATTGGGGTGAGCCTATTTTAGCGGGCTTTATGCTGATATGCGGTGTGGTACTGCTCTTTAGCGGTCACCATCACCACGAGCACGATCACGGCATTAGTAAATGGCTCAAAGAGACGGACAGCAAAGAGAGTTGGCTGTGGTCGTTTATCCTCGGTATTTTCTTTGCGATTGCTTTCTGCCCGCACCGACTCGTATATTTCTTGACGATGATTGATATCACGCTGACGTTGCCGAGCAGTTGGAACTGGTTGATGCCAATCGTGTTCGGTTTGGGAACAGGTCTGCCCATCATGCTGATTGCTTGGCTGGTTAGTTACAGCGCTGTCAGCATTGGTAATCTAACCCAGAAGATGGGCACTTTCGAGAAATGGTTCCGGCATATCTGCGCAGTATTGTTCCTGGTATTGGGCGTATATTTAACCATTCATTGCGTGATAGAATACCACGAGCACAGTCATGGTGGATGCTGTGAGCATCACCATGAATTGGTAATTGGTGATTTGTGATTTATGAGCTTCCGCTTTAAGCAGTTTTTCATTGAAGATAGTAAATGCGCCATGAAGGTAGGAACCGATGGCGTATTGTTAGGTGCGTGGAGCCCCACCCCAGCCCTCCCCATGGAGGGGAGGGAGTGTCGGATTCTGGATGTCGGAACGGGTAGCGGGTTGATTGCACGGATGTTGATGCAACGCTGTCCGGAAGCAGAGGTGGAAGGCATTGATATTGACGAAGCGGCTGTTGAACAGGCTTGTGAAAATGGTGTAAAGGTTTTTTGTGCGAGACTGCAAGAATGGCAAGGTTCGTACGATCTGATTGTAAGCAACCCGCCCTATTTCCAGAATTCATTAAAGAACCCGGATGAAGGCAGAAAGACCGCGCGGCACACGGATACACTGAGTTACGCTGAATTGGTAAAACATAGTGCACGGCTTTTAACAGAGGGCGGTCAATTAGCGCTTATTCTGCCGGCAGAAGCCGAGAATGAAGTGCGCCAACTCGCTGCCGTAGAGAATCTCTTTCTCACGCACGCTACGCGCGTATATAGTAAGGAGTCGAAGCCGGCAAGACGGGTTTTAATGAATTTCGTCATGGCGACATTACGTAATGACGACATAACGATCGATACCCTTGTCTTAGAAGACGAAAAAGGAGGCCGAAGCCTCCCTTATCAAAATCTCTGTAAAGATTTCTATCTTTGATTATTTCGCCACATTAACTGCTCTAACCTCACGGATGACGGTCACCTTAACTTGTCCAGGATAGGTCATCTCGTCTTGGATACGTTTAGCGAGATCGAATGAGAGCAGTTCGGTGTCCTTATCGGAGATCTTATCTGCTCCAACGATGACGCGTAACTCACGACCGGCCTGGAGGGCGTACGTCTTGACAACACCCGGGAACGACATTGCGAGGTTCTCAAGGTCATTCAGGCGCTTCACATAACTCTCCACGATCTCACGACGTGCACCCGGACGGGCACCGGAGATAGCGTCACACGCCTGTACGATCGGTGCGATGAGCGATTTCATCTCACACTCGTCATGGTGAGCACCGACAGCATTGCAGATATCGGGCTTCTCGCCGTATTTCTCGCACAGTTTCATACCGAGTTCTGCGTGCGGCAGTTCGACATCGTCGTCGGCCACTTTACCGATATCGTGGAGCAGACCTGCACGTTTGGCAGCCTTCACATTGAGTCCTAACTCACCTGCCATTGCGGCACAAAGGTTAGCGGTCTCACGGCTGTGCTGAAGCAAGTTCTGACCATAGGACGAACGGTATTTCATCTTACCGACGAGACGAATCAACTCGGGATGCAAACCGTGAATACCAAGGTCGATCGTGGTACGCTTACCAACTTCGACGATCTCGTCTTCCACTTGTTTGGTCACTTTCGCAACCACCTCTTCGATACGTGCAGGGTGGATACGACCGTCCTGAACGAGTTGGTGGAGCGCCAGACGTGCTATCTCGCGACGTACGGGATCGTACGCTGAGAGGGTGATGGCTTCGGGGGTATCGTCTACGACGATCTCCACACCGGTAGCGGCTTCGAGCGCACGTATATTACGTCCTTCACGACCGATGATACGACCTTTTACTTCGTCATTCTCAATATGGAAGACAGAGACAGTCGATTCTGCTGCGGTCTCGGAAGCCACACGCTGGATGGTCTGGATAATGATTTTCTTTGCTTCTTTGTTAGCCTCCAGACGGGCGTTGTCCATGATCTCATTGATGTACGACATCGCTGAAGTCTTGGCCTCGTCCTTGAGGGCTTCCACAAGTTGTTTCTTTGCCTCCTCAGCCGACATACCGCTCAATTGCTCGAGTTGTTTCTCAGCCTGCTGATGCATTTTCTCCACTTCTTGCTGCTTATAGTCCAACGCCTGTTGACGCTGCTCTACCTGCTGCACTTTCTGATTAACTTCGTTGAGGGCTCGTTGTACATCTCCCTGACGCTGATTGAGTTGTTGCTCGCGTTGTTGCAAGCGTTGCTCTTGCTGCTGCAAGCGCTTGTCTTGCTCACGCACACTATTGTCGTGCTCCAACTTCAGGGCGATGAATTTCTCCTTAGCCTCAACAATCTTGTTTTTCTTCACCACTTCTGCCTCTTCGGTTGCTTTCCTTACCAGGTCAGCACCCATCAGACGAGCGATGAGGTAGTAGCCACCGGCTCCCACCAGGAGTCCGACTACTGCACAAATAATTGCTGTGATCATTTTGTTAGTTTTTCTGTTATTAATTGATTTAGCTCTTTGAGCTCTTTCTCTACGGGTACGAGACTCTTCTCGCGGGCATCCGACTGCAGCGCCACCGCGATCTCAAGCGCCGTGTACATCCATAGTTGCTCTGCCGAGGCATTTGGACGCAACTTGAGATAGTACTGGTAACGTTTGTTGAGCAACTCTGCCGCGAAACGATAGTTGGGTTCCTGGTCGCGCGGCACATCGAGACCCACGGTGTGGGCGTCGAGATGGAGATTGATATGTTGCTTGTCGGACATCATTTCTTTAATACGGCAATAGCGCGATCGACTTGGGCAATAAGGGCATTAAGCCGTTTGGTTGCCTCTTCGC
>CAMHQP010000032.1 GCA_946187555.1 uncultured Bacteroidales bacterium
AGGAGACCCAACGTATTTGTTTTGAGAACGCCAAATGGGCGTATGTAGTAGGTACAGCCATCGCTCTGAAGAAGGGCTGCAAGAACGCCGCTGACGCTGCCGAGGCTATCGGTATCGGTCTGCAGGCCTTCTGTATCCCGGGTTCCGTAGCTGACGACCGTAAGGTAGGTATCGGTCACGGTAACTTGGCAGCTCGTCTGCTGCGCGAGGAGACCCAGTGCTTTGCTTTCCTGGCAGGTCACGAGTCTTTCGCAGCTGCTGAGGGCGCTATCAAGATTGCTGAGATGGCGAACAAAGTTCGTAAGAACCCGCTTCGTTGCATCCTCAACGGTCTGGGCAAGGACGCTGCTATGATCATCAGCCGTATCAACGGTTTCACCTATGTACAGACCGAGTTCGACTATTTCACGGGCGAGTTGAAGATCGTTCGTAAGAAAGCGTACAGCGATGGTCCGCGTGCGAAAGTGAACTGCTACGGTGCAGACGATGTACGCGAGGGTGTAGCTATCCTGTGGCACGAGAACGTGGATGTATCGATCACCGGTAACTCGACCAACCCGACGCGTTTCCAGCACCCGGTAGCAGGTACGTACAAGAAAGAGCGTATCCTTGCCGGCAAGCCGTACTTCAGCGTAGCTTCCGGTGGTGGTACAGGTCGTACCTTGCACCCGGATAACATGGCTGCAGGTCCTGCTTCCTACGGTATGACGGATACCCTCGGCCGTATGCACAGCGACGCTCAGTTCGCAGGTTCGAGCTCCGTTCCGGCACACGTAGAGATGATGGGCTTCCTCGGTATCGGTAACAATCCGATGGTAGGATGTACCGTTGCTTGCGCTGTTAATGTAGCATTGGCGCTGAATAAGTAAAACTAGGATCCTAGGGTTCTAGGAAACTAGGGCCCTAGATAAATTTTAACAAACAATTTTTAGAATAATGAAAAAGTTTTTTGTAATTGCTGTTTTGGCTGTAGCTAGCCTTGCAGCTTATGCTCAGCCCCGTGCAATCGGTGTACGTCTTGGTTACGGTGCAGAAGTATCGTATGAGCACCAACTTGGTCAGAACATGATTAGTTTGGAAGTCGGTGTTCCGGGTTTCAACCGTTTGGAGGCTGCTTGTACTTATGACTGGATCGATCCGTTCGGTGCTACCGTACCTTGGAACGAGAAGGGTGAGTGGCACTGGTACATGGGTGTCGGTGGTGCTTTCCAGACCACTTGGGTTGCTAACGGTGCAGGTTTCGTTGGTGCAGCCGGTCGTTTCGGTATTGAGTACGACTTCTGGTTCCCGCTCCAACTGTCGCTGGATTTCCGTCCGACCCTCGGTGTAGCATTTGGCTATAACGGAGGCGGTGCAGCCTTTGGCTATGATGTTTACGGCGCAGGTCTTGGCCTCGGTGTCCGCTACAAATTCTAATTAGTAACAGTCAAAAAACGCGTGTGCCGACAAACGGTATACGCGTTTTTTGCAAATTTCAATATACTATGAAAAAGATTCTTTTTTCTCTTCTCGTCATCGTTCTCTGCTTGCCGGCAAGTGCAGGTCTTCGTCAGAAACAGGCGAACAGAGATACCGACCAATTCCGCTATGAGATCGAGTGCGCCGGTAATGCTATTCAGGGCACCTATCTCGTGAAAGTGTGGAGTTATAGCAAGAAAGCTTCTGTAGCCGAGAACCAATGCCGCAAGAACGCTGTGCATGGCGTGATCTTCAAGGGTTACGGTGGCGGTCAGGGTTGCGTTTCGCAACGTCCTATGGCCAGCAATCCGGGTGCAGAGACTCAGTTTGAGGAGTATTTCAAGAGTTTCTTCGCTGATGGCGGTGAGTTCCAGAAATATGCATCTATCATGAGCGGTACAACCGAGATCGTGAAGGTAGGCAAAGAGTACAAAGTCGGTGTAGTGGTCAGCGTTCGCAAGGATGACTTGCGCAAGGCGCTCGAAGCAGCCGGCGTTATTCGTGGACTCAGTTCCGGTTTTTAACTTCGTCATTACGACATAACGACATTACGATCATGAAAAAACTAAGTATTATCATAGCCGCATTCGCGATGATCTGTCTCGCGTCGTGCGGTCCCAAGCGCTCACAGGCTTATTATGACCAGCCGAGCCAGGTAATGAGTGCCACCGCCGAGGGTACCTATATCATTCGCGTGCAAGTTCGCGCCAAGGATGCCGTTGTGGCTTTCACCGAAGCACAACGCAAAGTAGTGAAAGAGGTTATTTTCGACGGTGTCAAATCCGCTAACAGCGGCATCAGTGACCTCAAACCGCTGTGCTTCGACATGAACGCACGCGAGAAATATGAGGATTACTGGAATGCTTTCTTTAGCGATGAAGGTCCGTGGAAAGAGTTCACCAGTTACAAAGACCGCCGTGCTACCTCGACCCGTTACCAACGTGACGGTCGTCTGATGGTAGAGACCGGAACGGTGACTGTGGATCGCGCAGGCATCAAGAAAAAACTCCAAGACGATGGTATAATACCTGCCGAAGGCAGATATTAATTGGTAATTGGTAATTGGTAATTGTAAATTTTATGAAAAAGTCAATATTTACTCTCGCATTAGCGCTGGTAGCGCTGGTAGCGAGTGCACAGATCAAGAAACCCGAACTGATGGTCATTCCGTCTGATGTTTGGTGTATCAATAACGGTTACTACACAGAGGTGGAGAACCTCGGTACGATCGTTAAAGTGCCTAACTACAAACAAGCCCTTCAGGAGAATATGGGTCTTAAGTTGGCTATTGCCAAGTTGAACGACCTGATGGCAGAGCGCGGTTTCCCGCTCAAGAGCATGGAGCAGGAGCTCAAGAACCTCGAGCAACGCCGCATGGAGGACAACCTCACGACGAGCAAAGCCGGTAATGATCTGGCAGAGTCTCCGCTGGATGAGGTAGCTCGTACAGCGAAGTGCGACATCATTCTTGAACTCACTTGGGACGTGAAGGACATGGGTCCGAAACACTCGCTCAGTTATATCCTCGAGGGTCGTGACGCCTATACCTCCAAGTCCATCGGTGCCGCTTCCGGCACAGGTGCTCCTTCGTTCACAGCGGACGTAGATGTACTGCTCGAAGAGGCAATCGTAGCGAACATGGATAATTTCAACAACCGTCTGCAGGCGCATTTCGAAGAGATGCAGACCATTGGTCGTGAGATCAGCCTGGACATCAAAGTGTTTGCTAACAACGAAGCCGGTATTGACCTCGAGACCGAGTTCGGCGACGACGAGTTGATCGATGTCATCAATAACTGGCTCCAGCTCAACACCGTACAAGGCCGTTTCTCGATGCCGTACGCAAGCGAGAACGTAGCGAACTTCACGCAGGTTCGTATCCCTGTTTATGACGAGCGTGGACGTGCTATCGACGCGAACGGTTTTGCAAAGAGCCTCGCCAAAGTGCTTAAGAAAGAGCCGTATAACATCCCGTCGAAGGTGATGGTAAAAGGTCTGGGAAGAGCAGTAATCATTTTAGGAGAGAAATAATATGAAAAAGATTTTTTCTATATGCATCGCGGCGCTCATGAGCGCTACTATGCTGGCCGCAGAGACTCAATATCTGCCGATATCCGTCTATGCAGCCGATGATTCGGAATCGTTCCCACAGGGCGCCAAAGCCATGATCGAGAACAAACTGACCCAACTGCTGACCCGTAACGGCATCGCCGGTCTGGACTACATGGGACAGTTCCTCCTCACGGTAACTACCACTCCGCTCGACAAGGATGTTATCCCGGGTCCTCCCGCTAAGATCGCAGAGAAAATGGAGATGAACCTCTATATCGTAGATCAGTACGCCAAGGCAATCTTCTCCTCTACCTCGCTGACCGTCAAAGGTCTGGGTGAGACGGAGAACAAGTGCTACCTGAACGCCATCAGCCGCATGCCGATACAAACGCCGGCGATTGCGAAGTTCGTAGAGGAAGGCAAGACCAAGATCATCGAGTACTATGACCACGAAGGCGAAGCGCTCATCAAGAAAGCGCAGACTCTGGCCGCTCAGAAGCAGTACGAAGAGGCTATCTACTGGATATCGCTCATTCCGCAGCAGAGCAAGCACTATGACGCGGCGCTCAAGGCCGGTATCGATATCTACCATATGTATATTGACAACGAGTGCAACATCAACCTCGCGAAGGCTCGTGCCGCGTGGGCTGCACAGCAGAACGCCGAAGGCGCAGCGGCTGCCGGTGAGTTCCTGACGAACATCCTCCCCGATGCGAAATGCTACGGCGAAGCGATGGAGCTCTACCGCGAGATCAAGGGTAAGGTGCTTGACGATTGGAAGTTCGAGATGAAGATGTACCAGGATGGTATCGACCTGCAGTCGCAGCAGATCGACGCAATGCGTCAGATTGGTGTAGCGTACGGTAACCACCAGCCGAACAAAGAAGTCAATATCGAGTTCATCAGAACATTACTCTAATGAGACAAACGATTATCACATTGCTCTGTGTTTGTGCGGTCATTGCCGCACAGGCACAGGAGCAATTAAGTTACCGCCGTAACTCGTTGACTACCGTGCTCGTCTATCACCCCGAGGATGAGTTCGGAGGCGAGATATACAAAGCCTTCGACTCCCTACCCATCCCCGATAAGTACGACGACCACTCGATCGAGGGTATGCGTATCATCAACAATAGTCATATCTGGGGTGTTCAGAAACGTGACTCCGGTTATTATAAGGCGACCTATGGTCACCAACTGACAGCCGCTGAGCTACAAAAGAACGCCAAGCACACCGAAGATCTGCTCAACGAGGCACAACTCGGCAAATGGATGGTAGCTAAGTGGTTCGGTCTCTCCAGTACGAATCCGGAGGAAGCAACCTTCAACACCGAGCTCATCCAGACCCGCGGTCAGTACAACGCCAATGATGTCGATGTGGCGCTTGCGCTGCAGACCACGCGTGGATTGGCATCCCTCTCCGACGCCGGAGAAGAGTTGCTTGGCCAGACCTTCGTGCTCGTCAATGATATCACGTATATCACCGCCGAACAGGAAGCTGCAGCCGCCAAAGTGGCGATGGGCGTCATCGGAGGTCTGCTCGATGCGTTCACCGGAGGTAACTCCGGCCGACAGATGGCACAAGCTGCCGGCGCGATTGCCGATAGCTTCACCGGATTCAAGGTCAAGACGCACTCCTACCTCTACCAGCTTGAGTGGAATGACTCGATTGCGGCGATCTTCTATCAGTTCCATTATACCGGCACTCCCGATCCGGCGAAGGTACAGGCTTTCCTCGATGACAAGACCACCTACCGCCTCAAGTACGTTGCCCACGAGTATGAGTTCGACAAGAAATCCGTGCTCAAGGGTAAGTACGAGCGTACCGAACTCGTGCGTACTATCTGCGCCCGCTCGATGGATAAGAACATCGTAGCGCTTGCCAAGCAGTACGAGGACTTCAAGGTCAAGACTCCGGTTTATTCCATTCTCACCAATGAGAAAGGCAAGATCGAAGGGTATGCCGCGAAGATCGGCATGAAGGAAGGTATCTCCGAGAACTCGAAGTTCCAAGTGGTACAACGTCTCCAAGATCCCGAGACCGGTAAGACGACCTACAAATACGTAGCCACCGTTAAGCCCAAGAAAGGACAGATCTGGGACAACCGCTATAACGCCGTGCTCGAAGAGGCTGATGGCGCTACCCTGCCCTACACGACCTTCACCAAAACGGCTGGAGGCGAAATACTCCCCGGTATGCTACTCATTGAAGGCAAGTATAGAAAAGTGACGGAATAACGAAAAGTGGTCGTCTCCCGACGACCACTTTCCTTAAATAACAAACAATCTCTATTAACTAACCGGGTAGATCCCGGAGAATTTCAACACTCTACTATAGATAAGCAAATACCGTGCCAAACTATGTTGTATAATTGGATAATATCGCTTCCGATGATGATTTGCCTCTTCTGGGCGGTCTTTTTCAACGTGCGTTTATACCTCAAAAGCGATGATCCGCGCATAACGTGCATGATTCTGCTTTTCTATATCACCTCGACCATTCTGTACACCGACCACTGGCTTTATTTCTCCGAGCACTCGAGTTTTATCGGCGAATGGAGCTATTTGGTGGCAAACCTGTGCGTATATCCTTTATATTTTGCGTACCTGCGCGCCCTCACGCGTGCGAAGGCATCCGTTGAAGTGACGCTTTTGCTCCTTCCGGCAGCTCTCATTGCCTTCCTCTTCCCGCTCAACACCCGTTACGGTTGGATGGATAACCACATCGTGCTGGTCTGCACCCGCGCGTGCTTTGCTTTCCAAGTCATCTGGGTTTGGGTACGCGGTTACCGACTGCTGATTGCTACGCAGAAACGACTCGATAGTATCTACACCGATGACCGTAGTTACCTGCTCCAGCCTACCCACACCCTTCTGCTGCTGATCGGTTTCACGGCCGTTGTCTCCACGCTGCTTAACATCCTCGGACGCGAACTGTTCGACGGGAGTCTGCTCGTTTGTATCCCCGCGGTCATGATGTCGATCCTGCTCTTCAGCCTTGGTTACGTCGCCGCGCATACTACGATGCCGCAAGAGACCGTCACAATAGACGAAGGAGAAGAAGACAAAGCCCGCATCGCAACCACCGAAGAGACCGATGAACTGATGCATAAGATCGGTACCGCGCTGCGTGAGCAACAACTCTTTACCAATCCTTCGCTCACCATCCAAGACCTCGCCAATGCTGTAGGTTCCAACCGCACGTATGTCTCCAACTGCATCAACCGCCGTACGGGACTCAGTTTCTCGCAGTACATAGCCCGTTACCGCGTGGAGCATGCGCAGGCTATTTTGCGCTCATCGGACTACACGTCCGATCATGAGGCCGTGGCCAATGCCGTGGCACTCAGCGGCTTTGCCTCTGACCAAACCTTCTATCGTATCTTCAAAGACCTCACCGGTCTCACGCCTCTCCAATACCGTCAGCAAAATCGGCAGAAATAACATTTTTGTACGATTTGAGAATAGATTTGTACGATTTGCGAATGCTTTTTAGTAAAAAAGCAGTAATTTTGTGCGTAATTTTGAATATAATACGTATTTGGACGCATGAAAAAAAGTTTAGTTTTGGTTTTTGCGCTGCTTTGCGCAGTCACTTCTCTTACCGCCGGTCCCGGTGGGATAGAATACATTGACGGCTGTTTCGACTACTCGGTTGTCAACGACGATGGTGTAATGCTTTATTACAAGAAAGTGTATGAAGACCCCGAAGCCGATCCGAAGGTGGTATTGGGTCTGGAGGTAGTCGTTCCGCAAGGCTGGGATTTGGACATCAACGGCTATCATGACCCTATCTGGAGTCACGAGTTCCCGTATCAAGACACCGTCATTCGTGTGCCGGCTACGGCGATGGGCATAACTGTCATCGGGATAGGAGACTACTGTTTCCGTGAGGCGCCATACCTACGAAAAGTGGTGTTGCCGAATACGATCACTTATGTAGGTAATGAAGCATTTGAGTCGGACACGCTACTCAAAGAACTGAATCTGCCCGAATCTATCGAATGGGCAGGTCTTGGCGCTTTCCAATACAGCGGTTTTAAGCAGATCACTATTCCGGCATCCGCTGCTAATTGGGACATGTCAGCATTCCAAGGCTGTCCCTACCTGACACAAATCAACTTCGCGCAGAACCTCACCAGCATCCCCGAACGCATGTTCTTTGGCTGCGATAGTCTGGAGACCATTGTCTTCCCTGCTTCGCTTGATTCCATCGGTATTGGTGCATTCTCGGCATGCTCCAATCTCAAGCATATCACGTTACCGGAAGGCCTGCTTTACATCGACATGGGTGCGTTCATCGATGCTCCACTGGAGGAGCTGACCATCCCTTCCTCCGTAAACCATATCGGTAGTTATGCCTTTACCGATGTGTCCCACTTGGATTATGTCACTTCGCTGATCATGACTCCTGCCGGTATACTGGACGAAGATGCTTTCGGCTCCAAATGGGGTGGTGACGAGGAAGAAGGTGGAGAGACGCCTACCCCGCTGACCATCAAAGTGCCGCAAGGTACCCGCGAACTCTATCTTGCCGATTCCGAATGGAGTAAGTACAACATCGTTGAAGAAGGTGGAGAAGCTGCTATTGAGAGCGTACAGCAGATACAAAAAGCTCACAAGACAGTTCAGAACGGTCAACTCGTTATTGAATGGGACGGCAAGACCTTCAACGCCCTTGGCACAGCAATAAAATAATGTTAACATCAAAATATGGAATCTATGAAAAAAATCTTATTCTTCGCCTTTGCGCTGGTAGCTGGCGTATTGGCTCTTACAAGTTGTGACAAAAACAAGGATGTCAATCCCCTGGTGGGCACATGGAAATGCACAGTTGACGGCGGATGGTCTATGATTTACTACACGTATGAGTTTGATGAAACGAACTACACATTCACGGACAAGAACAACGTGGACACTCATATCAAGAAGGGTATCTACGAAGTGAACACCAAAGAGTGTACCGGTGTGATGCATCAAAAGACCGTTACGATCATCGATGGTCATGCGAACCAGACTGCCACTATTGAAGAGGATATCCGCTTCAAGTATGAGATCAAGGACAAGACGCTGCACCTGACTGTTGGATTGGATTGGGAACGTCCGATGGTATTAACGCTCACCAAAGACAAGGACGGCGACGACGACCCGGGTGACCAAGATGTGCCGGAAATAGACCCTTCCAAACTCGTCAACACCGAATGGCGCACCGACTC
This sequence comes from uncultured Bacteroidales bacterium, assembly GCA_946187555.1. GTDB lineage: Bacteria > Bacteroidota > Bacteroidia > Bacteroidales > Paludibacteraceae > Colicola. The sequence continues at coordinate 8,727 of CAMHQP010000032.1, forward strand.
CTGCTTTATGAACGGTGAGAAGACACAGCCGCCCCATCTCTATATTCGGATTCTCTCAGAGGACGCAGTGATCATGAACGGTGAGAACCATAATTTCGTTATCAACAAAGACAAAATGACCTGTACCTACTTTGATGGAACCGTGTTCACTATCGTGGAAGTGAAGGAAGGTTGGGCACATGTCAAAGGCGATAACGGCGGCGATATCTATCTGTCCAAACTGCCCGAGAAAGATATAGAAAGTATGATCATGGAGCATCAAGAATCTGATTTCTTGGGGACCTGGAAACTGGCGTACTTCACCTATGACAACCACAATCCGGGCTATGAAGTGCAAAGAGAAGGCACTAACCCGGGTACAGAGACCTGGGAGTTCAAGGCAGATGGCAGTTGCATTTATTACAACTGGCTCCAAGACGAGACCGTAACAGGTTCTTGGGAGTGTGATCCATACCAGATAATATTCAGCAAGAATCCGGCAGAAGGAATCGTCATTGAAGCGGGAGAAGCTATCACTGTACAGCCGCTCACTCCTAATTGGATGTGTATCCTCCGCAGCCCGGACGGCTTCCAGTACTACTACTGGTGGTTCTACCGCGTAAAATAACGAATGAACGAATTAATGTTTAAAGAATGAGCGATATGAAGAAGTTTTTATTTTTCGCCTTTGCACTTGTTGCAAGCGTAATGGTATTCACAAGTTGTGAGAAAAACGGCGCCAGCGCGCTCGTTGGCACATGGTCTAAAGACACCGAGAAAGACGCTTCCGGTTACTATGAGACCCAAACACTTATCATTGGTGAAAAGGACTTTGCATTCCACGGTCAGCAACACGATCCTCAAAACCCCGATTTTATTGCTATCATGCTGCTGGAAGGCACGTACGAGCTCGATGGCGACATCATTAATGCGCATTTCCTCAAACATGGTTGGAACCATAACGGCGAAATCGAATACATTCCCGGTTGGGAAGGCTACGACGAGAAGATCAAATTCTCCATTGACGGTAAGAAACTCACCATCATCCGCAACTACGGTGAGGAACACCCAAACGAGCCTGAAGTATTTACAAAACAATAATTTACCATGAAAAAGATTCTAACTTTTCTTTTTGCAGCGCTGACGATATGTCTGACTGCAAATGCACAAGAGCAAGTCACCGTGCGCGTGCTGGCTCCATCTGATTGCTCGATGGACATCAGTAACGGTCTTTGGCTTGCATGGTTCGACGGTTACAGTGAGTACAGCGGTAACCTCAATTTTGTGCCCATGACGCCGGAAGGCGGACGCATTTTCAGCGCCAGCTTCACTCCAAGTTTGGAGCAGTATTATTTCGGCTACTTCCTCATCAATGCCGCTTCTACGGACGTAGAGGGTTACCAACGTACGTCTTCCAGAACTTACCTCAACGAGATGACAACATATTGCTACGAGGTAAAGGACAACGACTACGACAATTCGCTCTATCTCAATAATGTCTCTGACTGCGCGTTAGCAGACCACAACTACAAGCCATTTAATTTGGTAGCTACTCCGCTCGGACGTGACTCCGTGCTCTTTGAATGGCAAGTGGAAGATGGTAGTTACTACGGATTCTACATCAATGCGTACAAAAAGGATGGTTCTACCATCGACATGTACGCAGACTATGACCAACGCAGCCTGCGCACCAAACTTAATTTAGCGGAGCAGACGGTCTTTGACTACTGGACGGTAAGAGCAAGCACCGATAAAGGGAGCTTCACCGCTAAAGGTGCAGGATTCACCATTGCCGGCGATGATCGTCTCCCGATAAACCTCACTATCTCTGCTGACGGTAATCAGCAATATACCATCCGTTGGGATGCCGGTCAATCGGTAGATCACTTCTATGTAGATATCAACTCCGGCGAACAAGTGTATGACAACATCACTTCGCACGAGCAGCAAGTGACTTTGGCAGATGGCGCATATTACACCATTTATGTCTATTCACGCGATGCCGCAAACAACGACTTGGGAAGCATATACAAGTTTGTCAGCACGTACACACAAGAGGCTCGTGATCTGAAACTGCATTTCTACATTCCTGAAGCACGCGGCTTCATCGGTGCAAACGGTGCAGCCATTGTATGGCGTGACGCCGAGTTTGCCGGCGATCATATCGTGCCGCTGGTAGCAGAAGGAGACGAAGCTCCGAACTGGTACCTCGCTACTATCTCGGACTTCAACCGCGAATCCATCCGCTACAACCTTATCAATGCAACTACGGCCGAAGCAGCCACCAAAACCGTAGATGGCGGTTCGTTCGGTGACTACGGCAGCACGGAGACCTATTTGATTTTAGGCACCAATGATAACGGCGAACTGTATCTGGATGGTTCCGGTTCATACTACCCCTACGACTATGCAGCGCGCAATCTCCAATTGACGCAAGTGCTGAATAAACTGATCTTCACATGGGAGAGTAGCGAGGATGTTCAATACTACATTCAGGCCTATAACGAGGCCGGCGAGATCATCATCGAAGGCTACAGATACAAAGGTGACGAAAATCAGTATGAGTATACCAGCAACAACGACCAAGCGTTCGTGATTGCCAAATGGACAGTGACACCGCGCCCCAACTACTATAGTTCAGTTTCCGCTATGCGTGTTGAGAACAACACTCCGTTCACCGTGCAACCTTCGCCGTTCTCGCCGAAAAATCTCCATGCGCAAGACAACGGAGACGGTACATGGACGTTCTCGTGGGATGCTATCGCGCTCGACACCGTACAGCAGTATGGTATTGAAGTGAGAGATGCCGCCGGCAATTATGCTTTCAGCCGCTACAACATGAAAGAGACCAGTATTATCGATCATGTCAACTTTATATTCAGCGGACGTTGCTCCATGCGCGTTTATGCATACAACCGCTTTGGTAGCACGCTCGGCAACGCAGTAGATAGCTTCACGGTTGCTCCGCTGCCTGCACACGACATCAACATCCGTATCCTTATCAACCCGCTCTCGGGTTATGATACTTCTGCCGGTGTTCAATTTGATATCCAGAGCACAGCGAAGGGCGGTTATGCTACCGTGAACGCTGTTGATGACCAATACGGCTGGTGGAAATACACGCTCAATACGACAGAGCGCGGTGCGTACTTACGTCTCCACAATGAATGGAGAAACATCGCTATCTATGGCGACACCTGTTTGGCATATACCGGATACTTCGAAGAAGAAGACTGCGATGCACATGCCAATGACTATATGCCGCAGAACCTGCTGGCTACAGAGAACAGCGATGGTAGTTGGACGCTCTCTTGGGCAATGGACTACACCGAGCGCGTAGATCATTATTACGTGCAAGTAAACGACTCGAACGGCAGCTCTGTATGCGGAAATGACGTTAGAAACGCATTGCAATGGAAGACTCCTGTCATAGCATCAACCGGACGACACACCTTTAGTGTCACCGTTTATAGCAAGAACTACAGTCGTGTCGGTTATGCAGAAGGAGAGTTCACTGTAGAGCCCAAAGTAGAACGCGACATTGAGTTGCGAGTACTCGTTCAACCGGGTGCACAGGATGGTTGGGCTGCATACACCTACAATCCTGCTGAGTACGATTGGACCAATCAGGTTGTCTTCACCGAAGCAGGAGGAGGATGGTTTACCCATACCTTCACAACGACCGATCCGGCCGTTACCGTTCGCTTCAAGAAGTATGCATATGACTACTACGGAACGGACTTCACGCTGGCTGATAACACCTGTATCGAGTATGAGTCTGATTTCAAAGTAGTAGATTGCGCCAAGGCACACCTGCAAGACTTCACACTCAGTAATCTGCAGGTAGCCGACCAAGGTAACGGTAAGTTCAAGTTCTCGTGGGATTGCGCGGAGAATCCGGCTCGTTTCTATCTCTATGTCCTCACGGCGGATACTGTCACCTCTGTTTGGAGCACCCAGTTGAACGGCGATGAGCGAGAGACAACGACTCGCCTCAACAACGACAGTACGATGGATCTGGTATGGTCTATCGTGCCCGCTAAGGAAATGAACTATGGTACTACTCCTCTCTGGGACTACTATGCGTTCGGTCCTAACTTCCATGCCGAGGCTTCTGCTTTCATCCCGCAGAACGTAACCGCTACACCGAACGGAGACGGCACATGGACCATCTCTTGGGATGCGCTGCCGGCAGCCGTAACGAATTACGAGGTACACATCAGTTATCCGAACGGTAACTCCGAGTATCTCTATCCGAACGCAGGTGAAACGACATGCACAACCCATTTCTTGGGTAAGGTTGGTAATTACACCGCTTACGTTTACGCAAGAAGTGCTACTTATGAGACGCTCGGTCAGGCTTCTACTAACTTCACCGTCAGCGAAATAGCAGAACGCGCCATCAACGTACGTCTCTTGCTCCATCCGGACGCAGGAGAAGTAATTGAGCAGATGTATTGCGAAACAGGCAACGGTATATGGAACTGGATTGATCCGGTCGATGAAGGCAATGGTTGGTACCGCTTCACCTTCAATAGTACGTTGCCCGCTTCGGATGTGCAGATCTTCGGCTATCAACCGACTGTAAAGGGAGATACCTGTCTGCAATACAGCCGCTACAGCCTCACTTCCGCAGCTTGCGATGCCGTTGCACACGACTATCGTATCAAGGCCGGTACGCTCAACGCTGTATCGGAGGCCGGACGTGCAACCTTCAGTTGGGAGCCTGTGGAGAAATCCGAATCCTATGAGCTAACGCTTATGAGATACCGTTCCGACTACGACTACTGGTCTATTGTAGAAAGTATCTACACCACGGACACCTTCGCCGTATATCTGGTTCCGGATGAGTATGACGGTATGGATATCAAGTGGAGTGTGCGTCCTAACAGACCGCACAGTCTCAATGAGCAGGAAGCACCGGAGATGGTAACGCTCCACAAGAGCCAAATCACCTTCAGCAACCTTCAGGTTACCACCACCGACTCTGTTCACTATCATCTCAGTTGGGCTTGCAACAACAGCAATGTTCAGTACCAACTCCTGGTTTACTTAAGCGGTAGCCTCATGGTGAATACTCAATTGAGCGCTAAGCAATACGACTTCACGGCGCAGAGCGGTTATGGCTCCTACCGTTGGGAGGTACGCGCTGTCAACGCACAGGGCGAAGCACAGACCACTTGGGTAGAAGGTGATTCGTTCAATGCGAAATCGTCGCTCCGTATGGTAAGCAACCTGCAAGGTTCCGCTACCGGACGTACGCTCCACTTCAGTTGGAATACTACTGCAACGCGCGTAGCCCTTGAGTTGTGGCGTGAAGAGAGCGGTTGGGGACGCGTACCGATGTTCCCCGGCGGTGACTCTATCATCTCCGGCAACACCTTCGACTTCGTAACGACCGAAGACGGACGCTATGTATTTGAGGTATATGCTATTGTAGATGAAACTCCGACTACCTACTCTACCATCTACGAAGAGAACGTCGTATCGGTGAATATCTTCACGCAAGTACAGACGTATCATGTCAATGTCAGCACGACGGTCGGCGGTTCGTTCTATGGAATGAATCCTTCGGGTAACTATCCGAATGATTACCAACTCCGCATCTGCCCGAGTTCGACAGGAAACTACCGCTTCGTTCGCTGGTCTGACGGAAACGACAACGAGTGCCGCATGCTCACCGTATCGCAAGACACGACGCTCATCGCGCTCTACGAAGAGATCGTACCGCAACATATTGTCATCGCGGCAGAGAACGGACGTATCCGATTGGTTTATCAGAACGATACCGTAGCTCGTATTGACACCACCGTTATGTGGGGCATCTATGAATATATTGAGGCTATTGCGGATGAGGGTTATGAGTTGTACGAATGGTCTGACGGTTATGACCATACCAACAACTACCGTTCTCTCAACCTCAATAGCGACACGACCATCACCGCTGTCTTCAAACCGATCTGCTACGTAAGCGTTGCAGCCGGCGAAGGCGGACGTGTACAGGTAAGCGGCGCGAACGAGTATATCAAGGCGAACAAGACCTATCGCTGCTCGTACGGTTCGGAGATCACGATCAAGGCTAACCCGAATGACGGTTACCGCTTCGTTCGCTGGTCAGATGGCGATCGCAATGTAACACGTAACATCACGGTTACCGCGAACCTCAACCTCACGGCACAGTTCCAAGAGGTAAGTACTCCGCTCTCGCAGTTCGTAGTACGTATCCTCTCATCGGATACCGAACTCGGTGAGGTTAACCAAGTGAGCGGCACCTACTACGACGGTGACCAAGTAACGATCATCGCTACGCCGAAGGAGCACGCGAAATTCACCGGTTGGTCTGATGGTGTAGCGCAAGCAACACGTGTCATCACGGTTAGCAAAGATACGACCATCACCGCTCAGTTCGAGCAAAAGCGCGTGACAGTGGCTATCAGCGCGGGCGTAGGCGGATCGGTTAACACCGAGGTGAACGGAACCTACGACTACGGCGAGAACATCACCATCACCGCAACACCGAATCAAGGTTACAACTTCGTACGCTGGTCGGACGGTGAAACCAATAGCGTTCGTTACATCAAGTTGACCGAGGATCTCACGCTCACTGCTATCTTTGCACAGCAGACTTACCTCGTGACCTTCCTCAACGCCGATGGTTCACTCATCGAAGCTAACTCGTACCTCTACGGCGAGATGCCGGTTTGCAGTGTCACCCCGACACTCGCACCGACCGCCGAGTGGATCTACACCTTCACCGGTTGGGATCCTGCCCTCGCTCCGGTAACCGGTAACGCTGTCTACACGGCCGTTTACAGCCGAGAAGTAAACCCATCCGGCTTCGAGGACGTACAAGTAAGCGAAAAGGCGACGAAAGTTCTCATCAATGGTCAAATCTACATCCTCCGCGGAGACAAGATGTACACCATCCAAGGACAAGTAGTACGTTAATAACCGTACAAACAATCTCACTTTTGGCTGCACCTCCCACCGAGGTGCAGTTTTTTGCCTTTTTATTTGCACAATTCAAAAAAAAGCAGTAATTTTGCAGCCGCAAATTAAAAAGAGAATATGAAGAACTTTGTAGAAGAGCTCCGTTGGAGGGGGATGTTACAGGACATCATGCCCGGAACGGAGGAACAATTGATGAAAGAAATGACGACCGCGTACGTAGGTATAGACCCGACAGCGGACAGTCTGCATATCGGTCACTTGTGCGGCATCATGATGTTGCGTCACCTGCAAGCCTGCGGCCATAAGCCGATTGCGCTGATTGGTGGTGCGACGGGTATGATCGGTGACCCTTCCGGCAAATCGGCAGAGCGTAACTTGCTGACCGAAGAGATTCTGCGTCACAACGTAGCGTGTATCCGCGAGCAGTTGGAGCATTTTCTGGATTTTAACAGCGATGCACCTAATGCCGCTGAGTTGGTGAACAACTACGATTGGATGAAGGACTACACCTTTATTAATTTCACACGCGA
>CAMHQP010000033.1 GCA_946187555.1 uncultured Bacteroidales bacterium
TTCTGGAGTCGGCGATAGATGTAAAAATTCGTCGTATCACCCTCCATGGTTGTGGGCAGCGCGAGGATGATTTCATCAATGTCTCCTTTGGTAACACGCTCAATGAGCGAGTCAATTTCGATATCTTTAGGACCGATACCTTCCATAGGAGAGATAACCCCTCCGAGCACATGATAGACGCCGCTATACTGACCCGTGTTTTCAATGGACATGACATCTTGCACATTCTCCACCACGCATATCGTTGCATGATCTCGATGCGTAGAGGCACATATCGGACATAGTTCGGTATCGGATATGTTATGGCACTCGCGGCAGTACACAACATCCTTTTTAAGGCGCGTAAAGGCATTGGAGAAGGCTTCCACTTCCTGCTCAGGTTGGCGCAACAGATGTAGCACCAGACGGAGAGCTGTTCTCCGCCCTACTCCGGGCAACGAGGCCATCTGGTTGACCGCTTGTTCTAATATCGCGTTTGGATAATCACTCATGTTTTTTGGCCCATTTAGCAGGAATCATTCGGTAAGGATATCGTTCGCGGATGTTAGCGGCATTAGGGCAATCAATCCGGTGAATACGGATACCTTTGAGCACGGACACGAAGGCGAATATAGGATCTCCCGGCTGCGGGTTGCAGCATTTGGAGAGGTTATAATCCACGTTCTTGACATTCATGTCCACTTCGATGGCTAGTCCTTTGAGTTCAGAGCGATCAACATACTCAGTATGTTCGCGTTGAACCGGAGCCTCTTCGGGTTCCTGCAGCACATCTCTTAGTCGTTGCACATCTTCCTTACCCATCGCCACGGACTGGTACATGTCAGACACAGCCTTGTAGCCGAGACGGATAGCCATCTTGGTGATATCCCCTTCGGTATAGTTGATCTTCCAGTTCTTGAACTTCCGGTCAATGATTTCCTTGCCTTCCGAGGCCTGTTTGTATTCAATCTCTTTGAGCGCCTGACGAATCTTATTCTTGGCTTTAGTGGACACCACCACATTGAGCCAATCGGCATTCGGATGCTGGTTCGGCGAGGTCATTACCGATACCTGATCGCCATTCTCAAGCTTCTGTCGAATGGAGACATTCTGATTACGAATAATACCGCCAACGCAGTGTGCACCCACTTCGCTATGTATCGAATACGCAAAATCCAATACAGTAGCACCTGCCGGAAGACGCCTCAAGTCGCCGGTCGGAGTAAAGACGAACACATCTCCGGAACTCTGTACAATAGAGCCCTTGACACCCTTGTACGACCAGTGAGCCGCTACTCCTTGCTCCGCTATCTCGTCCATGCGGCGGGTACGAATCTGCACTTCCACCCAACGGTTTTGAGGACCTAACACAGTGGTGTGCAGCGACTCATATCCGTTCTCTTTGGGCACGGACAACCAATCGCGGAGACGTTTGGGGTTAGGTGGGAAGATATCGGTGATAAGCGAATAGACTTGCCAACAATCGGATTTCTCTTTCTCCGGTGCGGAGTCCAAGATGATACGAATCGCAAATAGGTCATATATCTTGTCCACATCGCAGTGCTGCGCCTGCATCTTGTGATAGATGGAGTGAATGGACTTAGGTCGACCTTTGATGGTGAACTTAAATCCCTCTTCCGTCAGTTTCTTCTCCAGCGGTGCAATGAAAGATGCAATATAGGCTTCACGCTCGGCTTTCTTCGCGTTGAGCGCGTGCGCGATATATTTATAGGTGTCATAGTCGAGGAACTTGAGCGCAAGGTCTTCCATCTCGGTTTTGATCTGGTAGAGACCGAGCCGATGAGCCATCGGCGCATGGAGGTTCTGGGTCTCCCGCGCGATGTGCCGTTTTTTATCCGAGTCCTCTTCTTTATCGAGTTGACGGAGCAGTTCCAGCCGCTCATTGAGTATCGAAAAAAGTACCTTATTGCTATCTTCCATTCGTCTAATTCTAAAAAACGGCACAAAGATACGAAAAAATTTGCACATATAAAAATTTTTTTGTAATTTTGCAGCGATTTTGTGGAAATATTAAAATTTAACCTATAATGAAAACGACAAGAACTCTTGTAATTTGCTTACTTAGCATTGCTGCAGTGGTAATGGCTTACTTCTGCGTAACAAGCGTAACAACGCCTATTAAGTTTGAGAACACGCGTGCACAGCGTGAGGTAGCAGTGATCAAACATCTGGTTGATTTGCGTACTGCAGAGGTGGAGTATCACCATCAGAATGGTGTATTCACCGCGAATCACGACTCTTTGTTATTGTTCCTCAAGACCGCTCCGAAGAAGGAATTGCTCAAGGAAGGTAGTTTGACGGACAAGCAATTAGAGGCAGGTTTGACCGAGCAAAAAGCCATCAAGATCCTGAATGAGGCGAAGAAGAAGGCGCTGAAAAACAACAGTTTTGAGGACACTGATGCTTTGTACGCTTATATCTGGGCAAACGACAAGGACGTTATTAGTAATGGTTTGGCAGGTTTCCGCCGTGATACCATTGAGTTGAACATGTTGCAATCGTTGTACAAAGGCGAGTACGACGAGACGACTATTGATAAGATCATGGAGATCCCGTACAGCAACGGTCAGCGTTTTGAGATCGAGGTTAACAATGATTACAAGACCAGTCAGGGTATCCGTGTTCCTCTGTTCGAGGCACGTGCTTCGTTCGAGAGCTATTTGGGCGACCTGAACGAGCAGGAGTTGGTTAACCTGATTGACCGCGAGACCAAGCTCGACCATTATGCAGGTTTGAAGGTCGGTGACGTTTACGCACCGAACAACAACGCAGGTAACTGGGAGTAACCGGTTTAGAACCGGAGCAAGATAGCCATGCGGATCATAAGCGGCATATACGGGGGGCGGCGATTGTCGCCCCCTAAAAATATCACAGCGAGACCTACAACGGACTTTGCCAAGGAGAGTTTGTTCAATCTGCTCAATAACCGAATGGATTTAGAGGGGATTGACATGCTGGATTTGTTTGCCGGTACTGGTGGTATCGGCATTGAGTGCGTGAGTCGTGGGGCGCGTGAAGTGACAGCCGTGGAGATCGCGCATGTGCAGCAGAACTGGATCATCACGTGTTGCCGCCAACTCGGCATCCGCAATCTAAGTGTGATCCGGGGTGATGTTTTTAAGTTCCTGAGTGCCTGCCGGACAAAGTACGACCTGATCTTTGCCGATCCGCCTTATGCCTTGGAGCAATTACCTACTCTGCCCGATGCTATTTTAGAGCGAGATATACTAAAAGAAAACGGATGGCTCGTCATTGAACACGGTAAGGATACCGATTTTACGAGCCACCCGAGGCATTATGAGACGCGCACGTACGGAAGTGTGCACTTCTCGTTCTTTCAATAAATAGCGTTTACTATAACTCGACGTACACTTCGAGCAGTTTGCAAGGGCCTTGCGGGTCGATGCGGATATCATTAAGGGAAGCAGGAATGAGTACTGCTTCTCCTTTTTTTATCGCCACCGTCTTATCCTCTGTCTCACAATCGAGGGCGGTGATGGTTGCCCTACCTTCTACGCACATATACGCCACGAACGAGTCAAGCGGTGCGTAGTCGCGTTGTATGGGCTTAGTAGGCGATAACAGGTTTGCCGTGAAGTACGGACATTGTTTGAGGTTCACCACCCCGTCAATACGCGGTGCCGTTGGTGCACAAGAGGCTTCAGTCTTAGGCGAAAAGTCCATTACCTTAAGAGCCTTATCCAAATTAAGCGGACGTTTCTTGCCGTCATTTCCTACGCGGTTATAATCATAAAGACGATAGGTAATATCGCTATTCTCCTGAATCTCCGCTACGATAGTATCTTTGCGCATTGCGTGAACCGTTCCTGAAGGAATATAAGCCACATCGCCTTCGTGCACCTTATACTCGCGCAAGTAGTCCGCCAGCGAACCATCTTGAATAGCCGCATGGATATGCGAGACGTTCATCTGCTGTTTCCAGCCCAAATAAATAGCCGCTTCTCCTTTGGATGGCAGCACATACCACATCTCCGTCTTGCCGAGACTCTTCTCGTGCTCCAAGGCATAGTCATCGTCCGGGTGAACCTGAATAGAGAGATCATCGGTAGCGTCAATGAACTTGAGCAATAAGGGGAAATGGTTACCGAAGACGTCGTACACTTTCTCTCCGACGAGTTCGTCCATGTAGACCTCCAGCAGATCTTGCAAACTATCGCCGGCATGTGCGCCGTTAGAGACCTCCGTCGGGTATTTCTCCACATCGGACATTACCCAGGCCTCGCCTACGTTCTCGTAGTCGGCTGGCACATGGTCGTACCATTTCTCAATAGTATGTCCGCCCCATATCTTATGGAATAGTTGCGGGGTGAATCTAAAAGGATATAGCATAGTTTATAATTTTCTTATATATTTCTCCCATTTCCATGCCGACGCGAGGACGTCACGGATCGGTGTATCAGCTTTCCAACCAAGAATCTCATTGGCTTTGTCGGGTTTAGCCCACACTTGCTCAATGTCGCCTTCTCTGCGGCCTACGATCGTATAAGGGATATGTACACCGGTAGCGGCTTCAAACTCGTTGATCAGGGTTAACACACTGAGTCCTGTTCCTGTACCGAGATTGAAGACCTCCACTTGATCGCGGTGCTTAGCTTCCAGCATCCGGTCTATGGCCTTGACATGTGCTTTCGCGAGATCCACCACGTAGATATAATCGCGGATACATGAACCATCAGGCGTGTTGTAGTCATTACCGAACACTTTGAGTTCCGGACGAATACCGGCCGCAGTCTGCGTGATGAACGGCAACAGGTTCTGCGGTACACCATTCGGCAGTTCACCGATGAGAGCCGAGGGATGAGCGCCTATCGGGTTGAAGTAACGCAGGATGGTCGCGTGCAGGTTCTTATCAGCATGTGCCTCATCGCGGATGATCTCTTCGTTGATCTGCTTGGTGTTGCCGTAAGGTGAGAGCGCAGTCTGGATAGGCGCAGTCTCATCTACCGGCAAGTGATCCTTATCCGGCTGACCATACACCGTACAGGATGAAGAGAAAACAATGTTGGGCACTTGATGCAGTTTCATCACTTCCAGCAAGGTCACCAAACTGCCTAAGTTATTACGGTAGTAAAGAAGCGGTTTTTCCACTGATTCACCCACCGCTTTGCTCGCCGCAAAATGGATCGCACCGACGATATCCGGATATTGACGAAATACATTATCCAGATCCATGAAATTGCCACAATCAATATTGGCAAAGTCCGGTTTGCGTCCCACGATAGCCGTGATACCATCCAATACGTCAATAGACGAATTGGAAAGGTTGTCCACGATGGTGACATCGTAACCTTTTTGCATCAGTTCAACGACCGTGTGTGAACCGATATATCCGGTTCCGCCTGTTACGAGGATTCTACTCATTAATATAATGTTTTATTCGTTTACAACAACTGTTTTGCCGTGGATCTTCTTATGCCGGAACCACAAGCCATAGACCTCCGAGCAGTTGCCGGCGGTGATGAAGGCCTGAATCTTATTATTGCGGATAAAGGCCATAACAGACGAGAACTCATCCTGGGTCAATAGTGTTTGAATCTCCACATGTTTCTCACCACTATAGCCTCCCGTAACGTCATACAAGGAACACCCGCGCACAAGATCCTCAACGATATATTTACGGATTCGTTCAGGTTCTGCAGATACAATACAAACGCGTTTGCGCTTGTTAAGCGATGCGGTGAAATAGTCGATTGCCAGACCGTTGATCCATGTACCGATGATACCGATGACTACCATTCGGAAGTCATTGATCAGAAAAGAGGTACAGCAGATCATCACGCCGCCGATAGCCACGGACGTACCAATATCAAAATGCAGGTACTTGTTGAAGATCTTTCCGATAATATCGAGTCCGCCGGTAGAGGCGTTTATACGGAAGAGGAAAGCTTGGCAGATAGAAAGCAAAAGCACGAAGCAGATGAGGTCAAACCACACATCGCCAGTATCGAGTCCGCCGCTCATCACCGAGTCTCGTACACGCTCTAACACTTCACCGGAACGGCTAAGCAAATACGGATTACCATGCGCATCAAGAACCGTTTGACCGACTTGTAGTTGGGCCAGGATATCCGGGGCATCGATCACCTGATGGGTGAAATTCGTGTTTGGGTAGATACGATCCCACATCTGCGTCAATGGACCTAATATCAGCGCCGTATAAACGGTTTTGGCGCCGAACTCATTACCAATGAGGATGAACGCCAACAAAAGCAAGAAAGCGTTGATACCCATCACGAGAATCGAGAACGTATCCGCATCGCCTCCTATAAGCGTATTGAACACAATCGAGAGACCGGAAATAGAGCCCACGATCAGATGACTCGGCATCAGGAAATAATAGACAGCGATCGCTCCGACACTCATACCAATGGTCATCATCAGCAGTTCCTTCCAGAACTTAAGCGTACCCAGGGCATGCCAAAAATCGACGACTAAATCACGCCAATAATTGAATGTGATATAGGTCTTTAGATGGGATAAATCTTGTGATATATTCATGGTTATCGTTCTGTTTCTGCCACAACGAGACGCGCTGTACGGCGAGTGGTTTGGCTCAACATAATGGTTCGGCCGGCTTTGGCTTGCTCCAGTATCTCTTTGGTGGTACCGCGGATAGTGAGCAGCGACAAGTGGTCGTTATATGACACATTAAAATGTTGTTTGAGTTCACTCATCGCATCAGGCACAATGCGCGTGTTATCCACGCACACGGATATCGTCACAGCAGAGGACTGAATGAGCGACACTTTGAGCCGATGACGATGGATGATATCAAAGATCTCGCTCAGGCTCTCTTCGAGCACAAACGCGAAATCTTTGGGACGCATGGTGATCAGAATCTGATTCTTACGCCAAATATAAACCGGAATATTAATCGGTCCTATTCCATCTTCCGAGATACATGAACCGGCAGCATTTGGATCGCCGAAGGGTTTTACAAATAACGGGATGCGCTTATTCTCAAGCGGTTTTATCGTTTTCGGGTGAATAATTTGTGCGCCCGAATAACTCAGTTCGACCGCATCTTGATAGCGCAAAGAGGGTATTAGAACGGTGTTGGGTTCAATACGCGGATCGGCGTTCAGGATACCCGGGACGTCTTTCCAGATCGTCACCGATTCGGCATCGAGGTAATTGCCTAAGAGGGCAGCCGTGTAGTCGGAACCTTCACGTCCAAGCGTCGTGCGCTGCCCATCAGCCGTGCCGCCGATGAAACCTTGCGTGACAACGATATTCGGACGCTGCGCTCTCTCCCATCCTGCACGGATGGTGGCAGCGCTTGTCGCATCATCGACCTTCGCCTCACGCCATGTATTGTCCGTGCGGAGCAACTTGGGCATATTCCACCACTCCACCGACAGTCCCTGCTTGAGCAGATAGACCGCGATAATCTGGGTGGACATAATCTCGCCCATCGAGACGATTTGGTCGTAGTTCTCGTCGAAGGATTTATTCGGATCGTAGGGAATCTCTCCTTGCAAACGGATATCAACACCCGGTTGCAGGCCTAATTCCTTCATGATGGCTACATGGTGATCGATGATATCGACCCATTGGTTCAGCGCCATCTCCTCTTTGCCTGCATCCAGAAACTCTACGACTCGTTCGAGGGCGTTGGTGGTCTTTCCCATGGCCGACACTACAACCATGAGTCCGTCAGGCGTATTGTTCATACGCACGATCTGCTCAAGATTCCGAACGCCGGCAGCGTCCTTCACCGATGCCCCACCGAACTTAAAGACCTTCATTCGATTAGCGATTATCGATTAGAGGTTAGCCATCCTGATGGCTGTATATGCGCCTTCGATACCTTTATTACCCAACTTACCGCCACAACGGTCGAGTGCCTGTTGTTGGTTCAAGACCGTCAGTACAGAGAAGATAACCGGTACTTTGCCTTGTGCGTTGAGCATCGCCACGCCCTGGGTTACCGACTGACACACATAATCAAAATGCGGTGTCTCGCCCTGAATGACACAACCGATGACAATGACTGCATCTACTCGCTCTTCTTTGGTGATACGCGCAGCGCCGTACGTCAACTCCACCGTTCCCGGTACATGGATTACGTCGATATTATCTGCCGGAACGCCGTGTTGGACGAAAGTGTCAATAGCGCCTTGCGTCATGGCGTAGGTGATCTCGCTGTTCCAATCCGCTACTACAATAGCATAGCGCTGACGTCCGAGAACATCAGCGCTAGGCAATTGATTCGCATCGTATTTCGACAAATCCGTCGTCATCTTACTGCGCGATCGCGATGTATTTGTCAATATCCTGAGCCTCTGCAGAAGTCG
Source organism: uncultured Bacteroidales bacterium (assembly GCA_946187555.1). GTDB lineage: Bacteria > Bacteroidota > Bacteroidia > Bacteroidales > Paludibacteraceae > Colicola. The sequence goes on from CAMHQP010000033.1 coordinate 8,319, forward strand.
GATAGTTCTCCTTGATAGCCTTGAAAGCCTTCAGTGCTTTGGCATTCTCACCTTCGTGCAGATACACAAGACCTGCTTTCTTAAGACTCATCGGAGCGATAAGCTCATTACCGGACTTAGCAGCCGATTCAAAAGCTTTGGCAGCCTTTGCGAACTCGCCGAGCTCTACATACGCGTCACCCAGCAGTTGTTTTGCCGCCGGATCGATGTTCAGATCATCGGCATCGAACTTCTTGAGGTACTTAGCAGCCTCCTCGTACTCACCCTTCTCATAATAGCAGATACCTGCATAGAGGGCAGCGAGTTTACCTTGCTGATAGTGACTGTACTCATCTGCGATTGCCTCAAAACCAATGCACTCAGAATCGTCACCGAAGAGCGCTTTGTCATAATCGCCGTTCATGAAATAAACCACAGCCTTGGCGTTCTCATTGCTTGCCTCAAGAGCCTTCGGCTTGATAACGTAGTTGTTAATCGCGATGATTGCCATCACTACAACAGCAATACCGCAGATGACCCAACTGATGAGGTTAGCGTTGTCTTCAATCCATTTTCCGGCACCGGTCAGCGCCTCATTTACTTCTTGCAACTGTTCGTCTTGTTTTACGAACTCTTCTTTCTTTTTAGCCATTTTCTATTTGTTGTTTTTATTGTTCACAATAAGAGTTTACACAAATCGGCTGCAAAGATACAACTTTTTTGGCATATATGCAAGTTTTTATGCATTTTTTTGCTAACCGGCGTCTATTTGGGTGATTTTAGACCAATGCTTTCACCAAACATTCTGTATTTCCCGGCAAGAGATCTATCGGTGCTAATTCAATCATGGTCTTGGCTCCGTACGCTCCGCGTTCTTTGAGACGTAATGCGGCACGGGCGCAACTAACCATGACCTGACCGGTCAAAGCAGGGTTATTGATGGTCATGTTAAACTCAAAGCGCTGATTATGGGTCTCGCCGGAAACACCACTGCGAACGAGGTTGACACCATGCGCCACATTATTGAGGGCATCGACACTCTCAACCGGGATAACATGTGTCTCATCGTGTGCGAAATAGTCGTCAGCGAGAATAGCCGCTTCTACTGCCTTAAAATCTGCGCCATCCTCCAATTCAACATAGACCATGCGACGGTGAATACCGGTACCCAAGGGGATGGTCATAGAAAGTGCGTTCTTGACACCCGGTTTGGACTTAGCTGCAACTGTGTGCCCCATCGAACGACCGGGGCCGAAGTTCGTATAGGTCAAGCCTTTCGGTGCGAGTGCCAGAAGGATAGCACGAACCATCGAATCGCTTCCCGGATCCCAACCGGCAGAGATAACACTCACTGCTTTATTGGCCTTACAAACAGCATCTAAGTTCTCGCGCAAATTCCAGATCTGTCCATGGATATCGAAACTGTCCACGGTGCATATTCCGCGCGCTGCAAGCACGGTGGCGAACTTTTGCACCTCACGCGTCGGTGTACAAATGAGTACCGCATCTGCGTCCATACAATCGAGGCAATCATTGTGGTGATAGACACCCGCCAACTCCATATCCGGAGCGGCTTTGATGGCTTCTTCAGCGGCACGGCCTATATTGCCGTATCCTAAAATAGCAATTCTCATATTACTCTACTGTTACTGATTTGGCTAGATTACGGGGTTGATCCACATCACAGCCCTTGACTACGGCGATGTGGTATGCTAACAACTGAAGAGGAATGACGGTGAGTAGCGGCGTTAGGCACTCTTCTGTAGCCGGCACTTCGATGCAGTAGTCAGCGATCTTGCTAACCAGTTCATCGCCTTCGGTAACGACCGCAATCACTCTACCCTTACGGGCTTTGATCTCTTGTATATTACTTACCACTTTCTCGTACGTACCGCAATGCGGTGCCACCACCACGACCGGCATCTCCTGCGAGATAAGGGCAATAGGGCCATGTTTCATCTCGGCTGCAGGATATCCTTCAGCATGGATATAAGAGATCTCTTTCAGTTTGAGCGCTCCCTCCATAGCAACCGGGAAATTATATCCGCGGCCAAGGTAGATAAAGTTCTGCGCATAGGTAAAGGTCTTCGCAAAGTCAGAAATGCGTTTGTTCTGTCCCAGCACGCGTTCTATCTTATCGGGTATCTGACCGAGCTCACGAACGACGCGAAGATATTGTTCTTTACTCATCGTACCCTTTTCGCGACCAATACAGAGGGCGAGCATCGTGAGGGCAACCACTTGTGCGGTGAAGGCCTTGGTAGAAGCCACACCTATCTCTGGCCCCACATGCGTATAACAACCGCTGTCCGACACGCGAGGAATAGAAGCACCAACCACATTACAGATCGAGAAGATAAAGGCACCTTTCTCTTTGGCGAGCTGGATTGCAGCGAGCGTATCCGCTGTCTCACCGGACTGCGAGATAGCGATGACCACATCGTCTTTGTTGATTACCGGCTTACGGTAACGGAACTCCGAAGAGTACTCCACTTCGACCGGTATCTGCGCAAACTCCTCGATAGCGTACATAGCGATCAGACCTGCGTGCCACGAAGTACCGCAGGCTGTGATGATGATACGCTTCGCGTTAAGGAAACGGTCTTTGTTATCAATAAAACCGGAAAGGGCAATATTGTCCTGACGAACGTTCACACGTCCCCGCATAGAGTCTGTCAAGGTACGCGGTTGCTCAAAGATCTCCTTGAGCATAAAATGCGGATACCCGCCTTTCTCGAGTTGACTGAGCGAGAGTTCCAGACGCTTGATCTCCGGTGTTTTAGCGACGTTATTAATGGTCGTGATATCCACTTTTTCGCCAATACGCAAGGACACTACTTCTTCGTCCTCGATATATATCACCTGATCCGTATATTCAACGATAGGTGTGGCATCAGAAGCCAGGAAATACTCATTTTCTCCGATACCCACAACGAGCGGCGAACCCTTGCGAGCCGCAATAAGCGTGTCCGGGTGGGTCTTATCAAGAATAGCGATCGCATAGGCACCGATCACTTGCTGTAGCGCTAACTGTACCGCCGTCTTAAGATCGACGTGCTGGTTCACCTGCGTATATTCGACGAGTTGCACAAGCACCTCCGTGTCCGTGTCGGACTTAAAGGTATAACCCTGCTCCATCAGACCGGCTTTGAGAACGGCGTAGTTCTCAATGATACCGTTGTGTATGATGGCCAAGCGCTCGGACTCCGAGTAATGCGGATGGGCGTTTACCGTATTGGGTTCGCCGTGGGTAGCCCAACGCGTATGGGCGATACCGATCGTGCCGCCCGTGTCCTTACTTTCGCAGAACGCTTCCAGTTCTGCTACTTTACCTTTGGCTTTATAGACATTGAGTTGGCCCTGCTCATTGATGAGCGCTACACCGGCACTGTCGTACCCGCGATACTCGAGACGATGCAGACCTTTAATCAAAATCGGGTACGCTTTGCGTTTACCGATATATCCAACAATTCCACACATAGTGTTAATTCAATTTTGCGGTGCAAAATTACAAATATTTTTTGATTTATGCAAGTGTTTTCATTCTTTTTAGTGCCTCTTCTACTTCTTTTCTATTGGAGAACGCCGAAAAACGCACAAATCCTTGTCCTGCGTCACCAAATCCGACGCCCGGTGTACATACGATTTGACAGGTATGAAGTAAGTGGTCGAAAAACGACCATGAGTCATATCCTTGCGGCACACGACACCAGATATATGGTGCATTCTTGCCGCCAAAGACATCATATCCTAAGGCTCGAAGCCCATCCGCAATCATTTGTGCCGTTTGCTTGTAATACATTAGATTGGCTTCTATTCCTTGCTTACCTTCGGGAGTATATGTAGCCAGGGCTGCTCGTTGGGCAACATAGGATGTACCGTTGTATTTCGTACATTGGCGACGCATCCACATAGCTTGAAGCCCTGTTTGTTTGGGAACGATCGTATATCCGCAACGAACAGCTGTAAAGCCGGCACTCTTACTGAAACTGCGCACCTCAATGGCGACTTGTTTGGCGCCTTCCAGTTCGTATATAGAATGCGGTACATCTTCTTCGGAGATATATGCCTCATAGGCTGCATCAAAGATGATGATACTCTTGTTGACATTCGCATAATCAACCCATCGCTGCAATTCCGCACGGTTGAGCACCGTTCCTGTCGGGTTATTGGGCAAGCAGAGATAGATAATATCCGCTTTCTGCTTGGGCAATTCCGGTATAAAACCGTTCGCTATCGTACACGGCAATGATATTACTTCTCGCCCCGCCATCATACTGCTATCCATATACGCAGGGTATGAGGGATCTAAGATGGCAACTGTATTATGGCTAAGAAACAACTCGCTCAGGTTACCAAGATCACTACCGGCTCCTTCGCTAATGAACACCTCTTCTATATCCAGATCAATGCCTCTCGGCGTGTATTCATTGTCAATAACGGCCTGCCTCAACCATTCATATCCTTCCTCGGGTCCATATCCTCGGAACGTCTCTGCGTGCGCTAACTCGTCCACAGCTTGATGCATCGCATCGATGATCACTCCGGGTAAAGGAAGCGACACGTCCCCTACTCCCATGCGCAAGAGTTGATGCTCCGGGTGTTGTTTCGTATAGGCTGCTGCGCGAACCGCGATCTCTTTGAAGAGATACCTATCGGGCAATCGATCAAAATTCGTATTTCTATTCATTGTCAGTAAGCATATTCACCTCGGAACACTTCCGTTGCCGAACCGGTCATGAAGACTGACGACAGATCGGATTTCCATTGTATTGTCAAATCGCCACCTGGCAGATGGACAGTCACCGTTCGTTCGGTAAGACCGTGATAGATGGCAGCTACAGCAGCGGCACAAGCCCCTGTTCCGCAGGCCATCGTCTCCCCTGAACCGCGTTCTATGACGCGCACATCGAGTTCCTTTCTGTTACGCACATGAACGAATTCTACGTTCGTATTGACCGGTAATTGCGGAATGGTATCGCGGAAGAAAACCGCATGCGGATTGCCTATCTTTACCGCCGTATAACCGATCGGATCGATACCGCTTTGGATAGCATCCGGTTGGATGACCGGCTTTCCCATATTCACCGTCACCAGATCTACTTTCTCTTTGTTCACATGCAACGCCAGCGAACGTATACCCGCGAGGGTCTCTATCTGCATATGCACATCGCTACAAAGGCCACTCTCATACAGGTATTTCGCCACGCAACGAATGGCATTACCACACATCTCTGCTTCACTGCCGTCGGCATTGAAGATACGCATCTTGGCATCCGCTTCTTTGGACGGCAAGATGAGCACGAGTCCATCGGAGCCGATACCGAAATGTCGGTCGGAGACGGCACGTGCCAAGGCCGGCAGATCGCTCTTGGCGATGATTTCTGCTGTGGTCTTGGGAAAACAATCTATATACACATAGTCATTCCCAAGGCCATGCATTTTGATGAACGGAAGGGTTTTCATTTGTCCTTTGATGCTTTAATACATGCCGCAATAAAATCCAGGAACAACGGATGCGGATGTAAGACCGTTGAACTGTATTCGGGGTGAAACTGCGTGCCGATATACCAGCGTAAGGCCGGAATCTCCATGATCTCTACCAAATCGGATGATGGGTTGATGCCTGCGCATTTCATGCCCCGTTTTTCGTACTCGTCCTTATATGAGTTATTAAACTCATAACGATGACGGTGTCTTTCCTTAATGAGTGTTTGCCCGTGATAGGCCTGCGCCGTACGACTGCCTCTAGATAAAGCACACTCGTAAGCGCCGAGTCGCATCGTTCCGCCTTTCTGCGTGATGTTCTTCTGCTCCGCCATCATATCAATGACATTATGCGGTGTCGTTTCGTCCATCTCGCTACTATTGGCATCTTGGTAGCCTAACACATTACGCGCGAACTCAATCACCATCATCTGGAAGCCGAGACAGATACCGAATGTGGGAATATCGTGCGTACGGGTATATTCTGCGGCCAGAATCTTGCCATCTATACCTCGTTGCCCGAATCCCGGACAAATAACGATACCGGCCATACCGGATAGTTGTTCGGCTACGTTCTCACGGGTGATAAACTCACTATTGATGAAATGAATCTGTACCTTATATCCTCTGTATGTACCCGCATGTGCGAGGCTCTCACGGATACTCTTGTATGCATCTTGCAAGTCGTATTTGCCGACCAGACCTATATGTAGCACTTCGTCTGCACGTTTACGGCAGTCCAAAAAGTCCAACCACGATTTCAGATCAGGTTTTGTAGGTCTTTTGATGCCCATCTTACTCAAGATAACCCTGTCCAGTTGATGCTCATACATATTGATGGGCACTTCGTAGATACTCGGCAGGTCTTGACTTTGAATCACCGCCTCCTGTGCAACGTTGCAGAAATGCGCCACTTTATTACGCAATTCATCGCTCAGATGATGTTCCGTACGAAGTATAAGCACCTCCGGTTGGATTCCAAGTCCTTGCAGTTGTTTGACACTGGTCTGCGTCGGCTTGGTCTTCAGTTCGTCTGCGGCAGCCAGATAAGGCACGTAGGTAAGATGCACATTGAGCGCCCGCTGGGGGCCGAGTTCCCATCGTAATTGACGGATAGCCTCTAAGAATGGCTGACTTTCTATATCGCCTATTGTACCGCCTATCTCCGTAATAACGAAGTCTAACGGTTGTTTGGTTGCGTTGCACAGAATACGCCGTTTTATCTCGTCCGTGATGTGCGGAACGACCTGTATCGTTTTACCTAAATAATCTCCACGGCGTTCTTTCTCTATCACACTCAAGTAGATACGACCGGTCGTAACACTATTGTCGCGCGTGGTCTCTATACCCGTAAATCGCTCATAGTGCCCGAGGTCAAGGTCGGTCTCCATACCGTCCGCCGTCACGTAACACTCGCCGTGCTCGTACGGATTCAATGTGCCCGGGTCGATGTTTATATAGGGATCGAACTTCTGAATCGTTATCCGATACCCACGCGCCTGGAGTAACTTACCCAAGGATGCCGAGATGATACCCTT
>CAMHQP010000034.1 GCA_946187555.1 uncultured Bacteroidales bacterium
ATATTTTGCTCTATCAATATCTTCTTTCCATTCGTATTCGTGAGTATGATGCCCATGTTCATCTAAATCATTTATGTTCTGATAATATAAATTTAGATCGTCATAATCTGAATCATTGCAATCATGAATATATGAAGAAAAGTGCATTTTTTTGCCCTCTACTGAAGCCTGGCAATTATCAAGCCTATAAAAGGTCTCTTTTGTATTATAAGTTTGTGAATACGCCCGATGGATCCCCAAACAAGAACTAAGTAAATCCCGCACCTTGAACACTTGGTCATGAACGACCGTATCGCCCATAACTGCCAAAAATAGAGGAGCGACATTTGCTGTATTGTTATCTAATTTACATTTGATTTCGGAGTCACTCAAAGATTTTAACGATCCTGTTTTTTCGGAAAGACCATGTTTATATGGCTTATTGCGCCATACTGCCTTGTCATCATCTACCGTGATGTTTATTACTATTTTCGCCAAATTCATGAATGAATAGTAATACAATAAAGGTTGCGATTTGATAGGTGCGTTCTCTGCTGCTTGAAAGAAGTATTTTGCTTGTTCTAATAAAGATTGAAGAAATGTATATTTTTGTTCAGCTTCTTTAATTTTTGATTTATGTCTCCGTAAGATAAAATCCCAAAAGGCCCAGATATCAGATACCCAAGCATTATTGGCTCCAAATAAATAGTCCGTAGACTGTTCCCTAGTAAAAAGAGGGAAACTGTTAAAATCAACTCCTAAACTCTTTAACTCAGCCATTTCTATCTACTCTTTTTATCTTTATCTATATCGCTTTCCCGGCTCGTCTTCCGGGTTGTTAAAAATTTGCTTTGCATATTGGTACTTTTGTTTGTAGGACTAACTAAGTCTAACTAAGTAGAACTAGGTAGTCGGGTGCTCATTGCGGTATTGGAGGCGGGCACGGGTCATGGCCTCGCGGATACCGCCGTTCTCCACAAACTCCCGCTCCTTGACGCCGATGTACTTCGTCATCATCACATCTACTTGATGGCACATCGTGATTGCCATGTTGGCTATCTCCTCATCATTCATCCTCTCTATCTGCCCCATATACGCCTCGCTGTCGTTCGTCTCTCGGCAGAACTTCCGCAATCCTTCATATCGCGCATGCTTCTCATCCCAAGTTAGCATCTTCCTTGCGCGCAGGTAGTCCTCATAATCGGCTTGCAACTCTTTCAAACTCGCACGAGCCACGTTAAGTAGTTTGATCTCTGTCTCGCTCGAGGTTGGAGCTGCTTCTGATCCCTCAATGATATTCTGTTTACCGCTACGAGCGGCCTGAACCATCTGGTCAATAGTCCGATCGCCTTTCGCCAGGTAGCGCTCACAAAAAGCAAAAGTCACATCATACAGCGCTACCGACTTGCGAAAAAACAGCAGCTCTTTGTAGTTCGGCACGCTCTGCACGAAATAATGTGTATCTCTATTGCTCATTGTTGTTGTTTTTCTAGGATTACCTAGGTCGTCCTACTTATACCTAGGTCGTCTTAGGTCTACCTAGGATCTCCTATCTTTCTTTTATTTCTTGCTTTGTCGCTATTTATAGTCTCTTACAAAGTTTCACCAAAGTTCCAAAGTTTCAAAACAAGTCCGAGTGCGGGGTGCATGTGCGCGCACGATACATTTAGCGTGCAAAAATAATGTATTTTTGGGAAATGAGCAAATTTTTGCACAAAAAAAATGAAAAAATTCTACATTTTTACGCAAAAAGAGAGACTTTCCGAAAAAAGTCTCTCTCTAATCGTTTGTCACTAACCGTTTTTTCGTGTGTCTTTTATCTCACGAGGACGCGGTGGGTGGTGAGGTTGGCGGACTCGGAGGTGTCGTCTGGTTGGAGGACGAGGAGGTAGAATCCGACGGCTGCAGGAGCAGCGATGTCGGAGTTGTCATAGGTCTCACTCGTGCGGCTACGTCCGAGGACGTCATACCAGTATGCTGTACCCTTGCCCGACAGGCGTATCGGCGCCGAGGGCGATACGACGGTATTGGTCAACTGCGGATAAGGCATTGCTGCCTCCGGCACAGAAACAGGAACGAACGCGCAGGTGAAGATCTGCGTACCGTCCTTGCGCGTGAGCAAGGCCGTGTAGTCCTTACCAAAGAGCAGTTCATTGCCTACGCCGGTATAGTAGTTGAACTCGGTGGCACCCTCGATGGGTTGGCCGCTGACATACCACTGCACGCCAATGAAATCATAGTTATAGCCGTGGTCGCCGAGGTTAGCTTTGATCGTACTATCATTGCGGATAGCGAGCACGTCATTCCAGCGCTGCGTGATGATCTCCGGACTATAGCGGAGCGACAGCTCAAACGGCACGGTGTCGCTGAACTCAGGCTTGAGATCCTCGAATAGAAGCGTACCCTTATACAAGCCCGGCTCCAAAGTCGGATCCAACGCCAACGGAATCTCATAATGGCCGGTCTTCTGCTCTATATTGACGAGCGTATCGGGTTTCTCGCCATTCCAAACCGACACAAAGGATTGCGAGCGTCCGCGCGTGATATCATAAACGAACAGGAGCGTGTCCGCGCCCTCGCACAAGGTATAAGCCTTCGCCGGCTCCACGAGGAGCGACTCGTAAATCTCGAGGTTGAGCACCCAGGTCTTGGAGCAGTCGTTCTTATCAGGCACGGTGTCCACGAGGGATGTGGTACCTACGGGGTAAACTTTGTCGTGATAAGTGAACGGCAGGTACTCGGGCAGCAACAGCGTGTCCTCGAAGACGCGGTTCGGCTCTACCAACTCGAGGTAGATGATACTATCGCAGGAAGTTGTTTCGCTAAAGAGGAAGACGGAATCGACGATGCCATAGGTAGCATAAGTCGTATCCGAGCGCTCTTTCCAATGGAAGCCTTCGCCCTTGCGATCGGCGTCGCAGAGCGTATAGGTCTGGGTCTCACGCGTAGCGCCGAGCGGGAAGAGATGGAGATGATAATGGAGCACGGAGTCGCAGGTACCGCAGGTGGTACGGAGCGTGACGTCGTAATCACCACCCTCCATCGGGAAATCGAAGGTAGCTACGGGTTCATCCGAGAACGCGTTAGGCAGTCCTTCTACGACCCACTCGTATCGCTCGATATGCTTCGATTCGCTGACGATGGTATCGCCGGTGACGTGGTTGATCTCCTGTACCCAAGAGTCGGAACCGTCGAAGGTGACGCGGTAGATGCTGTCCCTACAGTTCATGTAGATCTGCGGCTTTTTCATTACCGAGATCGGGTTAGTAGCGAGCGCCGAAGCGTAGAGGGTGAAGTAACACGTACTATCCTGGACGAACATACAATCGACCATATAGAGGTTATCATCATGCCAACCGGCATTGAAGACCTGATCGCGTCCTACGACGTATTGCTCGGGTATGCCGCCGGTGATCTTATTACGGAACCGCTCGCTGGAAGCGAGAGCCCAACGATAGCGGAAGCCGTCCGGGGCTTTGAAATCCGGGTTGACCTGACCGCACTTCATATCCTTAAACTTACCGTCGGAGCAACCGAGGGTGAAGTAGGCATAACCGGAGTGTACGGAGAAGGTACAGTCATGGGTGGTGAGGCGAACGGTGAGGTTCTGACCCTGATATCTCTTATCGCGGAGGTTGATACCGACGGTCGTCCATTCCTTCCAGATGACGTCATCGGAGGTCTGCGCCACTGCAGAGGGCGTGAGATGCCATCCCTGCGCGATCGCGGAGGGTTTGAGCGTCGTACCGTTCATCACGTCGTTGGCATTGAAATCAGCCTCACCGCAGGTAATGGATTCTTCGCCCATCAACATCTCGAGTTTGAAGCGCGGGTTCTCATAATCTTCGTGTCCCGGCGCCTCCAAGATCGGCATGTATTTGAGCAACATCACCGGATAATTGATGGTATCCACTTTGATGGTAAACTCAATACGCTCGGCTTCATCACCGGTGTCCCAGTTACCCAGACGAACGGACGCGAGTTCGCCGTCCGGAACGGTCTTCGCGAGGTTTCCGGTACGGGGCTCCAATTCCTGACGATCGAAATGGATGGTATGCCGGCTGGCCTTGCTAGCCGAACCTTTATCCACCGGCGCGACCTCGAGGAAGTCCTCAAAATTATCCGATCGAGACGGCGACGAGTTATTGATATAGCACTTGGCGTTATCGAGGTTGAGGTAGTCCACACAGAGCTCGTCGGGATAATAGATGAGCTTGGAGACGATGGTCTTGAGGCTATAGAAATCGTCGTCGCACTTAGCACGCACGATGAAATCGGCTTCGCCGATGGGCAGACCTGTCACTTGTACGGAGGTGGTGGTGACGATACGCGGTCCCCACCATTGGTTACCATCATTGGAATAGGCGCTGACCTCGTATTCGGCCGCATTGCCCGACCACGACAAGTTGATAGTCGAGCCCTGAGGATCGACCTTGAGGTTAGTCGGCGGCGTACAAGGAGGCGCGTCGGTAATGAGGATGTTATCTATCCTGGCAGCAGGGGGCTGCGCCAAGGACGAACCGTTGGTCCAAACGAAAACGAGATAGTGCGGCGTACCGTCGCAGTCCTCTTTGGGAAGAATGACCGAGTGTTGCCGCCAGGTCGGGGTACCGTTCAGGTAGTCGATCTGCGCACCCGGTTGCAGGGGCACGATATACTTACTTACCGTGCTTGGGATAGCACCACCGTTGGCTATCGACATCAGTCGGAGGGTATCTCCGTTGGGTTTGACCACAGGCGCCCAGATGAGGTAGAGACCGTCGAACTTACTGGCTATATTGGCCATGACGCTATAGTCGAAATAGAGCGTGTAATCACCGGTAGCCAGCGGATCGAGGGTCAGGGTATCATAGGCGTATACCCATTCCGATTGGGCATTGGTATAATGGGCAGTCTGACCTGCATCATCGGAGATGAAAAGGCCGTTTTGCCCCATTCGGCTGTTATTACCCGGGGCACCGATATACCACTTGTTAACCAATTTGGGTTTCACGCCATCCGAAGCCGGGTTGAGTACCCAACGATCACGATCGGCCTGCGACTCGAAGTCACAGGTGTATTTCGTTACTGCCTGCGTCGGCGCAGCAAACGCCAACAAGGCTACAAAGATTATTTGGACTAAACGTTTCATATGCATCGTTTATTTCGTTTCTATTGTACTATCATGACTTGCGATGTGGTCTCGCCGTCTTGTGTCGTCGATTTGAGGATGTAAATACCCTGTTGCGCCGGCGTGGTGAGGGCGGTATAGCCCTGCGGCAGGGTATAGGTGCCGTACAATTGTCCGGAGACGGTGTAATACCAGATGGTAGCCTGCTGCTCCATGTACATCGGCACATGGCTTCCGGCGGGCACGATAGTCGGGTATTCCGTCTGCTGCGGGTGATAAACCGGCTGGATCGGACAGGTAGCCATCGTCGTACCATCCGGACGGGTTACTACTACGTAGTACTGGGACTCGAAGTCGAGATCCTGGTAGAGGTACGAGTGGTTAGCACCGGCTATCGGCATGTCATCTTTATACCACTGGAAGGCAACAAACTCATATCCGCCGTTGTACTTAGGCGACAGGAGAGTGAGTACGTCGTTCCATTTCTGCTCCACGATGCTGCCGGCGTAGCGGATGTTGATCGTGTGCTCCTCAACGGTCGAGTCGCAGCAGAACTGGTAGAACGTCAGAGTCGCCTTGTAGGTACCCGGGAGGATGTTCGCCGGATAGGGGATACCTACCGCGTTGACGTTATCGTACAGCACCGTATCGCGCAGCGCCGGGCTGGAGAACTTGATCTTCAGACTGTCGTATACGCCTTTGTTGATATTGAGCGTGAAGTAGAACAGCTCGTCATCCGCGCAGGAGTATTCCGGTTCGGTGATATGCGCCTCGATCCGCTGGTTGACGGTGAGGGTGAGATACATCACGCTGTCACAATCGTTGGCGGTCTTGAGGTAGATCGGCTGGTTCACCACCGACTGGCTGTACCGAACACCGTTGATATAATACGGCTGGTCGGAGCATATCGAGTCCGAACGATAGGAGTCTTGCGGCTTCGGGAAGACCTTGAGGTAGAGCGTCACCATCGAGTCACACCCGGCAAAATTGGAGAACTTCGCCGTATAGCTCGTATCCGCCTCAAACTCTTTGCCGTCGAATACCACGCGTCTCTCCTCATAGCATCGCATCAAGTGGATCGCGGAGTCTCGGGCGAGAATATTCGGCATGACAATGGTGTCAACGAGCGTCTCCTCGCAGGAGTTATCGGCTCCGATATAAGAGGTCAGCGTGACCTCGATGGAGTCACCCGTTCTGGGGCAGGTGTATGTCGGCGACCAGTGCGAGGTAGTGCGGCTTTGGCCGTCAGAGAGACGGCGGAAAGTCCATTTCGACTCCTTACACGGCTCCGAGGTATGATGCTCGGATCCATCCCATTTATTCATGACGTGCGAGGTGTTAGTGAACTTGAGCACGCTCTCGCAGCCCGCGAAGATCGAATCCACCCGATAGCTCGGTACCGGGAATCGCGGCTCGGAGGTCGTACTGATCTCAAACCAGCAATCCGGTTGCTCCTTGAAGCTCACACGGCAGGTGTATTTGGTACGCGTAGCGTCCACCACCAGGGTCTGGTCATAGGGTTTATCAGCCGGATTATTGGGGTCGTCATCCTTATACCAGTAATATGCGAATCCATCCGGCGCGACGCAGGTAACCTGCGACTCACTACCGCAGTTCTCGGTCTCGATATGCGCGTTAGCACAATCGACGGTGAAGTATGCATACGCATAGTGTCCCGACCAACCGCAGTCCATGACGGTGAAACGCACCTTGATGGTATCGTTGTGGTAGTTCATGAGGTTGAGACCAACCGTCGTCCATTCTTTCCATGCGGCGCTGTTATCACGGGTCATATGCCATCCGGCGCCTCCCGTATCATCGAAGATAAACTTCGCCTGACCGCATATCTCATCGATGAGCTGGTCGTTCTTGTCGAGTATCTCGAGTTTGAAGACCGGCTGACCTTCTTCGTCGTGTCCCTCCGGGTTCTCAAAGACGATGGCGTACTTGGTGATGAGAATACCTTGGGTGGTCGTATCGACGATCACTTTGTACTCGATGGCTTCGGCCTCACCACCCCAGTTCCAGTTACCGAGTCGTACGGAAGCGAGTGCGCCGTCCGGAACGGTCTTGAGCAGACTGTCGGTGCGCGGGTCGTACTCCGTAGGATCGATATGCAGGGTATGGCGGCTCTCGATGGCATCGGGTCCATAGTCGATGACGCCTATGTTGTCATACGGCGTATGTCCGGATGATGCATTCGGGTTCTCACCATAGTAACAGGTGACGTTATCGCCGTAGAGGTTGACGTAGTTGATACAGTGGTTATCCGGGCAATAAACGAAGATTCCGGACTCATACACATAGTTCGAGCGGAGCACCTGACTCGTTTGGTCGTCGTAGTACGCGCTACGTATGCGCACGTCATAACTACCTTCTAATATAGGTTTAAGTACATAGGCATGCTTGTTTCCGTCCGTTCTCGTGTATCCCTCGGTTCCTTCGGATATTCCGCTCACGCCATGCGCCCAAACGGTCTCGCCGGTCTTACGATACTGGACATCGAAGGAGTTGGCGGCGCCGGTTGTCTCCCAGGTTATGAGCAAGGACGAGTCCTCGCACTGCGGGTAAACAGAAACATTCTTGGGTTTCTTGACCGCATCGGAGTTAATCTGGAAGTTATCGATTGCCAAACTGGACAGACCGGTGGAGTCCTTGGTGTTGCTATTGGTCCAAACGAAGATGAAGTAGAAGCTCTGCTGCGTATTTTTCTTCACACCAAAACCTCCGTTACCATTCGCATCCGGCATAATGGAGATGTTCTGCCATGTCTCACTGCCATAGAGGAAGTAACGCGGGTCACTCCGGTCGCCGAGCATCTGGCCGTAGTCATTGATGATCTGATTGGGCACACCGCCGTTTCTGGAAGAAACGAGTTGGTTGAGGTTGAGTCCATCCGGTGCATTCAACTCATCCTCGCGGCAAATGAGCAAGCACAGCTGCGAGATCGCCGAGTCACCCATACCCTTCCAGTCAAAGCTGATATCGTATTTTTGATTGGAGGAAGACACCGGGAATTTATAGCGGAGCATGGCGATAACCACGTCTCTCTTGCCGTAAACAGGATCCGTTCCATCGGAAGAGATGTACATGGAGCGCTTTCCTTCGCTATGTACGGCAGTACCGAAGATCCACTTGTCCTCTGCGCTCGGCGTACCGTAGTTGAGCTGCCATGCAGAGAGATCTTCCGTCGGCTCGAAGCTGCACTCATACGGCAGACCGGTAGCCACCGTCGAACCGCTCTGCGCCCAAGCCAGGACGCTGAACAGAAAGATTATATGTAAGAAGAGAAGCCTCTTCATTTGTGATTTGTAATTTGTGATTTTAGAAAATCTGTTGTATATCTTCGTCACCTACATCGGTGATGGTAAATTCTACACGGCGGTTGAGCTGACGTCCCTCTTCGGTATCGTTATCGGCTACGAACTCACGCTCACCCTTACCTTCGGCGGTCATGCGGTCTGCTGCTACACCACGCTTGGTAAGGTCATTACGAACGGAGTTAGCACGACCTTCGGAGAGGATCTGGTTAGCCTCATCCGTACCGACTGCGTCGGTGTGACCCTCGATATGAATCTTCACGCTCGGGTTCTCCAAGAGGAAGTTCGCGAGGTCGGACATTGCCTGCTCAGACTGCGGGAGGATATAGGTCTTGTTGGTAGCGAAGAAGAGGTTCTCGATCTTCACTTTTATACCCTCTTTGATATGCTGCATATAGAGGTCGAAAGTGTCGCGTACGAAATGGAGCGTGTCATCCTTCGGCATGTAGCCCTGTGCGGTGAGGTGCGCAATATAATCACCCTCGGTGAGCGGGGTCTCGATGAAGCCGTCATCCGCAGACTGCGCGGTATAGAGGGCTACAGAGTCGCTGGTGGAGGTCAGACGCACGGTTGCCTCGATCGGCTCCTTGGTCTCCACATCGAAGATGTTCATACAGAGCGTATAGACGATGGGCGCCGGGATACGCTCGAGCGGTAGACGGAGGGTATCGAAATCGAAGACCTCCACGGTGTGCAGGATGGTATCCGAGGGGAAGTAACCGTTCTTGGTTGCCGAGATGCGGTACTGTCCCGGAGCAAAACGTCCCTGGAGCAGACCCTGACGGTTGGTATTCTTCTGCATGGTCTTGCCGGTCTCGGTATTGGTAATCTCGACCGCTACGCCGCCCAGCGCGAGGGCAGTGTTCTCGTCATACATGAAGACACCCATACGCGGCGTCGGCGCCTTCGGGTACTCCTGCGTTGCTTTCTGCTTACGCGGCAGATCGAACCAAACGGCGATCTTCGCACCTACGAGGAAGGGGTTGACCTTCGCGTTGGCTGCCGAGGTGGTAGCCAAGGTGGAGTTGGTCGGGAAGTCGAGCGGGTTAGCCGCTACGAGCATCTGCGTCGGTATATCCTGCGCACCATCCGCTGCTTTGTAGCTGAGGGAGTTGAGGAATCCGTAGTCCACGAAGAGCGAAGCGCGAACACGCGGGGTAGCCTTGATCCATTGGTCGAGGTTTACACCCACTTCGGCATGCGCTGCGAGGTTGAGGCCGAAATTAACCGCCGTCGTCGGGCGTTTCACCTCTGCGTCTGTCACGAGCGTATGGCTGTACATATCGGTCATGCCGGCGATGAGCTCTTTGTCATCGATGGTGGTAGTGAACGTGCCGCCGATGGTCGATTGCCCCATCAGACCCAGTCCCACTTTCAAACCGGCTTGCCAGAAGATCGGCAGTTTCTTGAGCTCCATACCAAAGAGGATGGGCACTTGCACGAAGCCGCCGATGAGCTTGTCCTGCATGTCGGAGAAGTCGTAGTTATAGATCATGGTGAGCAGATACGGTTTCATACCATAATGAAGCATGAACTTACCGTCCGCCTGGTTGGCAAAGCCCATGAGGGAGTTGTAGAAATTGAACTCCGCGCCCACGGTCATTAACATCTGTTTGTAACGCAGCTGATAACCCAGACCGAGACCGCCGCCGACAAAGCCTTTGTCTTTATTCTGGAAACCGACGGGGTTGCCTGCAGCCGAATTGTCAAACGCGATACCGGAGGTGAAGAGGTTGGAATAACCGACCTGTCCCCAGAATCCGAGACGATGAGCGATGTCGCGCTCGTTGTAGGCAACGGCCTTGGCGTTGGCCTTGTCGATGGCAGCTATCTGCTCCATGTAAGCGGCTTTCTCCTCAGCAGCCGTGAGGTTGTTGTTCTGCTTCGGCGCGGAAGACTTAGCTACCTGCTTATTGCCGGAAGCTTTGGCTTTGGCCTTCGCCTGTGCCTGTTTCGCCTTGGCTTTTTGTGCCGCGGCTTTATCGCGCTCTTTCTGCTTCTGCGCAGCTGCTTTCTCCGCATCTTTCTTCTTCTGAGCAGCCGCTTTCTCGCGTTCCTTAGCGGCTTTAGCCTTCGCTTTCTCGCGCTCTTTAGCCGCCTTGGCGCGCTCTTTCTCGCGTTGCGCTTTGGCTTTCGCTTTTGCATCAGCGGCATAAACAGCCGCTACGCCGTTATCTACCATGGACACCATCGGAGCGATCGTGGCCATTCCCATTGCCATTAGCAGTATAGTGATAATTCGTTTCATGCAATTGTTATTTTATACCTTGGTTTCCGCCGCGCTTAATATGCATATGCTCGGACTTCTTATAATCATAAATATAGGATTTGCCGTGTCGCGGCATCTCGAATGCTACCGTAAACTTGACGCCGACGTTCATATTGCGGAACATCGCATTGTCGGCGAGAGTACTTTTCATGAGCGGCTGTACGTAGAACTGCACGCCCTTGTCCGTCTCACGATACCCGAAGATGGGCGAACCGCTGCCTTTGACGTGTACATCGAACAGACCGAAGTCCACGTACGCTGCCACGTACATACGAATCTTATCGGGATTGAGGCGGAACTGCTTGTACTTGTACATATGTCCGACACGCCCGCCTATCTCGGCATGCGCCAGCACATTGAAGCTCCATTTGAGCGGCAGCACGGCGCTACCCATGTATTGGTCGGACTCGAACTGATGGTTCGGCATGTTGTAGAAATCATCGTAGTACAGATCGTACTCACCGTAGGTGGTTACCTCCGCCTTGGAAGAGGTGAGTCCCCACATGTTAAGCGACACTTTCGGGCCGACCATGAAATAGAAGCGCCCCCATTCGCCACCGAAGAGGATCGGGATATTGACGTTGACCATCTGCGCCAAGTCACGGGATTTATCGACGTGCACATGCATATCGAACAGATCGCCCTCGGTGTCCCTCATCGGGATCGCGAAGTCCAGCTCGCTCATGCTGTTGACGTTCAGTTCGTACATGCCCTCGACGCCAACGGAGAAAATAAAGTTATTATGGAAAAGACGATAGTCCAGACCTATATTGCCGTTGAAACCGGTAGAAGGCTTCATGCCATCCACCGTATGCAGCAATGCCGAATGCCCCGCGTCACCATGCAGCGACACGAAATGGTATGTCTCGGGCGTGAGGCGCGTGAAAGCACCCGCACACACGCTCCACAGGAGCATACAGCACACTATAAAACAATACCTTTTCACAGACTATTATCTTAACGTAATAAGATTCGAGCGGCAAAATTACAAAAAAATAATGAAATACGCAAATTTTTGTCACTTTTTCGTCATTTTTTTTTCTTTTTGTCGCCTAATTTGGCAAAAACGCGGAAAAATGGCAAACAGAAAGGGCCGCCGGATGGCAGCCCCTTCTGTGAGATCGGTTGTGTAAAACCGATGCGATTATTTTACTTTACCTGGCGTCCGGTAGCATCATAGATGCGTCCGTTAACGAGGATGTAAACATGGTTGTTCTTGATGAACTTGATGGCCTTGTCGCCGCCGAGGATACCCTCGTCGAGACCGGTTGCTCCACCGTCCTTATAGTCAATCGAGAAGTTGTCGATTGCACCGGCAGGATCCTCGCCATACTCATCATCGTTGTCGTTGAACCAAGCGATAACGATCTTGTACTGGCCATGAACAAGCTCTACTTCAAGACTCTGATGTTGCCATTCGGCTTGGTTAGCCAACGGACCACCATCGAGTGCGATCCAGCCTGCAGGCAGCGAGCTGCTACCATCCGTTACGTTCGTTGTAGCAAGTACAAGACCTACACGCATGTAATCCAATGCACCGTCTTCCTCAGCGGAGTCACCCAGACATCTCCAATCGTACGAGATAACATAGGTGGTATCCTTATCGAGGTTGATCAGCATGGTAGCATAGCTTGACGATTCAACTGCATGGTCGTAAGCATTGTTCTGACCTCCATCGTTGGAGATATAGAGCGAATGACTACCACCATTCGATGCAGCATCACCAACTACCCATGCGCTTGCCTGCGATGTGCCGAACTTCCAGTAGTTAACACCCTCGAAGTTATCCGCGAACGGAACGCCGGCAGCGTGTGCATCGGTCATGAACTCGATCATGATGACGTCGCTGTTTCCAGCCTCACCGCAGTAGCGGCAGAGATAGAATACATACTCGGTCAACTCATACAAGTCTTCTACCGTAATGCTATTATCCGTAGTGCGCTGGATGAAGCTGAAGCCTTCACCCTTAGGAGCTACTGCATAGCGCCAGTCAGCACCCGCTACAGCATCCCAGCTGAAGGTAGCTGTATGAGCAGTAACGTCATCCAGTTTCAGATGCTTCGGAGCCTTACATGCCGGTTCTTGACCCGGAACGTACTCGATCAACATCTTCGGCAAGAAGTTACGTTGACTGATAGTGGGGTTGCCGGTAGCAGTATTCTGATAGCCACTCAACGCAGCGCCGGGAGCCGATACACCATACCAATAGGTACGTGTATCTCCACCTTTGACGCTTTGCTTGAAGCCAATCAAGAGGTTACCATCCTGATACTGGTACGGTTTGGTGAAGGCAACCTCCATCTGGTTACCGCTGATAGCGAGCGAGCCAACAGCCATCGCCGTATCCATCTCAGCCCAGTCGTACAATGCCGTCGAAGCGAAGGTCGTTTCGTCCACTTCCGCTACGAATACCTCGAACGTAGCAGCGCCGAAGTTATAGCTTGCAGGCGAGCTGGTATAGAACGTCAGTTTCTGAATCGTATCCCACTGGATATCCACGAGGTCAGCTGCCGGAATGATGAACTGGCTACGTGTGTAGTTATCAGCGTACCATCCGTAAACCGGAACGAATTCGTTGGTAGTCGTACCATCGTTGATGAGCAACAGGTACTTGCTCGTCGGAACGAAGGAGATAACATTACTCCACAGGCTCTCGCCGTCGCTACCGCAATTCGCTTTCACGCGAGCATAGTAAGTAGCTTCAGCCGTGAGATTCTCAAGAGCAATCGAATCAACGGTTACGTTAAGCTCTTCGTAATCCGCGAAGGTGTTGTCCGTACCGTATTGAACGGTATAAGACTGAGCATCACCGCTCCACTTCAGGCCGGCAACAGTGCCTTCACCCGGCGTGAGATAAGCGTTGAAGTTCGTCGGAGCCGGGCAAGCAACGGTCGTCGTGAAGGACTTCACGTCAGCCCACTTGCTTACGCCATCTTCGAGACCGCAGTTCGCACGTACGTAAATATAATAGGTGTGCTCCGGAAGGAGACCGCCCAGTACGTACGGGTTCACTGTTACGTCAACGATATTCGGCAGGGTATCCGGTTGGTTAGACGGCAAGGTGTCATAAGCTATTTGCCATGCCTCTTGACCTTCTTCGCCGGCTGTCCAGCTGATTTCAGCCGTATGAGCTTTCACCTCAGCTACATTCACCTTAGTCGGCTTCAAGCAAGACGGGATGAGATCAATGAGGACATTGTCCACATGGATGTTGTTATCACCGCTATTGGCAATACCGTCCGAGGAAGCATAGAATGCTACTTGTACACTTTGACCTGCATACGCACTGAGGTTCAGCGTTACGAGCTCACCCTCCGTTGCAATGTCATTGTACTTGTATTCTGCATTCTCTTCGTTGCTCCACTTGCGGAGGATCGTCCAGTTTGCACCACCATTGGTAGAGATGAGTACCATAAAGCGATGCCCATCTTGCTTGGTCGGATCTACAGCCGTCGGTGTCGAACCACTATAAGTTGTCAATGCCAAATCGAAGGTGAGTTGGGTATTTGCCGTCAATTCAATTGCCGGAGTTACCATCCACCAGTTAGCGGCATAATAGTAAATATTCACACGTGCATGGCTGTCAAAGATACCATTGGACGCGCCAAAATTCCAACCACCGGTAGCGGTAGACAGCGTTGCTGTACCGTCTTCGGCAAGTGCTCCGGAATATTTGGTCCAATCAGCCGGTGCGGAGGAAGTAGCGAACTTCTCTTCGAACGGAATACCATAAGCGGTCTTCGCGATCAGACTGGACGTCCAAGAGTTCTCTTGCTCTTCCGCACAAACAGCTTGTACTTGTACATAATATGCAGTAGAAGCATTCAGACCGTCGATGGTGTACGGGCTGGAAGCAATAGCGCTGACTACAGTCCAGTTCGTACCATCGGTACCGTAACGGAGGTTGAAGCCTGTCTGACCGTAGGTATTCCAGCTAACCGTCAGCGACGAGGTCGTAGCACCTACCTTCGCCAGACCATCCGGTTTCTGGCAGAGACTTGCCGTCTGGAAAGACTTCACGTCAGCCCACTTACTGGAGTCATTCGGACCACAGTATGCGCGAACGTATACGAAGTAGGTGTGCTCCGGAAGGAGTCCGGTCAACATATCATGCGTTTCGGTAACCGCAGCCTTGAAGGTCGGCAATGTATCCGGTTGGTTGGTCTGCAGAGTATCGTAAGCCAGTTGCCATGTGGTCTGGCTGGAGTGACCTGCGGTCCAATGAACGACAGCCGTATTAGCGGTAATCGTCGAATCCGGAATAACGACTCCGGTCGGCTTGACACATGTCGGACATTCCATCGTGTA
>CAMHQP010000035.1 GCA_946187555.1 uncultured Bacteroidales bacterium
TGGATGTGCCCTGCGGTATCGCTTCTACCTATATCTTCTCGCTCAAACCGGGCGATAAGGTACGCATGAGCGGTCCTTACGGTGAGTTCCGTCCTGTTTATGACAGCAAGAAGGAGATGATCTGGGTCGGTGGTGGTGCCGGTATGGCTCCGCTGCGTGCGCAGATCATGCACATGTTGAAGACCCGCAACTGCCGCGACCGTCAGATGCACTATTTCTACGGCGCACGTGCTATCGACGAAGTCTTCTTCCTCGACGATTTCCTCGCTTTGGAGAAGGAGTTCCCGAACTTCCATTTCCACCTCGCGCTGGATCGTCCGGACCCGAAGGCCGACCAACTGGGTATCAAGTACACCCCGGGCTTCATCGCTCCTGTTATGGGCGACACCTACCTCAAGCAGCATGACGCCCCCGAGGATGTCGAGTACTACCTCTGCGGTCCTCCTATGATGGCCAAGACGGTCCTCGATCTGCTCCACTCGCTCGGTGTGGACGATGCGGACATCAGGTTCGATAATTTTGGTGGTTAATCCGCTAGAATCTAAATAGAAACAGAGGCGCTCATTCGAGCGCTTCTGTTTTTATTGACCCTATGTCATTCTTGTAGTTTGGTTATGGTGATGTCGGGTAAAGCATATATTCAGCATATATTGAGCATAAATTGAGCATATATTGTGACAAGGTGGAAATAAGGTGGAAATGATAACGAGCGCGCGTATGTACGCGCGTTCATTAAATGTATATAGTATAGGTAAGAATAACCTGAGAATTAAGCGATTTCCTCACCTTTTTTGAGTGCTACGCTCACCTCGTGCCGCACATAATCGCACAGCCGCCCTTGAATAGGCTTATTATATTTGCGTGCTTTCCGCTTTGCCTCATCATATTTGGCTTGCCATGCCGCCCTGCGCTCCGGATTATGCAGTATCTCCTTGCATGTCGCAATCAGCGCACCAAACTCCTTCACATGCGGCAGACTTGCTTTCTTTTTCTTGGTTTTCTTGCTCAGCTCCGGCTTTTCGCACACAGCTGCCCATTCCCCATTTCCGGGAATCCTCCGTGCGTAATGTCTTTGATCCACATGTCCCCGCACCTCATCTGCCAAACTCGTCCATTGTACTTTCATAGTTCTCTATCGGTTTAAATTTCTGTTTCCAAATTCTGTGCAAATATACAACAAAATTTTCACATATGCAAATTTCTGCCCACCGTTTTGTGATAAAAATGATATTTCCTCGTTTTTTTCTTATCCTGCGGAACGATTATTTTACAAATTTTCTTGCATATATCATTTTTTTTTAGTACCTTTGCAGCCAAAAGTTGCAAAGACGAAAGAAATGGAGTCATTACAGGTTATACATAGTGAGTTTTTTGCTAACTACCAAGCGCAGCAACCCATTACTATTGAGAAGCGCGTCAAGAGACTTGCTTCCAAGCCGCTTACGCCCCAGAACTTCAAGTTCTACTTGTTGAGTTCGTCCTGCAACTCCAGCCTTATTGAGGGTTCTTCGATGACGGAAGACGATTACTTGAAGCTCAAGGAAGCCAAAATCATCAGCCGCGATGTGCAAGAGATAGATGATATGATTGCTGCTTATGAGTTTGCCGCAAAGAATGCTATCAATACGGACTCTTTTCTCGAAGCGCACAAAATCCTTTCCAAAAGTTCCGGAATCGCAGACAAGTACAAAGGTGTTTTCCGAGACATGCCTGTAGGCGTGTTCGGAGGCGGTGTGAAAGTCTATACCGCTGCAGAGCCGGCTATCGTGGAGGGAGAAATGAATAAACTCATGCACGATATAGGTGTGCTTGTTCAGGCCGATTTATCGTACGATGAGGTTTTCTATTATGCAAGCATGATTCATCTTGTTTGTGTAAGTATCCATCCTTTTGCAGATGGTAACGGTCGTGCTTCACGTTTATTGGAGAAATGGTTCCTCGCACAGAAACTCGGCAATGTGGCATGGGCTATCCAGTCCGAGAAATTGTACTTCAAACGCAAAAAATCGTATTACGAAAACTTACATTTCCGTGACAATTACAACTCCATTGACTACGCAAGGTGCATTCCCTTTCTTTGCATGTTACCGATGGCGTTGAATTTAAAATAATCGGGGTATTAGTTCATCTGGCCTCCCTTTCGAGTCCGCTATACTCCACAAAATAATCAGGCTCTGTCCCGCAAGCTTGACCGATCAACCTAAGCGCAAAGCGTTGCGCAGACATATTGAAAATAACGAAGCGTTTGCTTTACTCTTAAGTAGAAAAATTAGGAACTTTTCAGAACGAGAGAATAGCAAATAGGCTTCGCGCATCAGCGTGAAGTTACTATGTGCATACTTGTTCTAAGGTTTTCCTAATTACCTCTACTTGAGTGTGTGGCATAGCAGCCTCACGCTTTTGTTTATAAACATTTAAATACTACAAATATGAAACGATTTTTAGTAGCCTTGATGCTATGCTTTGTTAGCATTACATTAGTATATTCGCAAGAATACAAAGTAGAAAATGGGAATGTGGTCATGGAGAAAGTGATTTCAACAGAAATGACCATAGAACAAGCACATGATGCATTAGAAACTTATTTCGCAGGAACATACAAAGATTCAAATCGTACGAATAAATTAAATAGCCCTACTCATTTAGTTTATGTTGGTATATATGCTGATTTGGAAAGATTCAGCATGGGAGTTTGGCAAATAAATGCAAATCACAATATAGATGTTTTATTCAAAGAAGGGCGTTGCAAAGTTATGATTTCTTGCGATATAGCAGATGTAACAAGTGGAGCAAATACAATTAATTACAAATTTGCTGAATATGTACCTTTCACGGAAAGTTACAAGATGTCAACAGGAGCGCCAAAATCTTCTGTAACAAAAGCTGGTATTGAATTAGTGAAACGGATGAATGACACTATGTTGGGCATAGAGAAAACGTTGCAACAAAAACCAGCCGCCGAAGAAGATTGGTAATATGAGTTCATATCCTCGCAAAATAGATTACACGGCAAATGTCGATCAAACGGCTCCTTATTTCATCGAAAGGAATGAGGAGGGTAATGCCTTTCGGTGCTGCAATAGATATTACGAGATTCTTTCATACTCAATGGAGCAAAGTCCTTGGTTCGAAATGTCTCCAGCTACGTGGCATCTGTTAACGAACTTATGTAATAAGGAAAACGGTTGGCAATTACAAGGGAAACGCATTTATTTATACCGATATACAGAATCAGAAATACTCGGTCGTAGAGGGTATAAGATAATACCTGAAATAGAAAAGCAATTAAGATTATTGTCGCAATGTTTCCATAATAAATATAGGCTGGAATATTTTGATTGCGCAGTAGGAACAAGTAATTGAAATATTCTATTCCTATATCAATATTATACGAATAGCTGGCAACCTCGCGGTTGCTTGCTTTCTATATCACTTTGTTTATTTCTAGAAATTGAATTCGGATTCAATACATCGTCCATTGTTCGGAATGCCATTCCGGTCGTCTCATTTAGCGGCATTCTTGCCGCTCTTAACCCTTTTTCTTCCGATCGAACTCCTCGGCAGTAGCCGTAAAAAACACATCGCCGCTGCTGTTGAGGGCGGTTTCGACGGAGTCTTGGACGACACCGATGATGAAACCGATAAGTTTTATCTTCAAATTTGCGTTCATGGAACATTTTCATTCGCGAACATTTGCATATGTCATTTATTTTTTGTAATTTTGCAAGCAAAATGGAATGACTTATGGATACATATCGATTCAGGAAACAGATTCACCGATTGCCAGGGAAGGTGATACACGCCATCCCACTGCCGGAACCGGAGGTGACAGCAGGTCAAGGCGCGCGACTTGAGATCGGAGCGATGTGCAAGAAGGCAGGTTACAAGCAAGTGCTGGTAGTAACCGACGAGACCTTACACCGTTTGGGCTATGACGAGGCGATATTAGAGTCTTTGAATGAGGCGGGAGTGAACGCTTCGCTCTTCTGCGACATTCACTCCGAACCGACGATCGCCATTATTGAAGCAGGGCGTCAGCAGGCATTGGATACCAAGGCGGAAGCGATCATAGCGTTAGGCGGCGGGTCGGTGATGGATAGTTGTAAGATGATAGCCGCGGGTTGCAAGATGCCCCATGTGCCGGTGAAAGCGCTGCTGCTGAAGTTCCTGCCGGTTCCCGGTGAGACCATCCCGCTGATTATGGTTCCTTCTACCGCAGGAACCGGTGCCGAACTGACTGTAGGTGCGGTAGTGACGAACGAGCACGGCGCTAAAGGCTCGACCGTGCTGATCGGCCTAAAGGTGACGCATGTCGTACATGATAGCGAATTGACCGAACATGCACCGAAGCATGTGATTGCGGCGTGCGGTATCGATGCCCTGAGTCATTGTATCGAAGGGGCGGTGAGTGACACGGAGGTCGATGAAGAAGATATGCGCATGTCCATGGAAGGCGTGAAGTTGATTCTGGAGAATCTGCCGTTATTAACGAGTGAAGGAGTGAAAGAATTAACGAGTGAAGGAGCAGAGCAAGCACGGTTGAATATGGCGAAGGCAGCGATGTACGGCGGTAACGCCATCAACACGCAACTGGCAGGATATGTGCACGCATTCGCACACAGTATAGGGGCTATGTACCATCTCTCACACGGTCAGGCTATCTCGCTGATGCTGATGCCGGTGCTGGAGTTTCAGAAAGAAGCTTGCAAGGCGCACTATGAGGCCTTGGCGAAATACTGCAACGTGCCTGATTTCCTGCAAGCGATACGCGAACTGATGGCAACATGCGGAATGGACCAAATCGTCTCGCCGGTACGCGCTTGCGATCACGAACAACTGATTCCGATGATTGCCGCCGATTCAATCAACTATTCGGCGCCGGTGACACTCAGCAATGCGGATATCAAGGCGATACTTGACCAAATCACCAATGACCAATCACCAATCACAAATGACGAATCACAGATTCGTGACATCGTGGCAACGCAGAGAAAGTTCTTCCGGACCGGCGAGACATTGCCGATTAAATGGCGTATCAAACAACTCAAGCGCCTCAAAGAAGCCGTGATAGCTCATCAAGACGAGTTAATCGGCGCGCTATGCAAGGACCTCGGCAGAAGTGAGTTGGAAGCCTACCTATGTGATATTGGTCCGATTATCACCGAAGTGAATGAGATGATTGCGGGGCTGCGCAGATGGAGTAGGCCGGAGATCCATTTCAGCGGTTTGATGTGCTGGCCAAGTATCTTCACCAAGGTTTATAAAATGCCGTATGGCGTGACGCTGGTGATTAGTCCGTTTAACTTCCCGATTCTGCTGACGATAGGCGTCGTAGCAGCAGCCATGTGCGGCGGCAACACGGTGGTGATCAAGTCCAGTTCGAAGTCGTCAGCCAGCACGGCAGCGCTCAAGAAGTTCTTTGCGGAAGTGTTCCCGCCTGAATATATCACGCTTATCGACGGCGGTCACGACGTGGCGGATATGTGTCTTGCGCAACGCTTTGATAAGATTTTCTATACCGGCAGTCCGTCGGTGGGTAAGCATGTATTAGCCGAAGCTGCGAAGAACCTGACGCCGGTAGCGTTGGAGTTAGGCGGCGAGACAGGTAACTGGTGTGTGGTACGGGCAGACGCAGACCTCAAAGACGCCGCGCGCAAGATAGCATTCTTTAAGTTGCTCAACGCAGGACAGATATGCATCAATATCAATCAGATAGCCGTTGCCGAAGAAGTAGCCGACGAGTTTCTGAAAGAACTGAAAGCAGCCTTCATAGCCCAGATAGGCGAACATGCGGAGCAAAACGAGGAGTACCCGAAACTGATTACAGACACGGCGTACGACAAGTGCGCTAAGTTGGCGGACGAGTACCGCGAGCGTATTGTGTTCGGCGGAGTAGGGAATAAGGCAACGCGCCAATATGCCCCGACAATCATCTATCCGGTGGATAGCAACGAACACATCGTGCAACACGAACTCTTCTGTCCGCTGTTGCCGATCGTACCCTATAAAGATGCTGAAGTGGATAGCCTCATGGACGTGATAGCCGACCGCGAACATCCCTTAGCGATGTACCTCTTCACGCGCGATATGCGCTGGGCGAATCGCGTGATGCAAACCCAGCAGTTTGGCGGCGGTTGCATCAACGAAGTGTGTGTACATATGATGGTGAAGGGTGTTCCATTCAACGGTACCGGTCATTCGGGCATGGGCGCGTACCACGGCGAATGGGGTTTCCGCGAGTTCACACACCCGCAGACCGTACTAAAAGGATGTTCGCGCTTCAATCTCTCGTTGCGCGAACATCCTTATACCGGTAAAGCCGGTGAAACGAAAATGCGTCTGTTACGTCTGTTTGAACGCTAATCAAGCAGCCATGCTTTTGATATAAGCGAGGATGAGGTTAACAGCCTCATCCTCGTTTATTTCGTCCATATTGATGACGAGCTGGTAGTTACGGGTGTCGTAACGGGACGTACCGGTAAACTCCTGCACGTAGTTCTCACGCATTTTATCGACCTTTTCGATGGTGAGTCGCGCTTCCTCTTTAGACCTCTTCTGCTCGCGATTCACAAAAACAAAGAAAATTTGATTTTTGTGAAAAATTTTTCACTCCCGATGGAACAAAAAGTTAGTTATTCGCCGGGTATTGAGTTCGTACAGGGCTCCCTGGCAAAACCGAAGAAAGTAGATGGTCACAGTCACGGCGATTACCTCATCGGTACGCACCGCACCGCTCCGACCGAGAATCCGAACTGCACGCGTCTCTACGTCCACGTGGAGCAGGCGTGTTAGCACCCACCAGACCAGCAACACGGTTAATCGGGAAAGTCACCTCAAGCGAGGTGGCTTTTTTCGTTTATGGCTTCACGTCAGCCTCGTACTCGATTCCGAAACTATTCGGCAGATGCAAGGAGAGAATCTCCAGCTTCTTACCGCCCAGCATGCTCGCGTTCACTCTTGTTAGCAAGGTATCTCCCGGCATCAACTGCTTCAAGCCGGGCGTCGAGCTGCTACCGCCAATCAAGAACGACGCGTCTTTGTATATCGGTGCCACACCTGTGTTCGTCACGAGGATAAGCGTGCTGTCCGCGTCGGTCACTACGTCCAGTACCTTGAAATGGTAACCCGTTGCCAAGGACGCTTGCAGGAATCGCTCTGCCGTGCCGTACCGCCCTTCCGGAGCGTCGTTCGCAATCATGAACGAGATATGGTATTTCGCTGCCTGTTCTTCCCATGTATGCCCGTACATACCGGCGGGATTCAGGAAATCATGTTGGTCACTCTCCTCGTAATAACTGATCTCGCCGCCGCACGGTGCCTTGCGCCAACGCGTACCCTGCCCTATTAGGTTCCACCACTCTTCGTTATACCCGTCGCCCGAACCAATCTCATGCTCGGCATGCATGAACGAATCGTCGAAGAGTCCGAAGTTCAGGCTCATCAGAATGCCGTCATTTACAATCGGCGAATAGGTATCATCTGCGGCATCGATGGAGATAGCCCAAGGGATAGTCATGCTTACCGCCAGCCCTTCAAAGAACTCTTTCTGATACGCTTTGGACGGGAAGTTTTGCCCGAGGTTCAAATTCGTACCGTAGATATGATACTCGCTCCAATGACCGAAACCGATCTCCATGAACGCTATTCGCATATCTTCGTTATACCGCCGGGCAAAATCCCGGAAGAACTGCATGGTGAACCATCGGAGTTCCTCGTTGCTCCAATCGGCATAATAGGTCGGTCCATCTTCCGTATTATTGAACGTCTCGTGGTAATCCGCTAAGTCCTTGATATACTGCGGCACAGCCGTAGCACCCGGCACATTCCGATCCACATCCTTGCTGCCCGGGTACTCATAGCGGAAACGCAAGATAGCCTGGTGACCACGCGAGCCGATATCGTTCAGTATATCCTCCAAATACGACCAATCGTACTGAATCTGCCCGTTCTCCTTCCCCGTCACGACGCGGCATGGCAGGCAATAGACGAACTCCATGGAGATGGCATCGCCGTACGTAGCATCCAGATCAGCCGCCTGATCAGGCCATAGCACCAGACCCGTCATCGGCTGTGCGTGCGTCAAGGACGAATGAACCGCCACACGCTGCATATGCGGCGCATGAATCGAATCGCCTATCACCGTTACATCCGTAGGAACAGGGATAATCGTCCCATCCATCGGCAGTTCTTTCTGCTCACAGGACGACAGTACCGCCATCGTCAGAGCCAACAAATACACACTACTCTTTTTCATTTATTTACACTATTTTGCCTGCAAAAGTACGATTTTTTTTGCACATATGCAATTTTTATTGTAATTTTGTAGCGTAAAATTGTAAATATTTTATGAAAAAGCACATTTTCTTGGTGGTTGTCGGCCTTATGATGGCTGCAACGGCATGGTCGGCAAGTCCAATCAATTACAACGGAACGAGTCTGACGTATAACGAGGAGTTCACGCGCAGTCAATGCGGCACGGCGTTAGCAAGCGTGATGCCGGAGGTGAGCGGTCTGGCCTGCTCGCGCACGACCACGGGTTATCTCTGGGCACACGGCGATGAGAACACCGGCAGCAACAAGAAGATCGTAGCTATCAGTCCTTCGGGCACCCTCGCCATGACGGTTAAGATCAGCGGTGACCCGGGACGAGATGATTGGGAGGATATCGCTACCGGTACGTTCAACGGCACCAATTATATCTTCCTTGGCGCGTTCGGCGACAACGACAAGAAGTTCAACGACCAGTATTACATCTATTACTTCGAGGAACCGGCCATTACGAGCGGCACGCAGACCGTGACGGTCAGTTACATTAAGTTCGGTTATCCGGACAACCAAGCGCATAACACCGAGACGCTGATGTACGACAACGTCGAGCATATGTTCTACATCGCTGACAAGGTCAAAGACGGCGTGTGCCATCTGTACCAACTGCCGTTCAGCACAAGCTACGGCACGAGCCTGCAACGTCTGACCGAAGTGTGCGCGCTGGGTAACGGAGAGAAATTCAATTACCTCACGGGCGGCGACATCACGCCTGACGGGCATTGGATGGCAATCAAGAGCAAGGAATACGTGCTGCTCTGGGAGCGTCAAGGCAGCGAGAGTCTGGCGACCACGGCAACCCGTCTTCCCGCGCAGGTCAAAGCCTACAAGAAGGAAAAGCAGGGCGAGGCGTTGGCATGGTTGGACAACTCCACTTTCTACACCACAAGTGACCAGACGGACGACCAGCCGATCTACCAGTACGTGCGCCAGTTACCTACCGGTCTCGACCAGCAAAAAGCAACCGTCACGAACGAGAAACTCATTCGCAACGGTCAACTGATTATCCGTGTCGGCGACCAAGAGTTCACGGTCACCGGACAACGCGTTCGTTAATCTTAGAAGTTATACTTCGTCATGAGCTGCACGCGGTGGTTAGTCACCCAATGCAGTCCGTTCTTGCTCAGGCCATTGGCGGGATCGATTTTGCCGTCTCCATAGTGGACGGACGTGATATCGTACTCCAGACCGACCTGGAACTTACCGAGCGTATAGAGGAGCGTCGGCGTGAGGCGCCACATGCGGTTCATGTTCTTCACACGCGGGTAGTAATAGCCCACGAGAGCACCTTTCGCATCGACAGCCAACGGATCTTTGGTACCGAGGTTCTCCACGTATCCGGCAAAGAGGATTCCCTGCAACTTCTGCGGATGTTTGTCTTCCTGCGCCCCTACTCGACCGCCATAGACGAGGCTGATCCAGCTGCTCGACGTGCGTGTCGGCGTGTAGGCGTACGAACCGTCGGGGTTGATGGCCTTCACACCATAGCCGCCGTTCATGTTCATGTGCTCGCCGGACTCGGCAAAGATGGTCTTCGCTTTGAAGGAGAACTCCCCTTTCTTGTATTGCAGATAGAGGAAAGGCGATGCCGTGGTGATACGGTCTTTGACAGTTATCTGCAGCGCTTTGCCGTCGGTACCGAGGATGGTGTTGCCCTTGTCATCGAGCGCTGTGCCCAGATGACGCGGTTTGATACTCAGCACATCAGCACCGGCGCGCACAATCCAGCCTTTGTCATGGAAAGACAAACCTAAGTACGCCTCGGGGGTCTTGCTATAGAGCATGTACTCCGCCGATTGGCCGTCAGGACCGATCGAGTTATACTGCATCTGCCAGAGACCCGCAGCGGTCAAGGTGAACCACTTACCCAGCCGTGCGTCCATGCGCACTTGCGGAGAGCGGTTGAAAGGACCGAAAGGTGCACCGCTGTTGAGGGCGATCACATCGCAGAGGTCAGCTGCCATCGGGTGCCAAGTCTGACCAATCGTCAGATCCACACGCGCAAAATCCTTATCGTTCATACGCAGACTGTCCCAGCCGAGCGTGACGTACGCGTGACGAAGACGGAACTGCGCCGTACCGGTGACTGCGTGCGTCTGCTTGACACCGCTGGCTGTGGTCGCGCTGATACCTGCATAGAAGTCCGCTTCGATCTTACCGCTGAACTCCGTGTTACGCCATTTATAGCCGACGATATTGAGTCCCACGCGGGTGGTCAACGACAGGAAACGGAAGTTGCTCACGTTATTGAGGTCTTCGCGCAATGCCGGATCGGTCGTCTTGTTCCAGTTCTCGTCTTTGGGCATGTAGAAATACAGATCACCAGTTCCTGCGATACACTCGCGGCTGTCGTACGTGAAGTAGTTTCGGATAAACCCATAGGGTTTGAAATGCTGCTTGAGGTGGCTCTTAACCGCCTCTTTCTTCTCTGCTTTCTGTGCCGCTTTGTCCACTTCCTGCGCGAACGCCGGCATCATGAATAAGCCGCAAAGTGCAATAGCTAAAATCTTTTTCATATTAGAACGGGAATAAAAGCATAACAGCATAGGAAACACCGATACCGAGCAGACCGACAATCAGGCCGACTACGGTCATGTCGTGGGTCTTGATCATACCCGTCGAGGACGCAATAGCGTTCGGCGGCGTGGAGATCGGGAACAGCATAGCGAACGAGGTCGAAGCCGCTACACAAACGAGCAGCGTCGCCAGACCACCCATACCTGCGAGGTTATCCGCCATCGCCGTACCTACCACTGCCAAGATCGGCACGAGCAGGTTAGCTGCCGACGAGTTAGCGATGAAGTTAGAGAGCAACCAGCCGAGCAGACCTGCGATAACCAGTACTGCGATAGCCGACCAACTGCCGAACGGAATAGCCTCTACGAGCGCAGATGCCAAGCCTGTCTTGTTGAGCGCCGTACCTAACGCAAAACCACCGGCAACCATCCAGAGCACATGCCAGTCCACCTTCGCGAAATCGTCACGTGTGAAGATACCCGTCACCGCGAAGACAGCAAACGGAATCAACGCCACCACGTTCGAGTTCAGTTTGGTCAACTCGCCCGTCATCCAGAGCAGGATCGTGCCCAGGAAGGTAACGGTTACCGTCCAGAACTTCCAGTCTTTCTTGCTCTCGCCGTCAATAACGATCTCGATCTTCTCCGTTTTGAAGGGGAAGAGCACTTGCAGCAACCACCAGGAGAAGAGGATCATGATCGCTACCACCGGCACAAAACGCAACATCCAGGAGCCGAAACCGATCTCGATGCCGCTCGATGCCAACTGACCGATGGCGATAGCGTTCGGAGGCGTACCGATAGGTGTTCCCAGACCGCCGATATTGGCTGCGATAGGAATGGACAACGCCAGACATACACGACCGCCGCCGTTCTCCGGCAGGGTCTTGAGCACCGGTGCCAGGAAAGCCAGCATCATAGCCGCTGTAGCCGTGTTACTCATGAACATCGACATCACGCTGATCAGTACCAAAAAGCCTAACAGCACGAACTTAGGTTTCGTACCGAACGGCTTGAGCAGAATACGCGCCAGATAGACGTCGAGGCCTACCTTGCTGGCTGCGATAGCCAACACAAAACCACCCAGGAAAAGCATGATGATCGGGTCAGCAAAAGCCGCCATGATCTCCTTGAAACTCACTAAATCGCCCATCTCGGGAGTAGTGAATCCTTTGTTGGAAATGGCCAGCAAGAGCAGCACGATGGTGCTCACCGAAGTAGCCCACGCCGGGATGATCTCGAACATCCACAATAACGCCGCATAAGCGAAGATGGCGATCGTGCGTTGCTGCACTACCGTCAGGCCGTCAATGCCGAAGAAAGAGGCCGGCGCAAACCACAAAAATAGCACCGCCAAGATCGTCAGAGGCGCTAAAACATGATTCTTAATGTTAAATTTATTCATTTTCGTAAAATTAATTTTCTCAAAAACGGCTGCAAAGGTACTGCTTTTTTCTGACATATACAAATTATTTTATAATTTTGCACAATGCACTTGGCAGGTAAATAGCC
Source organism: uncultured Bacteroidales bacterium (assembly GCA_946187555.1). GTDB lineage: Bacteria > Bacteroidota > Bacteroidia > Bacteroidales > Paludibacteraceae > Colicola. Next base: position 12,354 of record CAMHQP010000035.1, read on the forward strand.
TGCATAGCGCACACACGAGGACTATTTTGAAGAAAAAACTACCCTTTCAAGTGCTTCGGAGAGCCTTTTTTGCGAAAAAATAAAAAAATATTTGCATATATCGTAAATTCTTCGTAACTTTGTGCGATTTTTGGCTCGCGACTATAACGAGACACGGAAAAATAACAAAAACCATTATAAAAACACATCTTATGGCAGACAATGAAAAATTAAATCTGTTGGCCGATTTTGCGCCGGTATCCGCTCAGCAGTGGAAGGACAAAATCATTGCCGACCTCAAAGGTGCCGATTTCGATAAGAAATTGGTGTGGCGCACGCCGGAAGGCTTCAGCGTCCAGCCTTTCTACCGCCGCGAAGACCTCAAAGGTCTGAAGACGACCGTCTCCGCTCCCGGTCAGTTCCCCTACGTTCGCGGCACCCGTTCGAACAACGAGTGGTTGATTCGTCAGAACATCTGCGCTTGTAAGAATGCGCGTAAGGCGAACGCGAAGGCGCTGGAGGTGCTGAACAAAGGTATCACGTCGTTAGGTTTCTGTCTCGACAAAGACAAACTAACCTACCATTTCATCAAGACTTTGCTGAACGGCATCTACGCTCCGGCGGTGGCTATCAACTTCAGCATCTGCGCATGTGCAGCGCCGAAGTTAGCGAACATCCTGGTGCGTTACTACGGTCGGATGGGTTACGACACGAAGGGCCTTGTGGGTTCTATCAACGTAGACCCGATCCGTAACATGCTGCTGAAAGGCAAGGCGTTGACGCGTGAGCAGGTAAGCGCTAAGATAGCTGAGACGGTGAAGGCCGCCAAGTCGCTTCCGGGTTACCGCGTAGTAGGCGTCAACAGCGTAATATTGAACAACTCGGGTGCTTACGCGGCGCAAGAGTTGGCTTACGCGCTCGCTTGGGGCGCCGAGTACATGACGATGTTGACGGAGGCCGGTATACCGAACTACCGTGCGGCGAACGCGATCCGTTTCAACATGGGTATCGGCGGCAATTATTTCATGGAGATAGCTAAGTTCCGTGCGGGTCGTTTGCTGTGGGCGAAGATCGTGGAGGCATACAAAGACCCGATCTTCACGACGGCATTGCGCAACGCGGCGAAGATGAGCGTGAGTGCGGAGACGAGCCGGTTCAACATGACCGTTTTCGATGCGTACGTGAACCTCCTCCGCACGCAGACCGAGACGATGTCTGCTGCTCTGGCAGGCGTGGATGAGATCACCGTTACGCCGTTCGACATCACCTATGAGCGTCCGACGGACTTCTCTGAGCGTATCGCCCGCAACCAGCAGCTGCTGCTCAAGGAAGAGGCGCATTTCGACAAGGTGGTTGACCCCGCAGCGGGTTCGTACTACCTCGAGAACCTGACGGCTTCTATCGCTGCCGAGGCATGGAAGCAGTTCCTCGACATCCAGGAGCGCGGCGGTATGTACCAGTTGGTAAGTGAAGGCAAGGTGCAAGAGCACATGGAGGCGAACCTCAAAGCGCGTCTGCAGGATGTAGCTCGTCGCAAAGAAGTGCTGTTGGGTTCGAACCAGTTCCCGAACTTCACCGAGAAAGCCGGCAAGAAGATTAAAGCCGACGCAGGTGCTTGCAGCAGTATTTGCACCTGCAAGACGGATAAGAAACAGGCTGCTTGCGGTTGCGCTAATAACGGCGAGGCATGTCTCCCGACTCTCCCTGTGGCACGTGCTGCGGAGGAGTTCGAGGCGCTGCGTCTGGAGACCGAAGGCGCTAAGAAACAGCCGATTGCGTTCATGCTGACCATCGGTAATCTCGCTATGCGTATTGCGCGTGCGCAATTCAGTTGTAACTTCCTCGCGTGCGCAGGATACAAGGTCATCGACAACAACGGTTTTGCTACCATCGCCGAAGGTATCAAGGCAGCCCGCAAGGCGAAAGCGGACATCATCGTCCTCTGTTCGTCTGACGACGAGTACGCCGACCTCGCGCCGAAGGCATGGAAGAAGCTGCAGGGCAAGAAAGAGCTCTTCATCGTCGCCGGTGCTCCGGCATGCATGGAGGACCTCCAGAAGCTCGGCATCCAGAACTTCATCCACGTCCGTTGCAACGTCCTCGAGACATTGAAATCGTTTAACCAACAACTCTTAAAGAAGTAAGCCCTATGAAACCGAATTTCAAAGAAATTGATATTAAGAAAGTGGCTGCAACGAAGGTT
>CAMHQP010000036.1 GCA_946187555.1 uncultured Bacteroidales bacterium
GCGAGTGTCTTTTAAAATCGGCTGCAAAGGTACTGCTTTTTTTTGAGATATGCAAAAAAAAATGAAGATTTTTATTTCTTCTATCGGATAAAATGCATAGCCTGGCGCGCCTCATATTCCGGTTTTGGCTTGCCTTCTGTGGCTGTGAGCAAATATGCCATATTCTTGGCCAGCGAGCGCATAGTCTGCATGCCTTCAGCATCGAGTGCCGCTTCGCCTTCCGTCCGACCATAGACGATGTTCCAGTACTGTGAGGTTACGATGGGCATATTGAGCAACTGAAACGGCATATTAAGCGTCTGTAGTGCGGCTGTTGCGCCGCCTCTGCGACAAACCGCTACGGCTGCTGCAGGCTTGCCGTTAAAGGCTGCGCCATTCGAGTACAACATTCGCTGCACCAACGATATGACTGTTCCATTCGGCTGACCGTAATAGACCGGCGAACCCACAATCAGTCCATCGCACGCTGCCATCTTAGCACTTATCTCGTTGCAGATATCGTCGTCGAACACGCAGCGGTTGTTCGCCTTCGTCTTGCATGTTGAGCAGGCTATACACCCGCGTACGGGTTTGGTTCCGACACCCACGATCTCCGTCTCAATGCCGTTCTTCTCCAACTCTTGCGCCGCTTCTTTCAGCGCCAAATACGTGTTTCCGCCTTTCCGCGGCGAACCATTAATCAATAGTACTTTCATTGTGTTATCTGAATTTCTGTGCAAAGATACTACAATTTTTTTATACCTACAAGGATTTGGCGATAAAAACTTGCATATGTCAAAAAAAAGCAGTACCTTTGCAGGCAGAACAATTAAACTCACGTACGTTATGCAGATGTTTATCCTCGTAGTTGGATTTGTATTCGGGAGCATGGTTGACCGTGCGCAGTTTGATAATCATCCTGATTCGGCAATCTATGCCTTGGATTCGATACCGGATTCGGAGAAGACGATGGCATATCACGAACTGGCCAATTATTATAATGCGCTGGATGAAAACAAAGCCGACAGTCTTTGCGGTTTGGCGTACGCGCTTATCTATGAGACGGAGGCCGTGATATGGGAGTACACCCACGATGCCGAGCCTTGGACGATGGGTACGTTGATGTACAACATCGCGTACTACTACTCGCGAATGGAGTGCTATTACAAAGCCGCCTCGTACATGCAAGTCGCTTTGAGTTTTTATGCGCAGCATGGTGCAGTGGACTCCGTTCTGGTACAAGAGGCGGAGGCATTTGCGCACTATTGCGATTCGATGGCGGAGAACTATCTGTCTGCGGTGTATCTGAATGATTCCCTCGAATACAAAGACCAGCCTACGGAGGATGACAGTAGGATCAATTTCCGGCAGACCTACTACACCGCCGCGCATTATCTGGATTATCCGCTTAAATGGTACGATAAAGAGGAAGAAGAGAGCTTGGCTATTCTGCAGTTGTTAGAAAGCCGGCATTTGGACGAGTTGACGGATAAGGAACGTTCTGCACTATACTATGAACTGGTAGAGCGCGAACAGGATCGCCGCCGATACAATGCGCTTATTCGGCATGCCAAACAATTCATCGAATGTACCCCGCGTAATGAAGAAAATAGTGCACGATATAGTACTGTACTATCCTATATGCGGTGCGCTGCGCGTGATGAGCACATGGAATTGGAACTGCTACCTTTCCTTGCGAAACACCAACTGCATGAGGCATATGCCGATATGCTTTTTGAGTATGCCAGAAACTTACGAAACGCCTATGACAAAGCGCAAGCGGAGAAAGTAGAGAAACAAGCTTGGCAATACGCCAAAAAACACAAAGCCACTCGGTGCAGTCTATGCTTGGAGGAGTTATCTAGCCAAGCGATGGCGCAGATGGTGCAAAAGAACTACAAAGCGGCTGCCAATCTGTTTGACCAAGTCTTGGGCAAGGACAATATCGCATCTGTCTATGGCCTGGCTAATGCCATGCTTGCCAATTATCGGGCGGGACGCTATGACAAAGGGTGGGAGATCGAGCAATGTCTCATGAGAGCTCCGGAGAGCTCGGAAATAACCTATAAAGTGCGTAACAGAGGGATGATTTATGCGTATAAGTTACAGCTCTACGCTCTCGACTCAAAGATCCATCATATGGGGATAGAGAATGCCGATATTCGGCTGGAGAACACGACTGTAGATACGATGAGGGTTTACAATGTGGATATGCAAGTCGATTCGGCGGCGAGGTACCATATCGAGGCACAAGTGCGAGTGGACAGCCTGACGATGGAAAAGCAGCATCGGAACTTAGCGGAGTTCCACAGCGAGAGTCGTTATCTGGACGATTTGCACGCGCTCACGCAAGTGCTGATCAACCAAGGGGACTATACGCTGGCGGACGAGTTATGTTCGCACTCGCTGGAGGTGATCCAATACTTCCACGACGTTCTGCCGGAGTCTTATATCGCGCAAGCCAATTATTATATGGCGCTCATCGATGCGTACAAAGGCGATTGGAAACATATGCTTACTTGTGCCAAAGCGGCATACCCATACTACGAGGAAATGGGAGACGATATATGAGACCGCTCTGGAGTTTGCACGAGATGCCGCAGAGATACTGTCTCATAAACCGGTTGATCAGTATAATCCGGACAAAGTGGTGTATGTATATCTCAATTGGGTAAAATGCCAGTTTGAGGAGGGGTATTTCTCGGACGGTCTTCACTTGTTAGAAGGACTGACGGATTATGTGGTAGAGAAGCAAGGAGGAAAACATATTAACCTGGCGCAAATATACATGGAGTTTTTGAGGCATGCTGAATTATACAGGTATGATTACCAACATTCCGTCGATGTGCTATTCGAAACCTACGGTATCCTGTCGGAGCACATGGATGAACTGCTTGCTACCGATAATCTGGCACGTATATTCGGTAAGGATTATGTGGATTTCTACACCATCAGTTCGCAGATCTTCGGCGAGGTACGAGATGATACAGCAGCGATGGAGTGCGCCGACAAGGCGATTCAATACACGACGGTCATCTATGGCGAACATCACCCGTATATCCTTACCCCGCTGATGAAGCAGCAGAAGGCTTATCTGACTATGGGCGAGACACAATCGGCCTTGAAGAATAGCAAGGTAGGTATCACGATCGCGAAGGACGCGTACGGGGAGCACCATTGGACGGTAGGCGATATGCAATGGTGCGTGGCAGAATGCTACTTGGCGCTGAACGACTATGCGCATTTTGAGTTGTACGCCGATTCGGTGGTGGAGAACTTCAAGTACAATATCCGTCATGAGTTCACGTTCCTGACCGCTGCGCAACGTGCAGATTACTGGGAGCGGCAGAACAGGATTCTCTCGGCTATCAGCGAGCAGGCTTTGCTTCACCCGAGTCCTAAACTGCAGCAACTGGCCTACGACATCAGCCTGCTGATCAAAGGTATGTTGCTCAAGACCAAAACGGAGATCTTCGAGATAGTAGAGCGGAGTGGTGATGAGGATCTGCGCTATATGTACATGGAACTGCTGCAACTCAACGAGCAACAACGGCTGTCCGTGGAGAAGAACCTGCCGTTCACCAAAGAGCAACAACAGCAGAAAGAGGCATTGGAGAAAAAGATCCAGCAGCGTGTGCTGCAATACGGCGATTATACAGAGGTGATGGCCATCCGATGGGAGCATGTGCGCAAGGCGCTGAAGACGAACGAAGTGGCCGTCGAGTTCGTGACACTACCGCAGACCGAAGACTCCGTACTCTACTGCGCGATGGTGCTCCGAAAAGGCAGTTCGCAACCCGAACTCATTCCGCTCTTCTGGGAACAGGACGCGAAGGCCATGATGAAGACCAAGTACGAGACGCAACTCAATGCGACCTATCGTTACGACGAATATGGACAGCTTTTGGCACAGTTGGTATGGGGCAAGTTGATGGCCGCGATTCGACCCGGTGAGAAGGTGTATTTTGCGCCGGTGGGCATATTGTATCAGTTGGCAATAGAGGCGTTGCCATACGACGAGAAACGCACGATGGAGGATGTGTATGACCTCGTTCGCGTATCTTCTACGCGCGAGCTGACGTTCCGCAATAAAGCATCCAAACATAGTGCCGCGACGCTGTACGGAGGTATTCAATATGACCTGCCGACCGACATCTCGGAAGAACCGGTTGAGTACTTGCCGGGCACCTATGTGGAAGCGGAAGCTATCGGCGAGATGTTGCGTCAAAACAAAGTACGCGTGAAGTTATTCAGCTCTACGCTGGCGGACGAAGCATCGTTCAAGGGCTTGAGCGGAACACATCAAAACATCCTGCATATCGGTACACACGGTTTCTTCCGTATGGAAGAGGATTACGAAGACGATCCGCTTTATCGCTGCGGCTTGCTCTTTGCGGACGGCGTACTGAACGGTAAGGAGATCTCGTTACTCGATCTGAAGGCTGCGGATCTGGTGGTGCTCTCCGCGTGCGAGACCGCCAAAGGTGAAGTGACAGGAGAAGGTGTGTTCGGTCTGCAGCGTGCGTTCAAACAAGCTGGTGCTCAGACGATCATCATGTCGCTATGGGAGGTGAATGACGATGCTACCGAACTGCTTATCACGGAGTTCTACCGCAATTGGATTGTACTGCATCAGACCAAACGCGATGCACTTCATAATGCCCGTAATGCCGTCCGTAATGCCCGTGACGAGAAAGGTGAACTGCTCTACGAAGAACCGATCTATTGGGCAAGTTTCATTATGTTGGACTAAAAAAATGTGTGTGCGCACACAAGAATCTGTCATTTTGGCAGAAAAAAACGCTTGGTATGCATTTTGTTCTTGTGTATATGGAATTTTTTTTGTAATTTTGCGGCGCATTTTGTGTAAATACATTTGTAAACAGAACAACAAGATATGAATTTTTTAGAAGTTATTACGAAACTGTTCGGCAACAAGGCGCAGAAAGATATGCGCGCCATTCAGCCGTATGTGGACAAGATTAAAGCGGAATACGAGCGTATAGATGCGCTCTCGCATGATGAACTTCGTGCGCACTCACAGGCGTTGATGGACGCGCTCCAAGAGGCGGTGAAAGAGAAGAAGAACCGCATTGCGGAGTTGAAGGCATCCATCGAAGGTACGCCGATCGAGAAACGCGAGAAGATCTACAACGAAGTGGATAAACTGGAGAAAGAGATCCGCGAGATATACGAGGCTAAGTTGACGGAGATGCTTCCGGAGGCTTTTGCGATTGTCAAATCGACAGCCCGTCGTTTTGCTCAGAATGAGACGATCGAGGTGACGGCAACCGAGATGGATAAGAACCTCGCAGCCGACCCGCGTTTTGATTTCGTGACCATCGAAGGTGACAAAGCGATCTATGTGAACCACTGGATGGCCGGCGGAAACGAGATCATGTGGGACATGATCCACTACGACGTGCAGTTGTTTGGTGGTGTGGTTCTGCATGGTGCCGTTAAGAACGACAAAGAGCAGCGCGGATCAATTGCCGAGATGGCAACCGGTGAAGGTAAGACCCTCGTGGCTACCTTGCCTGTTTATCTGAACGCGTTGACCCACGAAGGTGTGCACGTAGTGACCGTCAATGACTACTTGGCGAAACGTGACTCGGAGTGGAATGGTCCGATATACATGTTCCTCGGCTTGACGGTCGATTGTATCGATAAGCATAAACCCAATAGCGACGAGCGTCGTAAGGCGTATGCCTGCGATATCACCTTTGGTACGAACAACGAGTTCGGTTTTGACTACCTGCGTGATAACATGGCCATCTCGCCGCTCGATCTTGTACAACGTGGCCATAACTTCGCTATCGTCGATGAGGTGGACTCTGTCTTGATCGATGATGCCCGTACACCGCTCATCATCAGTGGACCTGTGCCGCGTGGTGAGGATCAGATGTTCGACGAGTACAAAGACCGTGTGGCTAACCTCGTTCGTCAACAGACGACTTTGACCACCAGCCTGCTCGCGGAAGCGAAAGCGAAGATGGGTTCGGAGGACGAGAAAGTACGCGAGGCCGGTGAGTTGGCTCTGTTCCGTACGTACAAGGGAATGCCGAAGAGCAAAGCGCTTATCAAGTACCTCTCCGAGCCGGGCATCAAAGTGCGGTTGCAGAAAACAGAGGAGTTCTATCTGCAAGAGAACGAGAAGAACATGCATATTGCGACGGATGAGTTGTATTTCGTTATTGACGAGAAGAACAAGTCCATTGAGTTGACCGACAAGGGTATTGATGCCCTGACCGGTACAACCGACGATCCTAATTTCTTCGTGTTGCCTGATGTCGGAAGTGAGATGGCGGAACTCGAGCACGAGACCGGTCTGACGCCCGATGAGAAGCAGCAGAAGAAAGACGATATCCTCACGAACTATTCGATCAAGTCCGAGCGCGTTCACACCGTGCACCAGTTGCTCAAGGCCTACACCCTCTTCGAGAAAGACGTCGATTATATCATCGATGGCGGCGAGGTGAAGATCGTCGATGAGCAGACCGGCCGTATTATGGAAGGTCGTCGCTGGAGTGACGGTTTGCATCAGGCCGTGGAGGCGAAGGAGAACGTGAAGGTCGAGGGTGCTACCCAGACTTTTGCGACGATAACATTGCAGAACTACTTCCGTATGTACAACAAGCTCTCCGGTATGACCGGTACGGCTGAGACAGAGGCAGGTGAGTTCTGGAACATCTACAAACTCGACGTAGTCGTTATCCCGACTAACAAACCGATCGCTCGAAACGATATGAACGACCGTATCTACCGCACGAAACGCGAGAAATACAATGCGGTTATTGATGAGATCGTTGAGATGGTTAACCAAGGCCGTCCTGCGTTGGTGGGTACAACGAGTGTCGAGATATCCGAACTCTTGAGCCGCATGTTGACACTCCGTAAGATCAAACATAACGTCCTCAACGCGAAGTTACACCAGCAAGAGGCACAGATCGTGGCTGAGGCCGGTCGTCCGGGTGTCGTAACGATTGCCACCAACATGGCCGGTCGTGGTACGGATATCAAGTTGACGCCAGAGGTCAAAGAGGCCGGTGGTCTGGCGATCATCGGTACGGAGCGTCACGAGAGCCGTCGTGTGGACCGTCAGTTACGTGGTCGTGCCGGTCGTCAAGGAGACCCGGGTAGCTCTGTTTTCTATGTATCCCTCGAAGATGACCTGATGCGTATGTTCGGTTCCGAGCGTATCGCGTCTGTCATGGACCGAATGGGCTTCCAGGAAGGCGAGATGATCGAGCATAACATGATCTCGAGTTCCATCGAGCGCGCGCAGAAGAAAGTCGAGGAGAATAACTTCGGTATCCGTAAGCGTTTGATCGAGTACGATGATGTTATGAACCAGCAGCGTAACTTGATTTACGCGAAGCGTCGTCACGCCCTGATGGGAGAGCGTATCGGCGTGGATATCACGAACATGATCTACGAAACGGCAGAGAACATCTTTGCGGACGCTCGTGCCGCAAACGACTACGAAGGCCTTAAGTTCGACGTGATGCAGACCTTCGCGATTGAAGTGCCGTTCGATGAGGATACCTTCAGCCACGGCAAGCGGGATTTGCTGAGCGAACAACTGGCTGAGGCTGCGCTGGAGAGTTTCAAGCGCCGCATGGATAAGTTAATGACCGTGGCTGATCCGGTGATTCAGCAGATTTACGAGACCAAGGGTCAAATGTACGAGAACATCTTGATTCCGATCACGGACGGCAAGAAAGTGTATAACATCGCCGTGAACCTCAAAGCTGCTGCCGAGACGCACTGCAAAGAGGTAGTGAAGGAGTTCGAGAAGCGAATGTTGCTCTTTGTGATCGACGATGAATGGAAAGAGCATCTTCGTCAATTGGATGACCTCAAGCAATCCGTACAGAACGCGTCCTACGAGCAGAAAGACCCGCTGTTGATCTATAAGTTGGAGTCGTTCCACATCTTCAAAGAGATGCTCGACGCCCTCAACCGCCGTGCGATTGCTATTCTGCTTCGCGGTCAGATCCATCAGCAGGAACCAGATCATGTGCAGCAGGCACAGCAGCAACGTCGAACGGACTATAGCCGTTATCGTTCGCAGAAAGATGCTGTACAACAAGCAGCACAGGCTTCGGGTGCAGCAGCTGCTGCCGGTCGTGACACCCGCGAACAGGTACATCAGGGACCGATCATCGCGGACAAGAAACCGCGTCCGAATGACCCGTGTCCGTGTGGCTCCGGTAAGAAGTATAAGCAATGTCATGGTAAACTCGGCGCAGCCGGAGTTTGATTTGAAATTTGAAATTTTAATAGGAGTTGTTGTTTGCGCTGTCACTAATCTGGCAGCGCAACAACTATATACGGACACGTTCAAGTTGGCGGATCAGCAGAACACCGCTTCGATGGACACGTACCTGCTGGATCTGGTGAGTGAACAGAGCGAGAAGCTCCATGCCAACGACACCGTGGATACGCTGACTTTAGCGGAACTGCAGCGACTCGATTCGATTGAACGGGAAATGCGGGAAGTGGACTCCTTACGCACCGAGAACGCGGCCTTGCAAGTGCAATCCATGAGTCGGATTCCTACGATTGTCATTGAGAAATCGTGGGTCAAGGACGAGGTGGAAGACCGTAATGACGTGCTCCGTGCGATCCGGGAAATGCGTTCGCCTTGGCGTAGAGAAGCCACGCTCATGGCGCAGATTACGCAGAACTACGTCACCGACAACTGGTATCAGGGCGGTTCGTCTTCTTTTGCCGCGTTAGGCATCGCCAAGGGACAGATCAGTTATATAAGCGAGCGGTTTACATGGGAGAACTTCGGTGAATGGCGTATAGGCGGTTCAACGGTCTCGGCGGACAGTTTGCACAAGATGAACACGACGGACGATCAGTTTAAGATATACTCCAAAGCGAACTTGCGCATCGTACCGAAATGGTTTACGTCGCTCTCCGCGGAGATCGATACGCGCTTGTTTCCGACCTATAAGTCCAATTCAATGGAACTCAAGTCTGCGCCCTTCTCTCCCTTCCGTTTCAACGCTGCTTTCGGTATCGACTACAAGCCGGTCAAAGGCCTCTCTATCTCGGTGTCACCGATCTCCTACAAGGTCATTCATATAGCCGATACAGCGCGCGTAAAAGCGACCGACTACGGCTTGGCAGAAGGTCAGCGTACCCAGCATAATATCGGTTCGTCCATGCGTGTGGAGTATGCCTGGAAACCGGTGCGTGAGGTGGCATTTGACGCGAAATTCTATCTGTACACCAACTACCACGATGTGGAATTAGACCTCGAGGTCAACTGCGATTTTATCATCAACAGATGGCTCTCGGCGCGCCTCACGCTGCACCCGAGATACGATACTTCCGTTATTTTGGAGGGAGATACGAAGGCGAAGATTCAGTTCCGCGAGTTACTCTCTATCGGCTTCGCCCATAAGTTCTATTAAAGCTGCTCGCCGCAGAGTTCGACGAGTTGTTGCCAGCGCACGAATCCTTCGTGGCCGTATTTCCAGATGTTGTATTTGATTTTCTCGATGGGCACTTCTTCGCCGAGGTGGGATTTGGAGTAGAATTTGTCGGCGTAACAGATGATTTTCTCTTCGAGCGACTGCGGGCAGTAATCCCGCTCGGGAATAGGCAGCTCTTCGCGTTCCACCTGTTCGATCGTGATGCCTGTTCCGGTATGCCGTTCGGCTACCAGAGCGTGCTTGGGCAATCCTTCGGCACGCAGCAGTTCTGCACCTAAATAACCGTGTTCGATATATTTGTGCGAACCCCGGCAGAAGATTTTCGGGGCGGAGCAGAAGATGATTCCGATATCGTGTAACATCGCCGCTTCCTCGACAAATTGCCGATCTACCAGTCCGCTTTCCGTCCACTCGGGATGGGCATCGACGATCTTCAGCGCACGATCCGCTACTTGGCGGCTATGTGTCACCAAGACGTTGCGTAACTCCGGATAATTGCCGTAGTATTTGTCGATGAGCTTAATGTAATCCATTGAGGAAAGACTTGATGTCCATTCGTTTCTTTCCGGGCACTTGCAGTTCCAGAATGCTCACTGCGCCTTCTTTGCATGGCACTACGAGCGCTCCCTTATCGGATACCTCGACCGAGTATATCTTTACGTTCTCGAAACGCTCTCCCTTAATCGTCAGGTTTGCCCACGCAGCGGGGTAGGGACTTAAGCCCCGCACGAAATTATGTACCTCTTGTGCCGTTTTCTCACCAAACTTAATCTCGCAGTCTTCTTTGAAGATCTTCGGTGCAGGGCGTAACTCAGCCATCTCCGGTTGAGGAGTGGTCGGCACTTCGATGCCTTTGTTCTCGCAGTCGATGATCAGATCCACGGTGCGAAGTACCATACTTTTGCTCAATTCCATCAGACGGTCGTGTACGGAACCTACGTTCTCGTTCTCGCCGATCGCAATCCGCTCCTGAAGGATCATGTTTCCCGTGTCGATCTCATGCTTAAGCATAAAGGTAGTCAGCCCTGTTTCTTTCTCTCCGTTCATGACTGCCCAGTTGATCGGCGCCGCCCCGCGGTATTGAGGCAGTAACGAACCGTGTATATTAAACGTACCCAGACGCGGCATCGCCCAAACGATCTCCGGTAACATGCGGAAAGCCACCACAATCTGCAAGTCCGCTTGGTACGAACGTAACTCCTCCACAAAGGCTTCGTCTTTGAGTTTCTCCGGCTGGAGAACGGGCAGTCCCACTTCGAGGGCATATTTCTTAACATCGGAGAACTGCAGTTGGTGTCCGCGTCCGGCAGGCTTGTCCGGCATCGTGACAACCGCCACGACGTTATACCCGCCTTCTACCAGCGCCTTGAGGCTTGCTACAGCAAATTCCGGCGTACCTAAATAAACTATTCTAAGATCTTTTTTTGTCATTTTGATTTCTGTATTTCGGCTCGAGACTTTGTGGCTGTTTGTCCACCACAGGCGAGAGTGGGCGCATATACGCGCGTATAATAAGGTATAAACCGAGGAGGATGAACGGCAGGCTTAATAACTGTCCCATGTTCAGTACATGCCCGGCTTCGAAGGCTTCCTGGTCATTCTTGATGAACTCCAGCAGGAAACGGGTGACGAAGATGATCTCAAAGAAGATTCCGAGCAGTAATCCTTCGCGTCGGCGGGCGTCTGTGTACCAATACAGCGGCCACACCACGCACAGCGCGGCGAAGCAGTACAGCATCTCATATATCTGCGTGGGGTGACATGGCACCGTTTGTCCGTCACGCACGAAGATGAATCCCCAAGGCAGATCGGTCGGACCGCCGTAGATCTCGCTGTTGAAGAGGTTGCCCAGACGAATGAGCATCGCCGTGAAGCAGACGCCAATACACAGGCGATCGAGGATCCAGAGCCAGGACGTACCAAACTGCGGATAGCGCGCCATCTTGTTCTTATTGAGCAGAAAAGCAGCGATGATCAGACCAATCGCTCCGCCGTGACTGCTGAGTCCGCCTTCCCAGATCTTGAGCAAACGCAACGGGTTCTCGATGTACGGATTGCGGTAGGTAAACTCCCATCCGAACAGGTGCCAGGGTTGACCGTATTGATGCCATTCATAGAACCAGCAATGTCCTATTCGTGCGCCGATGATCACGCCTGCCGCCATGTAAAAGAACATGTAATCCGCCCATTCTGCCGGGCAGTTCTCGTGCTTGTACATCCGCTCGTTAACCACCCAGCAGATATACAGACCGATTGCCCATAACAGACCGTACCAACGAATGCCTCCATCCCCGAAATGAATCAATATCGGGTCAACGTCCCAAACTATCGAAGATAAAATTCCCATAACCTATAACCTGTAACCCGTAACCTTTATTTACCCCAATTCAATTTATTGCGTAAACTCTTTAAGAATCCGTTATCGCCTATCTGTACGACCTTCGTGGTGTACGGCGCGCGCTCGATATGCAGGCTCAGGTCGGTACTCAGACTCTGACTGCGACCATCGACCGAGACCATATACGCGTCATAGCGGCTACTTACCTTGATGTCGATCTTCCATTCGTCGAGAATGACAATCGGACGAACGGTCAGACTGTGCGGCGCGATAGGCGTGAGGATGATGCCACGGCTCTGCGGCACGAGCAGCGGACCACCGATGGAGAGGTTATACGCCGTACTTCCGGTAGGCGTCGCGATGACCAGACCGTCGGAATGATAGGTGTGCAGTAACTCGCCGTTGATCTTCGTCTCGATGGTCAACATGTTCGTCAGACCTTGCTTGAGGATAGCGATCTCGTTCAGCGCGTTCGGAGACATGATTAACCCCTCACGGGCAATACCGTCTTTGTCCAATATCGTCACATTCAGCAATGTACGACGCTCAATGGTGTATTGTCCTTCGATGAGCTGCTTGAGAATCTCATCCAAATCGTCAGTCTGCACTTCTGCCAGGAAACCCAAATGACCGCAGTTGACACCCAGAATAGGGATGTTCTTGTTGCCGATGGCTGCTGCACTGGTAAGGAAAGTACCATCACCGCCTACAGACAGCGCAAAGTCAATCGGCTCGCCATACACGTTCTCCGGCTGTTTCTCCCCATCCCAGTTCTCCGGGAATCCCGGATACTCACGCAGGTCTAATTCTTGCCGTAACTCTTGGGATAACAGGACATTGATGCCCTTCTCGGCCATAAAGTCCAATATGTGTCGCACCTCTGTCAAGGTACGCGATTTCATTGCATTTCCAAAAATAGCTATCGTCATAAGGCCACAATACGCTAATTTAAAATTTGGCACAAAAGTACTGCTTTTTTTTGAATTGTGCAAATTTATTTGCATATATCAAATATTTTATGTAATTTTGCAGCGCAAAATGTAAATAACACGATTATGGCAACAGTGACATTACAAGTTCCGACTGCTCAAATAGGTTGGTTTGAGCAAATGGTACGAACCATGGGCTGGACTTTCACGCGCAAAGATGTTGCAGAAGAAGAGGCTCGGCAGGAGATAACTCCCGCCTTGCGTCGTCGTATTAACGCAGCGCGGAAAGAATCCGAACGTGGTGAAACGATTCGGTGCAATAGTAAAGCAGAAATGGAACAATACTTTGCGAGTCTATGATGTACGCGGTATTATTTACGACATTTACGATGAATATGTTTACGTGCTCGTCATTCAATTAGAGGAGCACTATAACGATAAATAACCCCTCGCTGCCCCGCCAGCGTAAAAATCGGTCGTCGCTTCCCGACGTTAAACAGAAGGACATATTAAAAAAAGATAACGAAGCATTTGCTTTATTTTGGAGACATTCAATCTTGGACAATTGTAATCACTTTCCTGAATATTGCGAATGTTCACACTATCGGTGTGGGCATTCTGCATATATTGGAAGTGATGGGAGTCCAAGCCCGAATGTCCTAATATAGACGACTGCCCGCACTTTTTGTTTAGAAATATCAATACTATGAAAAGACAACTCTTATTGGCTATATTTACAATTATGCTTTGCGCCTGTTCTACGTGCAATGTAACTAAGCAATCTCCTATCCAAGAGATTCAATTTGGAAACGGAGGAGGATTTACAGGCGCTGTGGAAAC
>CAMHQP010000037.1 GCA_946187555.1 uncultured Bacteroidales bacterium
TCTCTTCCAGGATGGGATTTCCCTTTCCTACCAGCTGTTGAAGAGAATTGCGCATTTGTTTTCGTCGCTGGTTAAAGGCCGTTTTGACTACTGTCTTGAATAGTGCCTCGTCGCAGTCCAACCGTCGTCGTTTATTCCGTGTCATGCGGATCACGGCCGACTTCACCTTAGGCGGCGGGTTGAAAACATATTCATCTACCGTGAACAGATATTCTATATCATAATATGCTTGCAAAAGAACGGATAAAATCCCGTACGCTTTCTTGCCCGGCTTGGACGCCAGACGCTCGGCTACTTCCTTTTGAATCATTCCCGAGCATACTGGAATACGGTCTTTGTAGTCCAATACCTTAAAGAAAATCTGACTGCTGATGTTGTACGGGTAATTACCGATCACGTTGAACTCTCCTTCCGGAATGAGTTTGTCCAGATCCAGTTTGAGGAAATCACCTTCTACCAGATCCAACTCCGGGTACCACTCACGCAAGTAAGCGACTGACTCACGGTCAATCTCAATGGCGGTTAATTGGATGGCTGGATTTTTGAGAAGAAATTGAGTAAGAACACCCATACCCGGCCCGATCTCTATCGTTCGGCCCGAGGTGAGGGTTTCAGCTATTCTCCGGGCGACTGTTAAGTCCGTCAAGAAGTGCTGTCCCAAAAACTTTTTGGCACGTACTTGCTGCATTCTCCGCGTGATAATCGTCCATATTCTTACTCCGTTTTGCTTTTGCGGCTGCAAAAGTACTGCTTTTTTTTGAATTAACCAAATAAATTCGCAAAAAACTGCATTTTTATTTGCGTATTTGCTTAAAATATAGTAATTTTGCAGCGAAATTTATCAAACAATAGACGTTATGAGTACAGTTGCGTTACAAAATCTTTGGGATACTATCGTTGGGTATAATCTCTCTACAGCTAATAAACGTTGGCTGGCAGAACACTTGATTGAGCAAGTTGAGGCTGAGACAAAAGAGCAGATAAAGCCTTATACGATGGCGGAGATAGATGCTATGATTGATGAGTCTGAAGCGGATTTAGCAGCGGGGCGTTTTTACTCAATGGAAGAAGCTCGCGAACATCGTAAAGCACACATGTCTCAATTACTGAACGCATGATTATTCGTTGGTCGCACAAGGCTCAGAAACAGCAAGATACTATGGCTGATTATATATTTAAGGAGTTTGGTGTTCGTGCGCTCCGTGAGTTCTATCAGAAAATTGAAAAAGTAGAAACAGATTTGATTGAATTTCCGGAGATAGGAAAGATAGAGCCGCTTCTTAAACACCGTAAAAAGGTGTACAGAAGTATAGTGATAACCAAGAAAAATAAACTCGTCTATACTGTAGACAAAGATTATATCTGCGTGCATGCACTGTGGGACACCCGTCGTGAACCGAAATCTCAAGCAGGCAAATTAAAATAAAGATACGTTAACTCGTTTTCTCCATAGAATATTTCTGTTTACACTTATACTAATAGGCGTAAATTTTTGTTTACAAGCAGATGAACTTTGTACGGATGGGATTCTGCTTTTTCGCGAAGATTTCGGCGGAAATGATGTGAATGATCCGGCTGTGAGTAGGATAGCCGTGCCGGGTATGAGTAGCGGGTATCGACAGATTTATAAATTGCAGACCAGCGATCCGGGAACCGGTTTTGGAGCAGGATTTTATCTGGTTGCCAAGCGAGGATATCGCAATTCTACGAATGCTAACTACTCCGTGTGGCATATTATGGACGACCACACTTATTTTGGCGACACCACGCGTGGGTATTTCTTGGAAATTGACGGTAAAGGAAGCGGTAATGATGTATTTTATAGCACCGTGATAGATGGTTTATGCGAAGGTTCAAGGTTAACTTTCTCTGCCTATGTAGCGAATCTCACCACCGCCGGACAATATAACGGTTGGCGTAGCAGAAACTATGTGCATCCCAAATTATCGTTTGTCCTCACGCATCCGGAAACCGGTGCAGAATTAGCACGATATAATACGGATACGATCTCGCACGATTGGAGTAATTATCCCAAGTCATGGCGCGAGTCGGCAGATTGGCAGCTGGTGGGTATGAACTTTACTGTGCCGGAAGGCATCGATTCCGTAAGGTTGAGTATTCGTAATAACGCCAGCGGTTCTTCTACCGGTAATGACTTTGCGTTGGATGATATTGAGATTCGTCTTTGTCTGATACCGGATACGATATTAACAGACACCCTTGTCTGCGACACGACACAACATATTAACTGGCGAGACAGCCTATACCAGATCGCTGATACCTTGCGTGATACGATCTTTAATTCCTGCGGTTTAGATAGTGTGTATTATTTACTTAGTGTCCAAACGGAGCATTGCGAGGAACCGCTTTGCACCTCCGGTATCCTCCTCTTCCGCGAAGACTTCGGCGGCAATAAACCAGAAGACCCTAAAATCAGTGCGACCCCTGTTCCGGGAATGAGTTATAGGCAAGTGACGAACGATGCACTCGGAAGCATGGGTGTCGGAAAATATTTGGTCACCAAGCAGGGATACTGTAATGGGAATGGCACTTCTCAATGGCACTTACAAGACGACCACACGTATTTTGGTGACTTGACACGCGGCTATTTCTTGGAAATAGACGGACGAGGTGATCACTCTGCGTTCTATTCAACAACCATAGACGGACTCTGTGAAGGAATAGGATTAACTTTTTCTGCTTATGTGGCGAATGTAATGACTTGGGGTATGTATATGGGTCGTCCCGGCGTGTACGCCTATCCGCGATTAAAGTTCGTGCTTACCAATCCTCTGGATAATTCGGAATTAGCCACCTACGATACGGGTGATATACCTTTTGACTCTGCCTTTATTGGCGATAACATGTGCTGGCAACAATCCGTCGAATGGCAATTGGTAGGTATGAACTTCACCGTTCCTAATGGCGTGGACCAAATCCAATTGACTATCTATAACAATACAACCGGTTCTAACGGCAACGATTTTGCTATTGATGACATTGAGATACACCTATGCATGACACCGGATACAGTCATAAAGGACACTCTCCTTTGCGACACCATTAGTAAAATCCAATGGCGCGAAAAGGCATTCGTTATGGCCGATACTTTGCGAGATACGGTGTTCAGTTCATGCGGGTTTGATAGTATCTATTATATCCTTACCATCCAAACGGAGCATTGCGAAGAACCGGAACCGGTACTCTGTACGGATGGAATTTTGCTTTTCCGCGAAGATTTCGGCGGAAATGATGTGAATGATCCGAGGGTTAGTTCAACACCTGTTCCGGGTATGAGTTACAGGCCGTCTACGCAAGGGATGGGATCCGGCATGTACATGGTAACCAAATCCGGTTACTGCAACGGAGATACAACCGGTTGGACCATACCCGGCGCAGACTTGTCCACTAAACGCTCGCAGTGGTATATTCAAGACGATCACACCTATCCGAATGACCGAACACGTGGCTATTTCTTGGAAATAGACGGAAGCGGCGGAACCCAACAATTCTATCAAACGGAAATAAGCGGTCTGTGCGAAGGCATAGAACTGACTTTTAGTGCTTATGTGGCCAATGTGTTCACGTGGTTCCAATACGATTGGTACACGCGCAATCGTGGACCGGTTATTTCTCCTTGTTTGAAGTTTGTTCTGACGGATCCGCAAACAGGTGCGACCTTAGCGGAAAAGAACACCAAAGAGATTCCTTTTGATGAGAACCTACCAGCCAAAACCGATTGGCAGTATTCCTCTCAATGGCACCTGGTCGGTATGAATTTCACCGTGCCTGTTGGCGTCGATGCTATCTGCCTGTCGATATACAATAACGTTACCAACGGCAACGGCAACGACTTCGCCCTTGACGATATTGAGATACACCTTTGTATGACGCCGGATACGGTGAGGACAGACACCCTCGTCTGTGATACCCTACCGCAAATCACATGGCGTGAAAAGTCATTCGCTTTGGCAGATACCCTACGGGATACGCTACGCAGTAGCTGCGGCTTTGATAGCATCTACTATGTACTGAAGGTTGAAACGGAGCACTGTGAACCGCCAATCCCACCTTGCCCGGAGTTACTGACGATTACCGCAGATACTACGGTTTGTGACACCTTGATGCCGTACCGCTGGCGGGATACGTTGTTTACGGAGCCTGCGCGCTATGAAATTTTGTACAAAGATAAGCGTGATTGTGACAGTGTGCTCTATATATTGACCTTATCGACGGAACATTGTGAGCGACCTGATCCACCAACACCGCCCGATCCACCAGAGCCACCGGATCCTCCTACACCTCCCGAGCCGGAGTGTTATCCGATTATTGTTAATAAATATAACTGGGTGTTGCTTGTGGATAACGTTGCAGTACAAAAGTTATTCCCGAATCGTATGGTTCAGGCCTACCAATGGTACAAAAATGGAGAACCTATTCCGGGCGCTAACGAAGACGATTATTCGGAGCAAGACGAATTGCATGGTGAGTTCCAGATGATTTTGAAACTTGACGGCGATGAAGATATATGCTCTAATATCCTTGAAATCAATATAGAACAACAAGCGAAACAACCCATCCGAATTCGTATTTTCAATAGCCATGGCATGCCTGTTTCTGAAAACCAAATCACGCACGGCATCTATCTCTATCGCTATGAGCAGGGAGATAAACAATGGACGGAAAAGAAATTAGTTCAATGAGACGAACCATTCTATCCATAGTATTGTTTTTGCCGCTCATGGCGCACGCGGAACACCTGTTCGAGATGGGTGTTCGCGGTGGTATAGCAGGCATCTCGTCTCAACCTATTTATGTCGATAAACGAGTAGGTTTCAACGGTGGAGCACAACTCTACTATAACTACCTCTCGCCGTACGTAGTGGGCTTCCGAACAGGTATCACGTTTGATATTCACAATGCCGGTTTTGGTACGACCAATTACGAAGATCATTACTCTACTATCGACGTCGAAGACCAACCAATGGACATCGATTATACGATTGGCAAGCTCAGTGAACGTTACACTACGTATTCGGTTGATGTACCGCTTCAATTGGCGCTTTCCAAGAAAAACATCTTGTTTTTAGCGGGTGCCAAAGCGGTTTTACCATTGCGTACTACTTGGGAGCAAAAAGTAGAAAATGCCGCACTCTCGGTCTATTTCCCGACTTACGACAACCGCGTTGAAGAGTCGTATCCATTAGCCGCTTCGCGAGATTTTACGATGTCCCAAAACGGCAAGTTGAACCTCCCGAAATTACAATGGTGGTTGGCGATGGAGTTGAGTTATGTGCTCCCGCTCCATACCTGGTCGCGCAACTCGCATTCGTACATCATCGTCGGGGCTTATTTTGACTATTGTTTTACCAAATACACTCCCTCTCAGAGTCTTGCGGAAAGCATGATCATGCTCACCGACACCCGTGACGGTTTACCACTCCAACGTATCCTGACACCGGTCATGGAAGCGAATCGCAAAGGCCGCAAACTGGTGAGCGATGGTTCTCTATTCGACGTAGGAATTAAAATCTCATATGCTATCGCCCCCTACAATCCTCATCGGCGTTCTTCTCATTCGTGCAATTGTCTATAAAAAATGCACAAATATTTGCGTATGTCAAAAAAAAGTACTAATTTTGCAGCGTCAATCATTTAAAAACAAATGAATATGAAAAAATTTTCCCTTATTCTAATGATGGCTGCTATGTGCATGCCGCAGTTTGTGAACGCGCAAGAAAAACAGGATCCTCCTTTGTGGTTTACAACGGAAGACATTGAAGTGTATATCGGTTACACGCTGGATGCTTCGCAGTTTTTATACAACCCAGAGAACCTGCCTGTTACCTGGCATTCAAGTGATGAGAGCGTATTCACCGTGGACGAGAACGGTGTGATCACAAGTATCGCTCCTAATATGGTATCCGCATGGGTGGAAGTTTCCTTCGCGGGAAATGACGAGTACTGGAATACGATTGCAGGTATGGAACCCGGCGCACGCGTGTGGGTTAAGGATGAATACCCGCTTTCGATTGGTGAATACAAAGTAACTCCGGACGATGCAGCTTCTTTCTGGGGTGGCAATATGAGCTTTGATCCGGTTACCAGCACCCTCACCATGACGAATGTGGAACTCAACGGTGTAGATATCAAGTGGGATCACATTTCTCCGCTTACCATCAATCTCATTGGTGAAAACAAAGCCGTAAACGGCAGTCTGGACGCACAGAAACTGATTCTCACCGGCGGAGGTTCGTTCCATCAGAATTATATCCTCTATGCGGATTCGCTCGTTATTGACAATGCTTCCCTTAGCATAGAGGTAGCCTTCAATACGAATTCAGAGATGGATTACACGTTCTATGTAAATAAACTTACCGTTATCAACCGAGGCCATTTCTACGCATGTATCTCGGCAAATGAAGGTAATATCTTAGGTGAGTATGACCACGTCGGATTCGTAAGCGAAGAACTCAACTTCGGCAGCGGCATCGACTATATTGTTTCCTATCTTCCGATAGAACGGGTACCCGATGTATCGGCGGTCAATGTGATGAGTGTTTGGAAGAGAGACATGTTCAACAACGCCTTCTTCTGGGAATTCGACGAAACGTATATTCTCCTTCGCGGCGCGTTGGAGATTGGTTATGTTGCCGCTTCGGTTCATGTACTGCCGGATTTTGAACCGACAGAACTTACCTTCGACGATATGACAGAAAACGAAGGTAAACTATCCGTTAGCCTCGGTGCAAATGACGAAATCACAGAGGGACCGAATGGATACGTTTCCCTCAAAACACCGGTAACTATCTCCGATGCAGAAATAGACACGCTGCTGGCTAACTACTCGCCGAGTGAACCGTTGTTCCAAAACAGCCTTCCTGGTATCACTGTCAAACTGCCGGAAGGCCAAGGTATGATTGAAATAGACCTATCCATTGATGAAGGTTGGGCTTTATGGTGTAAAAAACCGGGTGCAGATATCGTATTCTTAGATATCCAGCTTGATCGTACGTGGTTTGGAGGCTTCACCTTTGATAATATAGACGAGACCTTGGCTCACTTCTTTGTTCGCCCGACCAATGCGGCTGTGCCTGTGCGCAAAGCGGTAATGGATGAATTGCTGACCGGCGTTAAGATTTATGCTATCAAAGTTATTCCGGCAGAGAACAGCGGAGCTGCTATCGATGGCATCGAAGCATCCGATCGTCTTAACGGAGCGCAGAAGATTCTTCGCGACGGACAACTGATTATCGAACGTGACGGTAAGATGTACAATATGACCGGCGCGCAAGTAAGATAAATGAAGAAACTCGCGCAGATAATAACGAAAATAATCGATTTTTTCTATCCTCCCTTCAGGCCTGTCATGTCGGAGCAGTTGTTCCGATATGCGGCCTGCGGAGGGGGTAACCTCGTGCTCGATTGGATACTCTATTTTCTCATTTATAACTTTGTTATCGGACACGAATTAGTCAATGTACAATTTACAATGTACAATGTACAATTTGCGCAAGCCATCACGCCCCACATCGCGACGCTCTGCATCGTCTTTCCGATCACTTTATTGACCGGTTTCTTGTTGCAGAAATACGTCACGTTCACTACTTCGAGGCTCAACGGTTGGCGTCAACTCTCGCGCTACATACTCATCGTAGCCGTCAATCTGGCGATTAACTATTTCGGCCTCAAACTGTGTGTCGAGACCTTGGGTTGGTACCCCACGCCATCGAAGATGGTCATCACCCTCATCACGGTGGTAATCAGCTATCTCGGGCAGAAATACTACTCTTTTCGGACAAAAAAAGAATAAAAATCTTAAAAAATTGGCATACACTCTTGTGTATGTCATTTTTTTTTGCTAATTTTGCGGCGCAAAATGAAAACTACGCAATTAAATAACCATTAAAACAATACAACCATGTTACACGTTCTATGTTCACAACTCCACACGGAGGTATCAGACATGCCGTTCAAGGTGTCTGATTCGTTTATCGATGAGAATCAAGTGATTGCCGTTCTTTCCGGAGGTACGGAGGCACAGTTTGTAGATCTCGTGAAAGCGAAAAAGATCGATCTCAAGCGTCCTGTTTATCTGATGGTGAGTGAATATAGTAACTCCCTGCCCGCTGCCCTCGAGATCCTCAGTTTCATTCGTCAGCGGAACGGTATGGCGAAGATCATGCAGCATGCCAAGGATACCATCTTCCCCGATGTAGCGGAGACCGAGTCGCTCACCCGTACCCCGCTGGAGAAAGTGCTGAAGAACGATAAGAAAGTGCGTCTCGGCGTCATCGGTAAGTCTTCCGATTGGCTCATCGCTTCGCAGGTGAACTACAAAGAGATCTTGGAGAAAACGAACTCTGAACTGGTGGATATCCCCTTTGACGAACTGGCTTCCATAGGTGAGGTAGATCCGGGTATGAAGGGCGCAGAGGACATCTACATCCGCCTCAAAGTGATCATCGACAAGTACAAACTGGATGGTATCACCCTCCGTTGCTTCGATCTGTTCACCACCGTCAAGAACACCGGTTGTCTGGCTGTTTCCAAACTGAACGACGAAGGCATCCCTGCCGGTTGCGAAGGAGATATTCCTGTTCTGCTGACCCTCATGGCTTGTAAGCGCCTGACTGGCGAGCCGGGCTGGATGGCTAACCCAGCACGTATCACTGCAGATGGTAAGATCCTGCTTGCTAAATGTACGATTGCCCTCAAGATGACGGAGAAGCATGAGTTCACCAATCATTTCGAGTCGGGTATCGGTGTAGCTATCCACGGCGAAGTAGCCCCGGGTGAGTACACGCTCGTCAAACTGAGCAATGACCTCAAGCGCCTTTTGGCGGTGAACGTCACTGTAACGGGTTGCCAATACGAGCAGAACCTCTGCCGTACGCAGGTGTGGATCCAATCGACGCCGATCGTCAGTCAGTACCTGCTGACCTCGCCGCTCTCGAATCACCACATACTCATCAAAGGTCATCACGCCGCTAAATTCTGGAGAGCATAAATGTTACTGAATATCCTTTCATCGGAAATGCATAAAGAGAAACTGGATCTGCCTTTCGAGTTAGATCCGGCTTTTCTTACGTCTCATCAAGTGGTAGCTGTTCTGACCGGTGGTACGGAAGCGAAATTCGTTCATCTGGTAGAAGAGGGACTGATTGACCTGCATCACCCCGTTTATCTGATGGTTAGCGGGCATAGCAATTCGCTGGCCGCTTCGCTGGAGATACTCAGTTATATCCGTCAGCATAATGGTGTCGGCAAAGTGATGATGTCCGCCGAGGACACGGAGATACCCGAAGTGGTAAAGACGGCCGAGTTGACGGCTGCTCCGACAGAGGCGCTCTTGCATCACGACAAGCCGCTCCGCCTCGGTGTGGTAGGCAAACCCTCCGACTGGCTTATCTCCTCCGGTGTGGACTACAAAGAGGTACTCCGCCGCATGAATATCGAGTTAGTCGATATTGACATCGAGGAAGTAAAGTCAATCGGTATCGTGCACCCGGGTATGCCGGGCGCTGAGGCTATCTATCAGCGGCTCAAAGAGATAGTGACCAAGAATAATCTCCAGGGTATTACGCTCCGTTGCTTCGATCTGCTCACCACTGTCAAGAACACCGGTTGTATTGCGCTGAGCAAACTGAATGACGAAGGTATCCCGGCGGCTTGCGAAGGTGATATACCGACGCTGCTCACGATGATGCTCTGCAAGAAGATCACCGGCGAGCCGTGCTTCCAAGTCAACCCCGCACGTATCCAAGCCAACGGTGAGATGCTCTTTGCGCATTGTACGTTGCCGCTTAAGATGACCGAGAAGCATGAGTTCACTACCCATTTCGAGTCGGGTATCGGTGTGGCTATCCACGGCGACCTGCCGACAGGCGACTACACGCTTGTTAAGATGAGCGGTGACATGCAGCGGTTGCTGGCCGTTGATGTGGAACTCGAGCGTTGTCAGTTCGAGGCTAACCTCTGCCGTACGCAGGTGTGGATCAAAGCCAACCCGCTGGTAAGTCAGTATTTCCTGACCGCTCCGATTCATAACCACCACATCCTCATCCGTGGGCATCACGCATCAGAATTCAGAAAATAAATCAACAATCACAAATTACAAATCACAAATATAAAATTTATTTTATTATGGTATCTTACAAAGAATTAGGCCTTGTCAACACCCGTGAGATGTTCGCAAAGGCTATCAAGGGTGGCTACGCTATCCCGGCATTCAATTTCAACAACATGGAGCAACTCCAGGCTATCATCAAAGCTTCGGCTGAGACCAAGAGCCCGGTGATTCTTCAGGTATCGAAAGGTGCACGTAACTACGCTAACCAAACCCTGCTCCGTTACATGGCTCAGGGTGCTGTTGAGTACGCTAAAGAACTCGGTTGGGAGCATCCGCAGATCGTGCTTCACCTCGACCACGGTGACAGCTTTGAACTCTGCAAATCTTGTGTTGACTTCGGTTTCTCGAGTGTGATGATCGATGCTTCATCCCTTCCGTACGAAGAGAACATCGCCCTCACGAAGAAAGTGGTTGACTATGCGCATCAGTATGATGTAACCGTAGAGGCTGAGCTCGGTGTATTGGCAGGTGTTGAGGACGAAGTTTCGTCTGCTGTCAGCCACTATACCAAGCCGGAAGAGGTAGTTGATTTCGCTACCCGTACAGGTTGCGACTCGCTCGCTATATCCATCGGTACCAGCCACGGTGCATATAAGTTCACTCCGGAGCAGTGCACCCGTGACCCGAAGACCGGTAGACTCGTTCCGCCCCCCTTGGCATTCGACGTACTCGACGCTATCATGGAGCAACTCCCGGGCTTCCCGATCGTTCTTCACGGTTCGTCTTCCGTTCCGCAAGAGTATGTGGACATGATTAACAAATACGGTGGCAAACTGCCTGATGCAGTAGGTATTCCTGAGGAGCAACTCCGCAAGGCTGCTAAATCGGCTGTTTGCAAGATCAATATCGACTCCGATAGCCGTCTTGCTTTCACTGCAGCAGTACGCAAAGTGTTCGCTGAGAAACCGGGTGAGTTCGATCCGCGTAAGTACTGCGGTCCTGCTCGTGACCTGATGGAGGAGCTCTACAAGCACAAGATCATCAACGTGCTCGGTAGCGACGGCAAAGCATAATCACTAATTCGCTAATTCGTTAATCGATTATGCTTCCTTTCATGACAGCCGAACAGGCGGCTGAATTGATACAAAATGGCGACGTCTTGGGTATGGGTGGTTTTACCGCCACCGGAGTACCCAAGGCGGTTCCTTTTGCGCTCGCACAACGCGCTGAGAAACTGCATGAGCAGGGTATCCCCTTCCGTGTAGGACTCGAGACCGGTGCATCGATGGGCGACAGCTGTGACGGTGCGTTAGCACGCGCTCACGCGGTAGAGTTCCGTACCCCGTACCAGTCGAATAAGTCGATGCGTGAAGAGATCAATGCAGAGGGAACCCACTATTTCGACATGCACCTCAGCCACATGGCGCAGGATATCCGTTACGGTTTCCTTCCCAAACCCAAATGGGCGATCATCGAGGCTTCCTATGTAGGCGAAGACGGTACCATCGTGCCGGCAGCCGGTATCGGTATCATGCCGACTATCTGCCGCATGGCGGATAAGATCATCGTCGAGCTCAATGAGATGTTCCCCGCTTCCATGCGTGGTATGCACGATCTCTACGAGCCCCTCGACCCGCCTCAACGCCGCGAGATTCCTATCTACAAACCATCCGATCGCTGCGGCTCCGATCATATCAAGGTCGATCCCGCCAAGATAGCGGCTGTCGTGAAGACCAACCGCCCGAATGAGATCCCGGCGTTCACGCCGGTAGATGAGACCACGGCGAAGATAGGTGCTAACGTAGCAGCTTTCCTCGAGGCAGAGATGAAAGCGGGACGTATTCCGGCTTCCTTCCTGCCCATCCAGAGTGGTGTAGGTAACGTAGCCAACGCTGTGCTCGGTGAACTCGGTAAGAACCCCAATATCCCGCCGTTTGAGATGTACTCGGAAGTGATCCAAGACTCCGTGGTCGATCTCATCAAAGCCGGACATTGTAAGTTCGCTTCGGGTTGCTCGCTGCGGCTTGTGGAGTCCAAGATGGCAGAGGTTCTCGCTGACCTTGATTTCTACCGCGACAAGCTCTTGCTTCGTCCGCAGGAGACATCGAACAGCCCCGAGATAGCACGTCGTCTGGGTATCATCGCGATCAATACCGCCCTCGAGGCAGATATCTACGGCAACGTCAACTCGACCCATGTATGTGGTGTCAAGATGATGAACGGTATCGGTGGTTCGGGTGATTTTGCCCGTAACTCCTACCTCTCTATCTTCACCACCGCTTCTACGGCCAAGAACGGTGCTATCTCGTCTATCGTGCCGATGGTAACCCACCTCGATCACTCTGAGCACAGTGTCAAAGTGCTGGTGACCGAACAAGGAGTAGCTGATCTGCGTGGTAAGAGTCCGCGTCAGCGTGCCGAAGAGATCATCAATAACTGCGTCGCTCCGGAGTACCGCGAGATGCTGCGTGACTACCTCAAGATCGCCCGTCATGGCCAGACCCAACACGAACTCTCTTGCGCTTTCGCGATGCACGAGGAGTTCCTCAAGTCCGGTGACATGCGGAATACAAAGTGGGAGAACTATAAACGCTAAGCGTTCGAGTCCCTACTACTCAAAAAGGATGGCCGAAAGACCATCCTTTTTGTCGAGAAGAGGTGACTCGAACACCCGACCCCTACGTCCCGAACGTAGTGCGCTACCAACTGCGCTACTTCTCGCTCACTTTCGTTCGCTTCGATTATTTGCTGGCGCAAATTTTCTCGTCGGTGTTTCACGAAAGCGGGTGCAAAAGTACTGCTTTTTTTTGAATTGTGCAAATTTTTCTGCAATT
>CAMHQP010000038.1 GCA_946187555.1 uncultured Bacteroidales bacterium
ATCTGCGCGTTCATGTTCGCGCCGTCCATATAAACGAGTCCGCCGTTGTCATGTACGGCCGCAATCATCTCGCGGATTGCTTGCTCGAAGATACCGTGGGTCGAAGGATAGGTGATCATACAGCCTGCCAACACCTCTTTGTTCTCCTCGGCTTTGGCTTTCCAGTCCGCGAGGTCGGTATTCCCCTGCTCATCGCACTTCACCACGCAAGGCTCGAAGCCTGCCTGAACGCACGAAGCGGGGTTCGTGCCGTGTGCCGAAGCCGGGATGAGCAGCACTTTGCGTTGGCTCTGACCTTGACGACGCAGGTATTCGCGGATGACTACCAAACCGGTATATTCGCCGGCGGCACCGGAGGTGGGCTGCAGGGTGCAGGCATCAAAGCCCGTGATAGCGCACAGTTGTTCCTGGAGCTGCTCCATGATCGTCTGATAACCGATGACCTGATCTTCCGGCGCCAGCGGATGAACGGCTAACGCACCGCCGAAGGTGACCGGAATCATCGCAGCAGCGGGGTTGAGCTTCATCGTACACGAGCCGAGCGGAATCATCGAGGTGGCAAGGCTGATATCCTTGCGGTCGAGGCGCTTGAGATAACGCATCAACTCGGTCTCTGTGTGGTATCTCTTGAATACCTCCGCCTGCATGTAATCTATTTCGCGTACGCGGCTTTCGTCGATAGCCCAGAGACCCTCAAAGGCCTCGTCGGAGTCTTCGAGTTGCGCCATGTTATCGCTGGCTTCGGCGAAGATACCGATCAGTTCGTTCATGTCATACAGATCGACCGTCTCATCGATTGCGAGCCCTACCCATCCGGCAGGATCGTAGTAGAGGTTGATACCGGCTTCTTCGGCTGCCTCCCGTACGCGGGCAATCCATTCGGGATCCTCATCGCGCGTGATCTTGAGCGTATCGAAGAACTCCGCGTTCTCTTGGTTGTAGCCGTACGCCTGCAGCATCTCGCTCAGATAAACGGCCTTGCCGTGGATACCCTCGGCTATCTCACGGATACCTTCCGCACCGTGATAAACGCCGTACATACCCGCCATCATCGCCGAGAGGGCTTCGGCGGTACAGATATTCGATGTCGCGCGTTCGCGTTTGATATGCTGCTCGCGGGTCTGGAGCGCCAGACGGTAAGCGGGGTGCTCGTATTTGTCTTTGCTCAGACCGATGATACGTCCCGGCATGTCGCGTTTGAACTCATCGCGCGTAGCCATGTAGCCGGCCGTCGGGCCACCAAAGCCCATTGGCAGACCGAAACGCTGCGCGGTGCCACACATGATATCTGCATCCAACGGCTTGAGCAGCGCCAATGCCATCAGGTCGGCTACCACCGTCACTTTGAGTCCGGCGGCATGGCAGTCCTCAATGAACGTATCGTACTCTTCAATCGAGCCGTCACTGTTCGGCCATTGAACGAGTGCACCGAAGAAGTCCGCCGTCGGTTGGAAGTCCGCATAACTGCCGGTGACGATCTCGATGCCCTGTCCCGCAGCGCGGGTACGCAGAACCGATAAGGTGTTCGGCCATACCTTCTCGTCCACAAAGACCTTACGTACGTTGTTCTTCACCTGCTCGCGCGAACGGAGGTTGCGCATCATCGTCACAGACTCTGCTGCAGCAGTGGCCTCATCGAGCAATGAGCAGTTAGCCAGCGGCAGACCGGTGAGGTCACTGATCATGGTCTGGAACACAAAGAGCGCCTCCAGACGTCCCTGACTCACCTCGGCCTGATAGGGCGTATAACTCGTGTACCAAACGGGGTTCTCCAGGATGTTACGACGGATGACCGCAGGCGTGATCGTACCGTACCATCCGCGGCCTATATACGAGCGCGCAGGCGCATTGCTGCTCAGCAGCGACTCTGCGTTCTCCAACTGCTTCTGCTCCGTGTACGGCTCCTCCAATGCGATACCTTCCGGCAGGAGGATATCCGCCGGCATCGTCTCGCGCACCAGCGCTTCCATCGACTCGGCTCCCACGGCCGCTAACATCTGTTTCTCGTCTTGTTCAGTGAGTCCGATATGACGCGACTCCAAGTAATTTACCTTCATATGTATGTGAAATTATCGATTCCTTATCAATTTCCCTGCAAAATTACTCAAAAAAAATGACATACGCAAGCGTATGCCATTCTTTTCGCATTTTTTTACTCTTTCTCTTGCGTATATGCGATTTTTTTTGTATCTTTGTCGCCGAAATAAACATATACAACCATGAAACGGTTAATTCAGACCCTCTTTGCGGTCATTTTCGGTTCTTTTTGTTGCGTACTCACTTCTTATGCGCAGTCTTGGTCAGGAACGGGTTGGGCGTTGAATAACGGCTATGTGGTAACCAACCACCACGTCATTGAAAACGCGCGTTCTATCGTTTGTAAATTCCAGCGTGACGGCAAACTGTTTGAATACGATGCCGAGGTAGTATTGATGGATGAGGAGCACGATTTGGCATTGGTGCGCATCACCTCTCCTTCTTTCCCGGGTTTCGGTGAGTTGCCGTATGCGGTCAAGACCTCGCTGGCAGATGTCGGCGAGTCGGTCTTCGTGCTGGGTTATCCGCTCACGGACACCATGGGCGATGAGATCAAGTTAACCAACGGTATCATTTCCGCGCATTCCGGCTACGGAGGCGATCCGTCACTTTATCAGATATCTGCTCCTATTCAACCGGGCAACAGCGGTGGACCTTTGTTTGACGACCGAGGCAATATCATCGGTATCGTATGTGCGAAGCACAGGCAGGCGGAGAACGCCAATTATGCGGTGAAAGCATCGTATCTGGCTTCGTTAGTTCGCCGTTTGTCTAACTCCAGCGGTGTGCTGCCGACCGTCAATCGCCTGCAGTCGCTCAGTCTGCCGGAGAAAGTAAAGAAGGTGAAAGACCTCGTATGTTACATGGAGTGCTCTACGCGTTCTACCGCGCGTCCGCAGACTACTACCGAGCGGAATGTCACCATGCCTCGTCCGGGTTCGGGTTCCGGTTCAGGTTCTAATGGCGGCACCACAGGAAGCGGTGAGGGACGTTCGTTTATCCGCGAATGTATCAGCGAATGGGGCGAGTGTCGTAATGTAGCTATCACCGAGCGAAACGGCGATCTGGCGCTGCATGGCCGCAACGGTTGGGCTGGTTCAGGACTACCCAAAGAGTTATCCAATGCGCTGCATGAACTCAACGAAGACGACAAATACATCTCGGATGTGCAGTTGACGGAGAACGGCAACTGGATTATTCTGTACGGTAATAACGGTTTCCGCTGGTCGGGTATTCCTAAGTCGTTGGAGAACAAGATCCGTGATTACAACGCACGCAATGAAGAGGTCACTTCGGTTACTTTCAACGATGCCGGCGATTGGATTGTCATCACCACGGAGCACTATGCTTCGTCCGATTCGCGTATCACGAACTGGCTCAAAGAGGGTGCGGAGGAATACGGTGTCCTGTGGGCAGCGTGTGTGACCGAAAAAGGAATGGTAGCTTGTTACGAGAAGGGCTATAAGTTCTACGGCGAGATGCCTGACGGTCTGCGTGATCGTCTCCGCGAGACCGATATAGACGTTTATCGCATCAAAATAGCCGGTTCAGCCTATTTCTTCACCGACAAAGAAGGCCGCTACAGATATAAGATGTAAGGATCCATGAAGCGGGGTATCATCATATGTTTCTGGTTGCTTGCTTGTCAGGTTATCTATGCACAAATCAGCGATAAGCAATACCTGAAAGAGCAATCTGCCATTACCAGCGGATTGCAAGCAGATATCAATAACACGAAGGCAATAGAAAAGGCAATTGTTGATATTGCCAATTATGGAGATGCCAATCAGTGTTTTTGGTTAGCACAACAATTAGCCAGCATAGATATTTCTGCACTTACACAAGTGAGTGCGTATCAGTATTTTGTGTGGGCGCGCCAATTGGTTGAGCATATGATGTCCGTGGAGCCGGAATTTCTTGCATTGGCCGACGGAAGAAGTCCCAATAAATTATATTACCCGTATTTCTATCCCACCCTCGGCAATGACGGACAATTGTCTGAAATGCTGTCCGTCATTTTGGATATCGCATCTTTTATTGATTTTAAGCAAAAAAGTGAAAAAGCTGCACAATGGCAATCTGTTTTGGACGAACAATGGGGATTCAGGTCGCATTTCATAGAGAGGTCGCTGTACGGCGATGACCATTATTCTACGCAGGTATTGGGAACTTCTATGAATAAGGAGTCTTTGAATGCACTGGTACATTTCTTTGGCTCGGATGATTTTGTGAGCACTCCCTTTCTCTTGCTAAACAAAATAGCAAGCCTTTCTCCTGACGATCAAGATAAGTTGTTGGAATTGTTTAGTGAGGTCTTTCAATTCGGACAATATTATATGTCGCAGATAGATTTCAATTATGTGATTGTGCAAATCGGCACCATAGCTATGATGCGAGATAAGTATGCGGAATTGACATCGACTAAATTCAAGTGCATTAAAGAGTTTTTTCCCGTTACTTGCCGAAATGCGCAAGGCTATCTGGATGTCGCACTAACGAATGACATGGAAGGCTCGGACATCATAATGTCCTTTGTCCAACTGAAGCAAAATTTGCTAGATGAGGGCAAGGAATTTGTTCAATATTCGCCATTCTTGTGTCCGTTAGAACTCCGGAATGATTCTCTGTTTGAATCGTATGCCGATTTATATATTCGGGTCGGCTATATGCTGGCGCAAGAGATGAACTACTTTGGGGTGGTGAATTATGTCAAACGTAATAATACTTCTTTGCGGGGCATACTGGAAATGATGGGGTATTCAGATACGCGCTATGAAGCGACGGATTTGTTGGGTCTGTATTATTGCGACCTTATAGAATATACGCGCTATGTGTATGAGAACACCCAGGCATCATGGGCAGTAGGAGCGATCACTTTGGAAACGAATATCTTAATTCAATTATTGGATGTGTGTCATATAGATGATGTCTATTACGAACTAATGCGACAAATCCCCTTCTATTACGCAGCATTGAGTGACGAAAAGTATGTCAAGCGAATATTGGATGAGTATCTGTTGCCCGGGCTGCCGTCATTTAATTTACGTTCCAGAGATAAATGGGCGAACTGCTATTGGATGGAATTTTATGCTACAATCCTACCGTATTTCTGCATCTATGACGAACCCAAACGGGGTGAATTGGAGAAATTTTATTCCCAAAAATTAGAGAAAGCATTAAAGGTCAATAAGTGTGAGCAAAATGCCGATTACATGTATGCGCTAATCAACTTCTATTACCATAAATATGATACCGTTCACGTCAATAAATGGCTGAATGAGTATTATACTTTGACGAAGGATTCCGATACGTATTATCTATATAAAATGGCCACTGCGGCAGATATATATGATAATTATCATACTGCTGCGCTGTATTGCGATTCTATTAACCGGCATGACTCCACGCTCGCTGCTTCATGGATGAATTATAACGGTATCATTACGGCAACGTATTACGCATACACAGGCCAGCGGGAAAAGACAAAACAACAAATCAATGTCTTTAAAACGTTTATCCATAAGCAATTCAGCAAACAGTTGTTTTCTATCGGTGCGGAGAATGCGGGTAATCTGCTTACGCGATATGATTCGATCAACACCTATCTTTTCCACGTTGCAAAGGATACCATTGATGCCGACCTGAAAGCATTGTTCGTAAGCGAATGGTATGACTGGCAATTGTTTTCAAAAGGACTTTTGTTGGCGCTCAATACAGAGTCGAAAACAATGCTCCAGAATCACCCCTCATCGGAAGTTCGCAGATTATATAATCAGTTGCTCAAATACGAAGCGGAGTTAGAACTGCAGACCGACAAGAATTCCTTTGAAGCGACGATGATTTCTTCGAACATCGATGTCACACGCAACCATCTTCAACAAAAGATGCAATCCTATATGGATGAGCATGGAGCAACGACCTTGAACAGTACCGTCTGGCCTGAAATATGTCGATCTTTGCAAGAGGATGAGGTAGCGGTGGAATTTGTTTCTGCTAAGCAGAATAGCGATTCTACCATGTATTGTGCGCTCTTGCTGCGGAAGAATAGTAAATACCCTGAATTGATTCCGCTGTTCGAAGAAAAAGAGGCACTCGCTTTGTGGAATATGGACACTGAACGCCGGACGAATGATATGTATAGCGTGGATTTCGATGGACCGCAATTCTCCCAACTTGTCTGGAGCAAACTCCTACCCTATATCAAGAAAGGCGAGACAGTTTATTTCGCAGCTACCGGTATATTGCACCAATTGGCAATAGAGGCGTTGCCGTACGATGAGAAGCATTCGATGGCAGATATGTTCAACCTTGTGCGCGTGTCCTCTACGCGTGAGATCGTGACGCGTCATGACCATTCTGATAACACCACGGCGGTGCTGTACGGCGGCATCCAATACGATGTGACTGCGGATACGCTTCTCGCTCAAAGTCAACAATACGCGACCATGAGTCTTCTCGCTTCGCGAGGAATAGACAACGATACCACCAATCGTGGTACGGTGGACTACCTGCCCGGCACCAAAATAGAGGCGGATAGCATTCAACAGATACTCGAAAAGAGTAATGTGCAGGTGCAGTTGTTCACTTCCACGAACGCCAACGAAGAGTCGTTCAAAGCTCTGAGCGGGACGCATCAGAACATCCTGCATATAGGTACACACGGCTTCTTCTGGACGGATTCAACAGCGCAGAAAAAAGACTATTTCTCGCAGCGAATGATCGGAATGGACAATACGATGTCCGCTCCGCCGACCATCGATCCGCTTAACCGCTGCGGTCTGCTGTTTGCCGGTGCTAACCTGGCGATGCAGGGACATAGCGCCGAGTTACCTGAAGGCGTCCAAGATGGTATCTTAACGGCTAAAGAGATTTCGTTGCTCGACCTCAGAGATGCCGATCTGGTCGTTCTCTCTGCTTGCGAAACGGGTAAGGGAGAGATAACCGGAGATGGTGTCTTCGGACTCCAACGCGCCTTTAAGATGGCGGGTGCGCGCACGATCATCATGTCCTTGTGGCCGGTGAGCGATCAGGCTACGCAGTTATTCATGACGGAGTTCTTCCGACATTGGATAACCGACGGCCTTCCCAAACGCGCGGCATTCCGTCAAGCCCAGAACCAAGTGCGCCAGGCTTATGGCGACCCCATCTACTGGGCAGGATTTATTATGCTCGACTAAAGTCGTTAAAAGCGAAAAAAATTGAGAAAAGAATGGCATACGCTTGCGTATGTCATTTTTTTGTAGTACCTTTGCACAGAATTTGGTATTAGTTCATGTATTAATTCATTGGAATGAAAGAGAAAGAAGAGCAATTTGCTCCGATGTGGGAGGTGAGTCCCGTTTGGGAGACGCTGACAGAAGAGGAGCGAGCCCGCGTAGCGGAGCTGGTAGAAGTGGTGCACTACGCGAAGAATCAGGTGATCCATAATGACGGCGATGCGTCGCAGTATGTATGGATGCTGCTGAAGGGTAAGGTACGTATCTACAAAGAGGGTATCGGTCAACGCCCGCAGATCATCCGTTTGCTCAAGCCTTATGATATATTCGGTTATCGCGCTTGTACAGTGAATGAGCCGTATAACTCGAGTGCGAGTGCATTAGAGGCCTGCACTGTCTATCGTCTGACGCGTGATTTCTTCAATGAACTGATACGCGAGAACGGAGCGTTCTGCTACCAGGTGATGCTGATGATGGCGAAGGACTTGGCCTTCTCGGAGATCCAAACGGTGAACTTAACGCAGAAACATATCCGCGGGCGTCTGGCAGAGAGTCTGCTGCTGTTGCTCAAGAACTACGGGTTTGAGGAAGATGGCGAGACATTGGCGATGTTACTGCCACGCGAAGATCTGGCGAACATGAGCAACATGACGACGAGCAATGCAATACGTACGCTGAGTCAGTTCGCACAAGAAGGTATCGTGGGGATCGACGGCAAGCACGTCAAGATACTAAACGAGAAAGCATTAGAGCGCATATCCAGACTTGGATAATGCGCTCTAATAATGATGGATTAATCCATCATATTTCCCATATTATCCGATAGTTGTACCATACGATCGTAGTCCTCGGGACTGAGGTCGTAGAAATAGTAGTTACGCGGATCGATGGGTCGGCCTTGGTAATGCACCTCATAATGCAGGTGTGGACCGGTTGACTTGCCGGTATTACCCACTTTGGCGATGACATCACCTCGTTTCACTTTCTGCCCTACCCGCACGAGACGTTTGGAGCAGTGCGCATAACGGGTTGCGTAACCAAAACCATGATCCACCTCAACGGTCTCTCCGTATCCCTGGCGCCAACCGGAATAGACGACCGTACCATTACCGGTAGCGAAGATCTCCGTACCGACCGGAGCGGTGAAGTCCATTCCTTCGTGGAAACGACGGATATGATAGATAGGATCGACACGCCATCCGTAACCGGACGCCATGCGCTTGAGGTCTTTGTTCAAGACGGGTTGGATAGCGGGTATATTCTCCATACGCACTTCCTGGTTCTTTGCCAGTTCGAGTATCTCATCGTAGGAGCGCGCCTGCACATACATCTCTTTCTCGAGTATATCGACCTTGCGCTGCAGATCGGCAGCGAGTTGGGTATTGGTCATACGCGCGAGCGAGTCGTAGTACGATATCTGCCGCGCGGCACCCATACGCGCCGTGAGGGGGATAGGTTCGGCACCCAACATCGCGCGATAGAGGTTATCATCGCGTTGCGAGAGATCGGCCATCACGATCTGCATCTGATCCACCTGCGCCTCCAGCACTTCCATCTCCGCCGTGAGGTTACGGTTATACTGCATGAGCGAGGCCTCCCGCGGGGACGGGAAGAAATAGAGGAAGGTATAGAAGAAGATCACTCCCAAACAGATACCTCCTATGATATATCCGCCGGAACGGCGTAACCAATAACGGAAACCATGCTCGATACGCTCCAACTGAAGCGTTTCCGGGTTAATACGATACTTTTTATTTGCCATTTTTATACCAGAAAAAATATTGGTTTTGTTGTTTTTTCTCTTCGGGTGTACGCGCGACATATATAGGTTCGCGCGTGTAAGGGTTGATACCGGTGTAGAACATCGTGGTCGAGAGCGTCATGGGTGTGGGCGTGAAGTCCTGCACCTGCTCGGGACGGTAATGCATCTTCTTCGTCTCCTGAGCCAGATGCGCCATGTCGCGCTTGGTGCAGCCCGGGTGGGACGAGATGAAGTACGGTATGAGTTGTTGGTGTAGCCCCGCCTCTTCGTTGATACGCAAGAAGAGTTTGCGGAACTCGAGGTAGTTCGACCAGT
Organism: uncultured Bacteroidales bacterium; assembly: GCA_946187555.1. Classification (GTDB taxonomy): domain Bacteria; phylum Bacteroidota; class Bacteroidia; order Bacteroidales; family Paludibacteraceae; genus Colicola. Next base: position 9,331 of record CAMHQP010000038.1, read on the forward strand.
TGGGTTTGCGCATGATATGCAGCACGTTATCGGAGCTGTGCTCGGGTGCGACCTTGAGCCGTCCGGACACATGGCGCGTGATGAGTTGTCGCGCGTACTCTTCGCTCATCAGGTCATAGCGGATACCCGACCCGACGAACGCATGCTTGATATAGGGCAGTTTATCAACGGTCTTGTATATATCGATGAGCGGCGCAAAATCGCGGTTGAGGTTCTTGCATATAGCGGGCTGGAGACAGGACGGCCGCGCACATTTCTCGCAGAGGGACATGTCCTTGCCATGCATCTGATACATGTTCGCCGATGGTCCACCGAGGTCGGATATGATACCGTGAAAGTCGGGCAGTTGGCTGAGTCGCTCTATCTGGCGGAGGATGGATGCCTTCGAACGCGAGACGATCTGCTTGCCTTGGTGGGCAGAGATGGTGCAGAACGAGCATCCGCCGAAACAACCGCGGTGCATGCAAACCGACCACTTGATCATGTCGTACGCCGGGATCCGTTTATCTTTGTACTTGGGATGCGGCGTGTAGGTGAAGGGCAGGTCGAAGATGGCATCGAGTTGCTCGGTAGTGATAGGCGGGTACGAGGGGTTGACTACCACCCACTGCTTGCCAACCGGCTGCACGAGCGTGGTCTGATGGATCTTATTGGACTCTATCTCGATGAGGCGGAAGTTCTCCGCATGCTTGCGTTTGTCGTGCAGCGCTTCTTCGTGGGAAGCGAGCATAATAGCATCCGCAGGTATCTCGCTCTTGTCGCTTGTCATGTATGCCGTCTGCGGGATGTCATGCGCGCAGCCGCGCTGCGCTATCTCGGTCATGGCTTGTTCGCCCATGCCATATACGAGCATGTCGGCACCGGAGTCCACGAGGATGGACGGCATCAGTTTGTCCTGCCAGTAGTCGTAATGAGTCAGCCGTCGCATGGACGCCTCGATACCACCGATGATGACCGGTACGTCGGGGTACAACTGCTTGAGAATACGGCAGTACGTGATGGTGCAGTAGTCCGGCCGCATACCGGCTCTGCCGTCGGGGGTGTATGCATCGTCCGAACGACGTCGCTTGGCAGCCGTGTAATGGTTGACCATCGAGTCCATGCTGCCTGCCGAGACCGCGAAATAGAGACGGGGTTTACCGAACTTCTTGAAGTCCCGGAAGTCCCCATGCCAATCGGGTTGCGGCACGATAACTACGCGGTAACCGGCTGCCTCGAGGACTCGCCCCAAGACGGCTGCTCCGAACGAAGGATGGTCTATATACGCGTCACCGGTGAAGAAGACAATGTCCACTTCATCCCAGCCGCGCAAGTCCGTTTCCTTCTTGGTGGTCGGCAGATATTTGAGCAGGTCAGCCATCAGTAGTCAGCTATCAGTCTATCTGTAGGTCGAGTGTTTCTTTGAGTTGCGCCAAAGCAGGATTCTGCTCTGCCATGAGCGCGTATTTCTCTTCGGCGGTAAACGCCATCTGTTCTTGATTATACTCCTCCTGGATGACGTTGATCTGCAGGTCGGTGTTATGCAGCGCGCTACGCAGTTGGCGCAACAGTGCCGGCATCGCTTTCTGCAGTTCTTTCATCTGCCAGGGGTTCGGCATTTTAATCTGAGCTATATGCTCTTCGATCAGTTGCGGCATGTAAGTCTCCATCAACTGTTTGAGACGCAATTCCTCCGTATGGGTAGCAGCCAGACCAACCCACGCGTCTCTGAGTTGGTCAGCCGTAAAAGGGCGGTTGGACTCCTCCTGGGGAGAAGCGGTTACCGGTGAGGGGTTACCGGTTACAGGCTCTTCTTTCTTTTTGCCGAGGCCGAGGGAGATCGAAGGGATCTTGGGGATGGAGGGGGCGGGCTCCTTCGGAGCATTGGTGATTGGTGATTGGTGATTGGTGATTGGCTCCTTTGGAGCCGGTTTAGCAGGTGCAGGCGCCGGCTGCGGGGCAGGGGCAGTGGTCTGGGGGACGTTCTGCGGGACACCGAGTTGGGTCAGTTTGACGAGCGCTAACTCTACCGTGAGGCGTTTGTTACGCGCTGTACGGTAGTTGATATCGCAGGTATTGAGGATATCGAGTGCTTGGAAGATCCAGACAGGTGCGCAGTGTTGTGCCTGCTCGGCATAGCGTTTACGGATAGCATCCGAGGTCTCGAGCAAGGGCAGAGTCTGCGGGTCTTTGGACACGAGTACATCGCGCAGGTGCTGTGCCAGACCCGTCACGAAATGCGAAGCATCGAAGCCGTGGTTGAGCACATCATTGAAGAGCAGCAAAGCCGCCGTCACGTCATGCCGCAGCGCGTCCTCCACCAAGGAGAAGTAATAGTCCGAATTGAGGACGTTGAGCACAGCAATCGTCTGCTCGTAGGTGATGGTATTCCCGCAGAAAGCAACGAGTTGGTCGAAGATCGAGAGTGCGTCACGCAGTCCGCCGTCCGCTTTCTGTGCCACCACATTGAGTGCCTCTTCGCTGACGGTGATGCCTTCCTTGGCGGCTATCGACTGCAGATGCGCCACGATATCCTGCACCGTGATGCGGTTGAAGTCATAGACCTGACAACGGCTGAGGATGGTCGGGATGACCTTATGCTTCTCGGTAGTGGCCAAGATGAAGATGGCGTACGAAGGCGGTTCCTCGAGGGTCTTGAGCAGGGCATTGAACGCCGCCGTGGAGAGCATGTGCACCTCGTCGATGATATAGACAGAGTACTTACCGGCCTGCGGCGGGATACGCACCTGATCAAGGATGGACTTGATGTCCTCCACGGAGTTGTTGGACGCCGCATCGAGTTCATGGATATTCCATTCCGAACCGGGTTCATTGGCGTTGATGGTCTTGGCGAAGATACGGGCGCAGGTGGTCTTACCTACTCCACGCGGCCCACAAAACAAGTAGGCATGCGCCAGACGGTTCTGACGGATAGCGTTCTGCAGCGTTTGTGTGAGCGCCTGTTGACCCACCACCGACTCGAAGGTCTGCGGACGGTACTTACGCGCCGA
>CAMHQP010000039.1 GCA_946187555.1 uncultured Bacteroidales bacterium
AACGGATAGAAGTGGAACGACAACTCATCGGCAATACTGTCATAGTGAACCAACATAGCGTCCGATTCGGTGATATTGTAGTGAGTCGGATCATCCGAATAGTCCTCCAGAGGATCATCTGCCATAAACATCATCGGAATAGACGTACGCGGAATAGGTTGCTGTTTGAAGTCCGGCTTAATCGTCTCCATGTTCTTCTCATAGATAGGCATACCGTCCACCACAGCGTCCGTAATTACCTTGAACAGGTTACGATAGTCCGCATCATCCGATTTCGTCGGGAAATAAAGTTGGTAGTTCTGCTTGTAACGCATATCGATGATACGATAGATATAGCGTGCCCAAATGACATCATCGATGCGGTGATCTACCATCACGATCGTGTCATGTGCTTGAGAGAACTCCTCCGTCTGAATACGAGCGCTACCCATCTCGTCGAAGAACGAGATAACCTTATGCTGTGCTTGAGCGGTGATAACGCCCAACATCAAGCATGCAATAATACTAATTTTCTTTATCATATCCTTATCTATTAATTCAGAGTTAAAGGAATCGGCGACAGACGAATCTCCTTGCCATCCGGACCCTTGGCGCGAATATCAGTAATGATGACCGAGTTACCCGGTTTCAACTTCGCCATACGATCCAACTGCTCTTTGGTGAACTTGCTACCTTTGGACTCAAGATATACACCGTTGATGTTCGCACGGAAACCGGTGATCTGGAACGGAAGATCCAACAGACCGTCCGGACCATACGAAGCGATAACCGTAGCTGCCGTGTTCAACAATGCACCACGAGGAATAGCCTTATCACCATTGTACTCGTTCTCACCCGACTTGAAGTAAGCACCCGGCTTCGGCAGTGCCTTCACACGGTACTCCCTGCTTCCCATCGGTTGCATACGACCATCCAACTCGGCCGATACAGAGATCGATACACTCTTCGCTGCATCACCCGGTTTGATAATCCACAAACCGCCTTGCTGACGTACTTGCGCACCGTTAACGGTTACTTTGACCTTATCATTCGATACACCCGGTACGGAGATCGAGAACTTATTGTCATAACCGCGGTACATGATATTCAAGTCGGTATTCGAGATCGTCACAGCCGGCTCACCTACGCTATACTCGCTCGAGAAAGGCAGGTTCTCCATCTCGCCCGTAGACGGGTTCTGATAAGCAATCCAACCGGAATATTTCTTCAAACCTGTACCCGAAGCAGCAACCTCATAGATACCTTGATCGTTGATGCGCTGACCTTCGATATAATACTCAGGACGTTGCGTCGAGTCAACGGCGGCCAAGATAATCTGTGCCGTATATTTACCGCCACGAATCACATAGTTCGAATTCGGAATCACGTACGCGTTCAATTTATTTACGCGCAGGTCACCCGCGTCCGTACGATCCATCAAGTATTGAATCAACTGACTCTCCGTCGAACGAACATCGTTCTGCATCTTTGTCAGGATCGTGATCGAAGCACCTACAGGCATACCGTCGAAAATAGCGACTTCCCAATCGCACGAGTCTTTCTCATGTGCGTTGTAACCACGCTCGGTAGCCAGGTTCTGCTGAATCGATTGACGCAACTCCGCATCTTGCTCTGCCAAACCGGCAGCATAGTCACGATAGTATGCAACGATCTCTTTCAGTTTCAAACCATTACCTTGTACAATCGCATATTGACCGGTTACATCCAAGTTCGAGTTTCCTTCGATATGCATCGTCGGATCGATACCTTGAGCTTTCCATTCATCTACCGTCTTTTGGCCGTCAGCCAAGATAGCAATATGCTCCTTGAAATCCTGAATATAATTGTAAAGCGAATCTGCACGCTTTTGTACTTCTAAGGCCTTATCGTACCACTCTTGCGTCTTCTCCGGGTTGTCTGCATTAGCAGCCTTGAAATCGTTATAGAGTTTCGCATTACGTGTATCCGATGCAGCGATAGAGGAGTGCAGACTGTTATCCACCAATGTAAAACCATTGAGAATATCCGTACTTACGTTCAACGCCAACATGGCGGTGAGCACCAAGTACATCATACCAATCATTTTTTGTCTCGGGGTTTCCGGACAGTTTTTTGCTCCACCCATTGCTGAAGTGTTTTAGTATTGTCTAATTAACTGATTTACTATTTATTATGCATTATGCCAGTGCGTTCAGCATGCTACCGTAGATGCCGTTCAGGTCAGCTACCTGCTTCTGCAGTTGCTTTGCACCGTTAGCGAATGCTACTTGAGCCTCAGCTGCCTCTTTAGCTGCAGCTGCTGCATCCTTCTGTGCCTCCGTCTGGGCTTTTACAGATTGCAATTGCAACTCATAAACGCTATTCAACGAAGCGATGCTCTTACCAACCTGCTCAACACCTGCCTTATAAGCCTTAGTCTCCTCTGCCACACTCTTCATGTCTGCACCAATCTGAGCATATGCACCGGACAAACCACTCGCAGCCTGCGACAAGTTATCTGTAGCAATACCTACATTAGCCAACTTAGCGGCATATTCCGTCGTAGCAGCTTCAGCAGCAACCAGTTTCTCATTCAGTTTAACACCACTCTGAGCTACTTTGCCCAACTCTGCAAACTGCGTAGCGGTCTTAGCCAACTCACCAATACCTTCTTTCAACGCCTTGAAATCTTCATCCTTCAAGCCCGGAGCCTTAGCGGACGGCTCTGCTGCACTTGCAGCAGCAACACCGCTGGCTGCAGCAACACCGCTGGCTGCAGCAACCGGAGCACCGGCTACACCTGCGCCTAACAAAGTAGGACGCGGTTGTTTGGACTTCTCCTCCAACAATTCCGGTTTTGTACCATACTCCAACAACTGCGGGAACACATTCTCCCAGTGGAACTCCGGATGCGGATGCTCCAATGTACCGATCAAGAACAAGAATGCCTCGGTAAACATACCGATCATAAGCACCTGACTTGCACCCGGCCAGTGCAAAATCTTAAACAACGCACCGATAATAACGACCGATGCACCTGCCGAATAAATAATGTTTACGACGTTCTTTCCATCGTAAGACTCATACCAATGAAAGAATCTTGCACCAAAACCTTGGTTTGCTTTTTCTGTAGCCATAATTGTATTGCTTAATTTTATGATTTATATTCTATAATGATTATTCTCCTATGTACGCGCGGACGCAACGGAAGCCGATGTACGGACGGCTCTCATACTGATACTCATAAGTACGTACACCGCACTGCATGAAGTAACTGATGTCCTTCCAGCTACCACCCTTGACAACTTTACGCTTCAAGATGTCCGGATCGGCCTTACGTGCCATGTAGCAATAGTCCGGATTCAAGTCATGAATATGCGTATTAGCTGCCGGTTGATATGCCGAGTTCGTCCACTCCGATACGTTACCTGCCATATCGAACAGACCGAAATCATTCGGACGGAACTGAGCCACCTTCATCGTGGTCGTACCCGTATCATCGTTGTAAGCGCCACGGTACGGCTTGAAGTTAGCAAAGAAACAACCCTTGCCGTCACGAGCGTAGTTACTACCCCACGGATACATCGCCATCTTACGACCACCACGAGCCGCATACTCCCATTGCGCCTCCGTCGGCAAACGATATTCGTTCACCTCCATCGACGAATGCATATTGAACAGTTTCGTACGCCAATTACAGAACGCATGCGCCTGCTCCCACGTAACACCAACCACCGGATATTCAGCATATCCCGGGTGCTTGAAGTACATGTGCAACAACGGATCGTTGTACGAGAACTGGAAGTCACGTGCCCATACCAACGTATCCGGATAGACACTGATGATCTTCTCGGTCAACAGGTCTTTCGGCTCGCGCAACGGACGAATGATGGTAGAGTCACATATCTCGTTACGTGCATTTACCCAGAACGTATCTACACGTGCCGTTGCTCCCGGAGGATAGGTACTCGTAGCCACGTCAAATTTATTACGTTGCGGCAGTGCCTCATCCATATTTACCCATGTATAGCGGTAGTGCAAATTGTTCGTATTCAAACCGCCATCCGAGTAGAACATCGGCGACAAGGCATCAACGACATCCTCTTCTTTGCTCTTCCAAGGAATCTTCCTATTCCAATTGATACGGAAATTCTCCTCGTCAAAGTCTTCATCCTTCGGCTGGATAGCATAATCGGTCATACCCGCCGCAACCAAGTTGGTCAGCGCAATCGAGTCACGTACCCAGTTTACGAATTGATGGTACTCGTTATTGGTAATCTCCGTCTCGTCCATCCAGAACGCATCCACGGTAACCATAATCACGTTGTCCGGCTGCTCAAAGACAGCGGATTGCGTGTTTGCACCCATCATAAAACTACCTTTTTTGATAAACAGCATCCCATAAGGATTCGCCTCCTTAAAAGTGGTCGACTTAGATGCTCCTACGAGCTCTCCCGCGGGTTTGTTGCAACTAGCCACTACAAACGCTAACGCGATCAATGGCAACATCTTACTCATTTTCATACTTACAAGTATCTAATTGATTTATATTTATTCGTTCTTTTCGGCTTCAGGATGTCAAATCCGTACGCCAGATATATCTCGTGGCTTCCATAACTCTCCAGGAGCAACTTGTTGGTCGGCAGTTCACAACTGTAACCCAACTGCAGTCCGGAGATGATATCTACGCCTAACAATATATTCACGCTTCCTAATATACGATATCCGAGTCCCCATCGGTATCGGTCTTTGTAATCGCACATCAATGTCAAGTTTACGTCCCAACTCTTAAAATCACTCATCACCATCGCGCTCGGCGTCAACATCCATTCCCGGTAGTTTTTCAATCGGAAATGATAACCGCCCGTCACATACATCGTCCCCACCAAAGTCACGATCTGCTCTTTTCCGCTTGTACCATCACTCCAATCAACCCCCGGCCGCGTCAAGTGACTATAACTTGCTCCAACCCACCAGACCGGTGTGCAGTAGTACAATCCCAAGCCCATATCAAACTTCATTCCTGATTTACTACCCGTCGGAATCGCATCGTCATTCGACTCGTGATACTCATCTCCCATTTGACTCAAATTCACCGAATCGCCTTTGAAACCCACATTCACAAAACCCAAATCAACCCCCACACACAAATACCCTTTTCCTAATTTCTGGCGATACGCATATTGAGCATACAACGATTGCGTCGTAAACAATCCATATCTATCATTCAAAAATCGTATTCCCGCACCATGACTCGTCTTGCCTATCACAAACGGAGAACTGAAACTGAACCATGTGCTCATCGGTGCGTTCTTAATGTCCACATACTGCATGCGGTGCATACCCGCCACCTTCATCAAACCTCCTTCTCCTACAGCCGCCGGATTATAGGCTGTCGGCAAGTACATATATTGCCCCATTTGCGGGTCAAACTGCGCACTCGCAGTTACAATGGTCAACAGACCGAATAGGACAACAATAACTCTTTTCACAAATCTATCAATACTCTTCCTCGTTATAAAGGAAATCATCATCGTTGGTCGGGAAATCAGGCCAGATATCCAATATGCTTTCGTACTGTTCCTCATCATCTCCCTCCAATTCCTGCAAGTTCTCGATCACCTCCGAGGGAAGTCCCTCACGATTCGCGTAATCCAATAACTCATCTTTAGTCGCCGGCCATGGCGCGTCATCTAATCTAGAAGCCAATTCTAATGTCCAATACATACGTGTAATTATACGTGTAAAATCAAAAAAGCGTGCAAAAGTAGTGAAAATCTTCGATTTGTGCAAATAATTGTGACATTATTTTACAATTTTCGTCATTTTTTAGCACTTTGTTGACATTTTCGTCAAAATTTACACACTTTTGTTATTTTTTCCACATAATTTCTCCTTCATTTGACTTATATGCCACGTAACGAGCCAGTACAAACAAATAATCACTCAGTCGATTGACGAATTGTAAGGCCACAGCACTTGCCTTGGCTTCGATCATTCGGCGTTCCGCACGACGGCAAATAGTACGGCACACATGGCTCCGAGTCACTCCTTCGCTGCCGGCCGGCAACAGAAAAGCTCGTTGCTTCGGGACTACCGCCTGCATCGCGTCAATCCATGCTTCCAACTGCTTCACATCGGCATCTACGATCCACTCACCCGGGGCTTCACTCAACTCCGCTCCCAAGTTAAAGAGTTTGTTCTGAATCCACTCCAATTCCGGCTGTGCTTCGCTAACGGCAACGCGCAACATGCCGATCCAACTGTTCAGTTCATCGACCGTACCATACGCCTCAATACGCGCGTCCGTTTTTGATACACGCTGACCACTTGCCAATGCGGTCTCGCCTTTGTCGCCTGTCTTCGTATATATCATAATCGTATTATATAATGTCGTTTCAGATAATGCGGATCCACGAACAGCAATCCTACATGGTACAGATCCATACTGGTCGTCACACGCGCATCGTTTTTCAGTTCCGCCCAGGCGCGCTCCATCTGTTCCGAATAATGGATATCATCCAAGATCAAAACACCTTTCTCCGGTAACTTCGGTAACAGGTAGTCCACGTAGCTCATCGTGGCCTCATAGGTATGATTCGCGTCCACATACGCCACGTCTATACTCTTGCGCGCGCGCTTAAATAAGGTGTCGTCTATATTCCCTTCAATCCATTCAATATTCTCCATTCGCAACGCGCGCCACACGCCCTGCGCCACGCGCAACACCTCGCCGCTCCCTTCCATCGTCACCACGCGGTTCCTGCTGTCAGCAGCCGCCAGATAAGCTGTCGTCACACCAAGCGACGTCCCCAACTCCAATATCTCCAACGGACGTTTCTCATGTTCGCCTATCCAATTGACCAATCGAAACAACGCCTGTCCCACCTGCTTACTCTCCAAATGCGTCTTCGCGATGTCACACACACGGCGCTGCACATGTTTACCTTCCGGCGAGCCCTGCGAGCCAAAATCCACCACCTCCAACGTATCCTCACAGGCCAACAACATCTCTCTTCTGCGCTCGATATCCGCGAAGCAATAGTAGGCATTCTCATCTCGTAGGATGAAACGAACCAACTCAAACAGATACGGCGAATGAATACCTTCGCCGGTAGTGTTCCATGACGTAAAGAAGTGCTTCAGAAACGCCAGAATCCTATAGAAATTACCACTATTTGCCATTTATCGTGCAAAATTACTAAAAAATTTGTATATATGCAAAAAAAAGTGTACTTTTGTCGCATGATTTTGAATTATATTTGGATTTCGCTCATTCTAATAGCCGTCTTAATGGGCTTGGTACAAGCAATTTGTTACGGAAACGTAGATATCTTCTCTGCGATTCTCAATTCGACTTTTGATAGTGCCAAAACGGGTTTTGAACTCTCGCTCGGTCTGACCGGTGTACTGGCTCTTTGGATGGGAATCATGAAAATCGGTGAGAAAGCAGGTGCAGTTAACACCCTCGGCAAAGCCATCAATCCGTTCTTTAGCCGCATCTTCCCCGAGATCCCGAAAGGACATCCTGTTTACGGCTCCATGCTGATGAATTTCGCAGCGAACATGCTCGGCCTCGACAATGCCGCTACACCGATGGGACTCAAAGCGATGGGTGAATTGCAAGAGTTGAACACGAACAAAGCCAAAGCCTCCAACGCGATGATTATGTTCGTCGTTCTCGGCGCTTCCGGTCTGACGCTTATCCCGACGACCATCATGGCATACCGCGCCCAACTCGGTGCAGCCAACCCAGCGGATGTTTTCCTGCCGATATTGATTGCCACGTACGTTGCTACGCTGGTCGGACTTATCTGCGTCTGCATCGCGCAGAAGATCCGCCTCAAAGATCCTGTCGTTTTAGGCACACTCATCGGCCTGACCGCACTTGTGGGATTGCTCGTTTGGGGCGCCACCAAACTGAATCCGAGCACCCTTTCCGTTGTTTCGGCAGCGATCGCAGCGATATTGTTATTAGGCGTCATCTGCTGGTTCGTAATCCAAGCCATGGCGAAGAAGATCAACGTCTATGATGCCTTTATCGACGGCGCCAAAGGAGGATTCCAAACGGCTATCGGCATCATCCCTTACCTCATCGCCATCCTCGTGGCAGTCGGCATGTTCCGCGCCTCAGGAGCGATGGGACTGCTCGAACATGGCATCGCGTGGTGCTTTGCCGCATGTGGCATTAACCCCGATCTCGCCGGCGCTGTCCCCACAGCCCTTATGAAACCGCTCAGCGGTAGTGGTGCTCGAGGCCTAATGCTCGAAGCGATGACCAATTATGGTGCAGACAGCCTCGTTGGACGACTCTGCTGCATCCTCCAGGGCACAACAGACACCACTTTCTACGTCCTCGCCGTCTATTTCGGTAGTGTGAATATCAAAGATACAGGACACGCAGTAGCATGCTGTTTACTGGCTGATTTGGCAGGAGCAGTAGCAGCTTTTGCAATTGCCCCGATTTTCTTTGGTTAAAAAACAATAAAACAAGCAAAAAGTATATATATACATAGTATATATATAGTACAAGTACAGAAATAGCAAAAAAAATCAAAGTATCTTATAGGTATCCTATGGGTATGTTATGGGTATCCTATGGTAAAAATAGGATAAGGATAGTATAAGAAAATGGAATGATTCGATTTAGCACAGATAGTATAGAGATGCCGGCGCTGGATGAGCGCCGTGTAAGCCGTTGGATTCGTGCCGTAGCGGCAGATTACGGGTTTAGTGTGGGTAATATCAATTATATCTTCTGCTCGGATGAGCGGGAGTTAGCCGTCAATCGCGAGTTCCTCGGCCATGACTACTATACTGATGTCATCACTTTCGACTATTCGACGGCCTCTACCCTCAACGGCGATATCTTTATATCGCTGGACACGGTACGTTCGAATGCAGAGATGGTGGGTGTGTCGTTTGAGCACGAGTTGCATCGAATCCTTATTCATGGTGTATTGCACCTCACCGGTCAGGGAGATAAGACCCCCGAGACGAAAGTCCAGATGACCGAAAAAGAAGAAAAAGCATTAGCCAAACTTGTCGAATAAATAATAGATCTGTTATGAAAAAAGTATTAGTCCTTGCTCTTTGTGCCTTGTTCCTTGTTCCCGCCAAGGCTGTCGATTATTGTGCATCCTCTTCATGGGGTTACGCAGGCACAAGTGTGACCGGCGGTGGCAACGCTACGCCTATTCTCGTAACGAATGAATCCGAACTCAGTGCGGCGCTTGGTAAGAAAGACCGTGTGATACTCATCACACAGAATATCACCGTCACCAATCATATCAGTTCAGACAAATCGAACCTGACTATCATGGCGCTGCCGGGTAAAAAGCTGATATCTAATAAGCAAAATGCAACCGAATCGGGTATCTTGTATCTCAAAGGAAACAACATCATCATTCGCAATATCATCTTCGAAGGTCCTGGTGCCTTTGACTGTGATGGTTGGGATAACTTATGCTTAGACAAAGCCACGAATGTTTGGGTGGATCACTGTGATTTCCAGGACGGTTGCGATGGAAACTTCGATATCAAAGGTACAGCAGATAATATCACCGTGACCTGGTGTCGTTTCCGTTATCTGAAAGCCCCGCGTCCCCGCGACGCAGGTGATACGAATTCCGATCATACGGACGACCACCGCTTCTCCAACCTTATCGGCTCCGGCAGTAGCGACAAACCCACGGATGGCACCTATAACATCACCTATGGTTACTGTTGGTGGGACGAGGGTTGCAAACAACGAATGACCCGTTGTCGCAACTGTTTGATCCATTATTTGAACTGCTACTGGAACAGTTCCGTAGCCGATTACTACATCGGTCCCGAGAAGGCATCCTGTTATTTCGAAGGGTGTACGTTTGCCGGAAAAGCAAATAGTCCATCAAAAATATGGAATGTTTTCAACCACACCACCAACTACTGCAAGTTCGTCAACTGCACCGGTAACTTACCTTCCGATGCCGGAAGTGTCTCTGCTCCCACCTATGCATATGATCAGCTCTCTGCTGCAACCGCCAAGAACTATGTCACGAACAGCACCTGCGGTGCCGGTGCAACCTTAACCGTCACCAACACCGCCGAAGTATCCTCCTCGTGCGCCGGCGATGAACCGGATCCGGAGCCGGAGGTAATCTCCGATTGGTGGAATATCTCTGATGACGATTTCAAAAACTTAGGCACCATCACGTCAGAAACCGCGGTACGTGAACTGCATATTGTAGCTACTTCCGATAAAGCCGTCACGGTTGACGCCGATGCTAAAACAGTGGACGACATCAACTTCACCCACCGCCTCAAATTCGGCGGTTCCGGAAATGCCAATTATCGACATCTTTGGTTTGATGTAACGGGTAGCTGCTCCATAACGGTTTATCTGACCAGCAGTAGTGGTAGTGGAGACGCCCGAACGTTGAATATCGCCTCCGGTTCATTCAGCAATGTCATTTCTACGATGTCAGCTCCGGCAGGTTCAGTCAATACCGGCACCTACTCATACACCGGAAATGCTACGCGTATATACCTATACTCTGCTAATAGCGGTATTAACATCTATGGTATTAAGTTAGCGTATCCGAGTCCGACGGGTGTTGAGACTATAGAAAAACAAAGCGCAGCACATAAAGTACTGCGCAATGGTCAAGTGGTTATCCTTCGCGAAGGAAGAACCTATTCTATTTTAGGCGCGCGCATAGATTAATAAACGCGCTGACCCGTAATCGTATATTCTACTCCGCTGCGGATAATAACAATCTGTCCGTTGCGGAGTATTTTTTGTGCCTGCGGTTCAGTAGAAACAACGTTCTCAACCGCCGTAAAATCAGGCTTTTTACCTAAATACATCTCTACCACATAGGGGTCATGGTCAGACCAAGAGTCCTCGGAAGAAACCGCATTATTACACCAGTGTGCGCATATATGCACCACGCGCGCATCAACGATCTGCTCTGCCATCGAAGGGTTAGCCAACACGTGGTCAATCAATTCACCACTACCGTAGCAGTGCGACCAAGCATTCGGATTGTACTTGAGTAACTGCTCTTCAAAACCGGCATTGAGGATGGTCTGTATCGGTGCTTCGTTAACTTCGCAGTTGAGGTCGCCTAAGATCAGGATATCCGGATCTGCAGAAAGATTGGACACCGCATTCACAAGATTATTGGCATTAATCTGACGCATTGGTTCCCCTTGATCCTCACCCAATTTAGCCTTAAAGTGGTTCATGCTTATGATAAACTTCTCATTATTGACCAACTGCTTGAATGTCTGGATACGCATGGTGTGTGCATAGTATCCGTTTCCGCTCACAGCACCGGTGTTGCTACCATAAGTAGCCACTTTGTCCGTACGATAGATAAAGCCGGACTTCAACTGGTTATCCGACATACCCTCAGTCCATGTATAGTCAATACCATCATACACCGCAGCATAACGTCCGGTAACGTCGGCATATCTATTCATCGAATCAGCCAACTGCTGCAGCACAATCGGTTTAGCCTCCACTTCGCAGAACGCATAAATATCCGCATCGATGGTTAACATTGCGTTCACTATCTTCTGTGTCTTTACACGGAAACCTTCAGCATCGTTGTAATCCGGACGAGACGACAGATCGTAGTTATAATAGTAGTTCTCTAAGTTTTGTGCACATACACGCAGCATTTCTACCGGCACTTCCACTACCGGGTGAACATGGCTTATGTAGCGAGCTCCGGTTACCTCGTGGGTAGTTCCATACAGTTGATATATACCGGCAATAGTCACTGTATCACCTTCATCTATGCCATAACTTGCGAAATTAGGCATGCCATACACATATGCACTGTCGGTACCATCATATATATGAAAGTTACCACGTTGTACGTCAACGATATTGGTCACTGCGGCGGTTAAAATACAGGTATCTTTGGTGTTTGCGAGGGCGATAAACTCCGCTATAGTCTTATGACCGAGGTTTATCGGAGGTATGCCATTATCAATAATCTCACAGGTACAGCCTGCAGCAAACTCGGGCGTTGAGTAATATTTGGTCAATTGACCGGTAACACGTACTAATGCCCCCACGTTGGGAGCTTCGGCTTGCGTATTCGCCACACATTTGAAAGCTTCAATAATCTTTCCGCCATTCTGTGTATCGGCCATCCAGAAAGTAATATT
>CAMHQP010000040.1 GCA_946187555.1 uncultured Bacteroidales bacterium
TGCCGCTATCCGTTCAAGGAACTGAGCGGTTGCGGCGTGGGCTTCAAACTGGCGCAAGCGTACGCCCAGCGGCGCGGCATCGATCCACAGGAGGTCTATCGCCTCTTACCGCTGCTGGCTATGTCCATCGCGTCGGACATCGTGCCGGTCACGGGAGAGAACCGCATCCTCGCTTTCTACGGGCTCCGTGCCCTCAATGCGTTCCCGTCCGTGGGCATGCAAGCCATCATGCAGGTGGCGGGTATAGAAGGCAAGACCATCACCATCAACGATCTCGTCTATAAGTTCGGGCCGCGTATCAATGCCGCGGGGCGTATCAAGTCTGGTGCAGAGGCGGTACGTCTGCTCATCACCGATGATGCCGAGGCAGCTCTGCGCTTTGCGCAGGATATCGATTCCTATAACCAAGACCGGCGGGATTTTGATACCAAGACCACCGATGAGGCGCTTGAGCAACTGGCCAAAGACCCGAACAATGCGAGCCGATTCACGACCGTCGTCTTCTCGCCCGAGTGGCATAAGGGAGTAGTGGGAATTGCCGCCAGTCGTCTCACCGAGACCTATTACCGACCTACTATTGTACTCACCGCCGGAGACGACGATATCATCAGCGGTAGCGCCCGTTCGGTGAGCGATTTCGATATCTATACCGCCATCGACTCCTGCCGCGATCTGCTCACTAATTTCGGCGGACATAAGTTCGCCGCCGGTCTCAGCATGCATCGCAAAGACCTGCCGGAGTTCCGGCGCCGGTTCGAAGAGTACGTGGCAGCACATATCAAGCCCGAGCAACAATGCCCGACGTTGGATATCGAAGCCGAGGTGGAGCTGAGCGATATGAACTGGAAGATGTACAAGATCCTTCAATGCCTCGAGCCTTTTGGCCCCGGCAATGAGCGGCCGCTCTTCCTCTGCCGCCATCTGATCAACAACCGCAACTCCCGCGCGGTGAGTGACGGACGCCATCTGCATCTGGATCTGACCGACTGCGTGGTCGCCATGGACGGCATCGCTTTCGGGCAAGGCGACAAAGCCATCCATCTGCAGAACGGCAAAGCCGTGGATGTCTGTTTCTACCTAGAGGAGAACTCCTACCGCGGCCGCACGACCCTCCAGATGAATGCCCAAGACGTCAAACTGGACGAATAAACGGACGGGTGATCCTGCATATCAATGGTCATTTGTATGACATGACCGGCAAGCACCTCAACGATCAATAGTCCAAACTGTGTATTATGCAGAATAACACATTCAAAAACATATGGTTTGATTACAAGTCGGAGGTTATTTTCGGCGTGGTGATGGTAGCGGTGGTGGTGCTGAGCAGTTATCTGGCGCAGTTCATTCCGGACACTATATATGATACTATTCTCACGCCTGCATTCAACGTAGGTACGTTCACGGCAGCTTTTGCCTGCGCGTGGATCACGTTCCGGCATGTGGAGAACGTTCGTATTCGGCATATATGGGGATATGCGTTGTTGACGTGGGGCTTGGGCGATCTGTCTTATTTTGTCTGTTACGTGCTCGCACCTATGCAGGTGATGAACATGGGTGCCGAGCATATCACGGCGTATGAACTGCTGATCGGTAATCTGTTAGGATGGGTGATGGTGCTGTATCCTACCGAGACCCTTCGTCCGGGATGGCTGACGTGGAAGGTCGTGGCGTGGCAGTTGTTGCCGATGATTGTGCTGGTAGCGTTGGACTATGTGATTCCTTTCAGTCTACGGCTGTTGATAGCGCTCTATCCGTATGCGCTGCTTGCTTTGGTGCTCACGCATATACGCCGGTATCAAAAATGGTGCGAGGATAACTTCTCGACTTTGGACAATATGGATGTGCAGTGGATCATCCGCTACTGTATCATGTTAGCCATCATCGGTCTCAATTATGTCAATATATGCGTTGCTAGCGGGCATACGCGTGGCTTCACGCAGCAATGGTTCATCATCCCCATGCTTATCTATAGCACGGAGCAGATTCTCTACCGCAAGGACCCGTG
The DNA here is from genome assembly GCA_946187555.1 of uncultured Bacteroidales bacterium. Classification (GTDB taxonomy): domain Bacteria; phylum Bacteroidota; class Bacteroidia; order Bacteroidales; family Paludibacteraceae; genus Colicola. The sequence goes on from CAMHQP010000040.1 coordinate 2,006, forward strand.
GCAACGTTTGCGTACGATAGAGCCGGAAGCGGAGCCAACCGAAATCGACCAACCGTACGCGGCATACAAAGCAACGTTGGAAACTTGGCTCGAAAAGGACAAACCCTATCTTAATCCCGATTTCCAGTTAATGGACTTACGTCAGGTGCTTCCGCTCAACCGCACTTACCTCAGCCAACTCATCAACAACGAGTACGGTTGTTCATTCTACCAATGGGTGAATGGTATGCGTATCGAAGAAGCGAAGCGTCTGATGATCGGGCAGCCGGAACTCAAGATTCAGGATATCGCATCTCGCTGCGGTTTCTCATCCCGAATGGCATTCACGCGCACGTTCGCTCGCGAAACCGGTCAAACACCCAGCGAGTGGTGGTCCACGCAAAACACCCATTTAGGAAACAATTCGTAAATTTCTAACCCTTTTAGGATACACTTTGTAAAAAATGCGCGTGCGTATAGCGTATGTGCATTTTTTTTTGTAATTTTGCGCCGACGTTGTTTATGTTGTGAAAAAATCATAAAAATTTTATACTTAACAAATCTAACACAATGATGAAAAAGACTATTCTTTATTTGTTAGCAGTTTTGACGCTGGCATCGGTGCCTGTGACAAACCTTTTCGCTCGCGCGAGTCACGGAGATTGGTATTTCCGTGAAGAGGTGGGTGGAACCCATTATTCGGCTTACGCTGCCGGCAACGGGAAAGTGCATTTCAAGATTCTTGTATTTGCCTGCGGTACGAGCCGAAATTTCTGGGCTTATTCTGATGAGTCGAATGTGACTCAAGGCTCTCGTTGCTGGACCCATTTGGAAGGAGCAGCCGATACCGACTACCCGAACTTTATGATTTACGAGGCGGACAACGCCGGGCATAACAGGCCAGCCGCAGATGACTGTGAAGACTGTACAAACCCCAGTGATCGCGGGTGGGTGCGTTTGAAATTGCTATCCGGTGCCATCATTGTGACCAATACCTACGATGGAGAGCCTGTACATGTATCCGCGGACGGTCTGTGGCATGAGTTCTATCTCAAACGCCAGGGAACGGCAGATTGGTTGACCTATTTAGAGTTCGACTTTATCGAACCCACCGAGTTTGCCAACAAGACATATTGGGTGGGTAACACGGTGCATTTCCGTCGTGAGGGAGGAGATCCGTCCGACCAGGCACGACAAAGCCAACAACGCACATTAGCGAAAATAACAGGTGGTGATCCCGATCCCGCACCGCAGTTACAAACTCCGTTCCTATATGTCCTAAATGAAAACGGAACAGCCGGTTATGGTAAGATTGCTGTTCCATACGTTTCGGTACAACAACCGTATCGGTATTGGCTCAACGGTACGGGAGATCCTATCCCTTGTGACGCGAGAGCGGATATGATTTTTGTGAACAGCGACGATGTAGTCCGCAGCCTATATATCACGATGGAGATCCAGCGTTCGATGGATAGCACGCAAACGCAAGTGCTGAACTCCAATTCGGTCAATATACCGGCATACCACAAGATCCATGATTTTGCAATCTCCGGTCTCAAGACGCAGGACAAGGCTTCCGGCAAGTGGTTTATCGATTACCGCAAGAAGCAACTGACCTGGAAAATCTACCATCCGGCGGAGGATGAACTGATGGAGAACGACATGTTCGAAATCCAGCGTGCGTACCGCTCGGATTTCTCGGACGCCACGACGATCGAACTGATACAGATGGCGTACGACTCGCTGATGACGGATACACTCGACCACCAGACCTATACCTATCAGGATACGGTGGAAGCCGCATGGTGGAATCCCGTGGAGAAGAGCCACACTGTTTACTATCGCGTTCGCCGTGTGTCTTCCTCCCAATGGGGATGGGATGGGCATGACTTTGCTGTGAAAATGGCGTACGAGCCTCCCTACACTTATAGTCCGTGGCCGCTTTCCAAGCATCTGACTTACCGCTTGGCGGATGATTTCGAGACCAGCCATCGTGTGAATTTCTCTCTGAATATCCAAAATACGAACCGCAACCGCGCCCGTAGCGAAGAGGCGCCGGGCTACAGCCATTACTATCTGGATCCCAAGCAGCGCTTCATGCTCCGTAAGATCTTTACAGAGCTGGGAGATACGGTAGATATGGAGATTCCACGGGATAGTGTGCAGGCTGCCATCAATAGGATCAAGTATCACCAGAATGATACTACATATACCGGTATTATGCCGTTAGTGCGCTTCTCCGACATAGCGTCAACGCCTTGTGTTCACTATCGATACGAGGTGTATGTGGATACCACGGATGTGACCGTACATAACGACAGCCTCAACTACGATCCAAAGCCTGTTTCACCGGCACGCGACAAAGATTCGATTGTCTATTTCACCGAGGCGGCAAACCTCAATACCTTCGCTGCTACCCAACTGGAGTACTCCGACGGAGTGCTGCTGCGCTGGGAAACAACGGATGGCAATGTGGGTTCCTACAAGATTGAGACACGCCCGGCAGGCAGCGACACCGCTTGGACGGTATTGGTGGAGAACTATACAGGCAGTTGGTACAAAGACCGTACAGCTAATCCGTTCGTATCTCCCGAATGGGAATATCGCCTGACAATGACGTACGAGTGCAACGGCAATGTGAAGTCCGTAGATGCTACGGCGGTAGGTTCGCGTAACCCGTACGGCAAGGTGAGCGGTTATGTCCGTTACGAGGACGGCACCGCCTGCCCGGGTATCACGGTAGTAGGTTCACGCACCTCCGACGGCACGATTGTACAGACGGTCGAAACGGACGAGAACGGTTACTACCTGCTGGACAGCCTGATCTACGGCGAAGGCTATCCCTATGCGATCACCCCTACTTCGACCAAGGCGCAGTTCACCTATAACAACACCTCTGCGAATAATGCGTCGGTGACTCTCGGGCTGGATGATTGTATCAAGGAGAATATCAATTTCGCCAATATCTCCTCCGTCCGCCTGACAGGACGCGTGCTCTATGAGAACAGTACGGTGCCGGCAAGGGATGTACATCTCAAGTTGAACGGCATCCCCGTCATGAACGGCACTGCCCTCTATAAGACCGATGCATCGGGTAATTTCGAACTCCGCGTGCCGGAGAACGACCGCTTTACTCTCCAGGCATACAAAGAAGGACATACCTTCCTCAATAACGGTTTTGTGAAGATGGACGATGAGAGCGAAGACAGCACCCTCTTGCTTGTCAAAGCGCTGGACGATGTACGTATTACGGATCTGACGAAAGTGCGCCTTATCGGTCGTCTCGCCGGTGGTCGTACCCAGACGGAGAAACCCTTAGGCTTTGGTCTGAGTCAGAACAACCTCGGCGATGACCTCAAGATGGTCTTCGAACTCGAGGGCGACAATATCTCGCAAATCGTTCATTATAAGGATGATTTGACGCGCGATAGCGTCATTATCAACCTGCCTCACGAGGTGCGCAACGGAGAGGCTGTGGACACGGTAGGTGCTACCCGCACGGAGTACTACAAGAAACGCATCATCATCTATCCGGATGTGAACACGGGTGAGTATTATGTCGATCTCTTCCCTGTCAAATATAAGATCACCCAAGCTACCGCACGCGGCTACGCTACGCTCTATGCGGAGGGTAAGACCAGTGAGACACTGGATCTGACGAACGCACCGCTGCAGCATCGTACCAATACGGAAGAAGGCAAAGAGGTGGATTACAACGAGGCGTACAGCATCACCTATCATAGCCCGATCACTGTCTCCTGCACCCAGTTGCAGTTCGGCATGCCGGTGGATTATTATGGCGAGAAAACCATTACGCGCCGGAATATTCAAAACCAAAATATCGAGGTGCCTGTAGTGGAGGAACAAGAAGACGGCAGTTATACCTATCTTTTCGGCGCACCGGTATTCAACTCCGAGAAATACCAGTTCTGCGTTACCGCCCATGAGGATTACTATTACAATAATGATCCTACTTCTCTGCAGCATGAAGAAGTACGGCTCCAGGGCGGTACACTCAAGGTCTATAACGGTATGCACGACGCTATCAATACCGAGATTCAAACCCATCAACTGGATGCGAACGGACAGGCGCAGATTGTAGTGCCGGTGGACTATGTATCGTTCATCAAGACGGGTGAGGATGCACTGCGTGTACTCGACCTCTCGGTTGAATACCAGGGTGCCTATGTGGAGACCCAGGCTATACGTGCCTTTGTAGCGGGTGACAAACTGAAAGGCAACGACTTCACGGCTTCCACGCATGGAGAAGTAGTCCTGCTGGATGTCCTGCGCGATCCTCCGGGATCAGGTAGTTCCGCCTACCTCGATGCAGGTACGTCCTATAGTTATTCCTGCAATACGGATTTCCAACTGACGTTCGGTTTGGGTATCACGCTCAAATACGGCGCAGGCGCCAATATCTATATGGGTGCTTTTGCAGGAATGGGCGGCGGTATATGGACAGGAACGCCGACAGAGGCGACCTCCAACTATTCCTTGACCCTGCCTATTACCAGCAGTTTCCTCTATAAGCATAGTGGCACTTATACCTTCACCACTTCTGATCGTATTTCCACGGCCGGCGACCCGCTTTCGGTAGGTGCTCCGGCGGATGTATTCATCGGCGCGACCCAGAATGTGCTCTACGGAATAATGGACGCCGTACAGCCCCTCGACTCGCTGACCTATGTCACGCTCTCGGCGCAGGCTGCCAACGGTACGATGCGTACTATCGCCGAAGGTAGAGACGCCAAGGGCGAGAAATACTATCTCGTCATCGGTACCGAGTTAGGCGCTACATCGTATATCAACTCCACCTTCGTCTATACGCAGGATTATATTGAGAACACGCTGCTCTCGCAGTTGGTACAGCAGCGTGACGCGCTCCTCATGACGGGCGATAGTGCTACGGTCGCAGCAATTGCTACCTCTACCGGCAAACCCGTTTATTGGAGCAAAGTGGCTCCCTCCGATGAGAACTTCGGTTTGGACGGCTATTACGTTCAGATTACGCCGGATGACAATCTCTATGACGACGAAGTAGCATCCTATAACCGCCAATATGTCAACTGGTTCTCGCTTCTGGTGAAGAACGAACGCGAGAAGATTGACGCCCTCCGCGGCTCGAATAGCGAGTTGGTAGGCACGTGGTCAGTAGGCGGCGCTACCTCTGTATCCCATAGCGAGAGTTATAACTCCACCAGTTCTGTCTTTACGAAAGTGACCTACCCGGGCTTGTCTCTGAATAGTGCGCTGCCCGGTAAGGATTTGAAAATGGTCCAGGGCGCCAGTACAAGCATTACCAAGTTGCTAGAAACCGCCTTCCAACAGTTGGGCTCCGCTGACGACAAACCATTAGAGGTGGTAGGTAAGACAGCGGCTGCTACGTGGAAATTCGAGTTCACCCCTATCCTCAATATGGATTGGAACATGAGTCCCGCTACAAGCAGCAGTACAACCTCCAAATCCACCGGATTTACCCTCAGTGGAGACAATCTGTCGCTGGAGTATCTGAATGTCAGCGTCTATCGCGTAGTGGATAAGAAGAGCGGATTCAACGACGAGACCGGGGACAACCGCGATTTCACGGAGGCCGACGACTATCTCTACGGTTCGTATGTCTATTTCCTCAACGGAGGTGCAACCCGCTGTCCGTGGGAAGGACCGGACTCGACCCGTTTCTATACGCCTAAGACTCCGCTCTCGGCCGGGACACTCAAATTAGAGAACCCAAAATTAGATATCGATGTACACGAGCGCAGCAATGTGCCCGTAGATCAGCCGGCAGTCTTCAATCTCCGTCTCACCAACGAGAGCGAAGTGCCGTACCAGAGCGTGGATAACATGCCTATACCGTTTACGCTCAAAGTGCAACAAGGCACTAACCCCAAGGGTGCGAAGATCATGATTGACGGCGAGGCGTTGTTGGAGCAAGGGCGGGAGATGTTACTGAGCCGCAATGATATTCAGTTCAAGCGCGTAGAGGTCTATGCGGGCGAAGGATATGATTTTGATGATATCACGCTGTCGTTAGTCTCCAGTTGCAGTCTCACGGAGTTGGCGCGATGTACGTTCTCGGTTCATTACATGCCGGTAGCTTGTCCGGTGAATATATCCGCTCCTCACGGTAACTGGATCATGAACACTCTCTCGCCTCAAGACTCGACGGGATGGTATCTGCCGGTAGTGATAGATGGGTTTGACATCAACTACAAGAACTTCGACCATATCGAGTTCCAATACAAGTTGTCCACGCATAGCGACGACGACTGGGTGAACCTGTGTTCGTACTACGCGGACGACAGCCTCTATCATGCTGCTTCGGGTAACAAGGCGATGATCAGTTCGGGTCGTATCGAGAACATCCATTTCTACGGCGAGCGTGACCCGATGGAGCAGCAGTACGACCTGCGTGCTGTTGCTTTCTGCCGCCACGGAAACGGATTCATCACACGTCCATCTGCAGTCATGCGCGGTATAAAGGATACACGCGTGCCGCGCGTATTTGGCAAGCCCAATCCGACGAACAGTATCCTGACGGACGATAACCAGATCCTGCTGCGTTTCAACGAGCCGATAGCGGGTAATTACCTCGATAAGGACAACAACTTCCAAGTGATCGGTTATACGAACACAACGGGCCTGTTGGCCTCGACTTCGGTATATTTTGCAGAGGCAGAGAGTTCGTACGCTATGTCGCCTATTATGCGTAATCTGTCCGCCAAGTCCTTCACGATCGATATGATGGTGAACCCGGCGGAGGAAGGCACAGACGCGGTGCTGTTTGAGCACGGCGACGAGGGCGTTAAGTTCGGTATCAAAGCCGGCACGACGCTGTATATGCAGTTCGGCAACGAGGTGATCAGTTCCAAACCGATGAACAAAGTGATCAGCGGCTTCACCCGTGTGGCTGCGGTCTATAACCACGAGAGTAAGAAAGTGGTCTTCTATGTCGGTACGGAGAACGTGAGCCTTGATCTCAACGGCTCTGACGCGCCTGCGTACAGCGGCAAGGCACCGCTGATCTTCGGCCGCGGATACAAGGGCAACATGTTAGAAGCGCGTCTATGGACGAAAGCGCTGACGCCGGAGGAGATCAGCGACACGTATATGGTACAGATGAGCGGTTACGAGCGTAAGTTAGCGGACTACTACCCGATGAACGAAGGAAGGGGTAATCTGCTGACGGACAAAGCGAACGGCGCGTACCTGGTACTCTACGGCGGCAGTTGGACGACCCCGGACGGTATATCGTTGGCTTTCGACGGCACGCAGAAAGGTATCCGTCTGAGAGACGAGTTGCTCTCCCGCTCGGCAGGAAAAGACATGACGCTGATGTTGTGGTTCCGCGTCGAGGCGTTGCAGGAGGACACGGTAGCGCTGCTGACGGCAGGTAACCAAGATCCTACCACCGGCGAAGCGCTTGGTACCTTCATCGGCTTCCGAAACGGCGAACTGTATTACAGCAATGACCTGTTCGATCATAGACTTGCCGGTTCGTACATTGATGGTTCATGGCATTCATTCGTTCTGACTGTCAACCGTACCTATAACGCAACGGCTATCTATATGGACGGCAGCCTTATATCTTCCATCCTTTCAGATGAGATAGGTGCGTTCAGCGGAACGATGTACCTCGGTAGCAAAGGATTAAAGGGTAACCTCGACAACCTCGTGCTGTTCGAGCAAGCGCTGCCGCAGAACCTCATCGAGCAGTACGACAATATATCACCATCCGGTGATGAGATGGGATTGATGGCGCTACTCACCTTCTCAGATGACCAAGAGAACAGCAGCGGAATCATCCGCAAGGTCTTCTCGCCCAACGACCAGCGCGTCTTCAAGACCTCCGAGGGCGTGGTAGTGGAAGGCAAGGTGCAGCCGCTGATTGACTCGGCGTATATCGCACAGGCCAAGTCGCAAGCCGACTTCGAGAACCTCGCTCCGGCACGTGAGAAAGCGACGCTGAGCAAGATGAACTTCGACTGGGCGTACAACAACGACGAGCTGATGATCAACCTCAATATGTTCGACTACGAGATCAACAAGCAGAACATCCAGATCACCGTCCGCGACGTAGAGGACCTCAACGGCAACCCGATGGAGAGCCCTGTGACATGGACTGTGTTTGTGAACAAGAACAGGCTCAAATGGGCGGAGAAGAATATCGAGTATATCCTCGACCGCGACGAATACAGCGAGGATGTCTTCACCTTCAAGACGAAGATCATCAACACCTCCGGCGAGCGTTACCAGTTCACGATTGACGGTCTGCCGGCATGGCTCAGCTGCAGCGAGGCACGCGGCACACTGGATCCCGAGGAGGAGCGGACGCTGACCTTCACCGTAGATGCACCGAACATGAACGTAGGCGAATACTCGGAGCTGATCTACCTCACGGATATGAATAACCTCTCCGAGCCGCTGATGGTGGATATCGCCATCGAAGCGCAGGATCCGTGGCAGAATGCGGACTTTGCCGAGTACCCGACGACGATGAACATCCGCGCGCAAGTGTATGTGGATGAGAAGATAGACACCGACGCGAACGATATCGTAGGCGCGTTTATCGATAACGAGTGTGTGGGCAAGGTGCATATCGACGCGGATGAAGCCGTGAACGAGACCTTCGTCTATCTCACTATCCATGGTTCGGACAGTCTGACGGGCGCGAACGTAGCGTTCCGTCTATGGCAGGCATCGACCGGCAAAGTGCTGCCGCTGATCCCGTCCGCCGCCGTGACCTACAAGGCGAACACTACCAAGGGCTACTCGCCTGAGGAGCCGATGAAGCTCAGCACCTCGTCCAAGGAGATGATGAATATCCAACTCTCCAAGGGCTGGAACTGGGTATCGCTCTATAAGATCCCTGCGTCGATGGCGGTCAACGACGTGCTGCCGTCCTACGCTTCCTGGAGCCGCCACGACCAAGTCAAGTCGTCCGTGGCGCTGTCCTTCAGCGAGTATAACCGCGCATCGGACGACACGACGCATTATGAGTGGTACGGCACGATGGATACCTGGAGCTGGCAGTATATGTACATGCTCTATTGCCACGACGATGTAGCCGACTGGTACCTCATCGGTGACGAACCGACAATGCAGCAACGCACCATCTCCTTGCGTAATGGCTGGAACAGCGTGCCGTACATGATGAACTCTACGAAGAGTATCACGGACGCTTTCGCCGACTACTACGACAACGCATCTATCGGCGACATCATCAAGAACCGCACCGCGATCGCTGTCTTCACCGAGAGCGGCAAGTGGAAAGGTTCGCTCCAGACCCTCAAGCCGGGCGAAGGATACCTCTTCTACCGCGTGGGCGAAGGAACGGTGAACATGGTTTATCCGGAGAACAAGCCGCTGCCGGTCGAGGCGAAAGCAGAAAAGAAAATGGCTGCTCATCCCTACGCCACGAACATGGTCGTCTTCGCTACCGCAGAAGTGATGCCGATGGCGCACGCTAACGGTATTGACTACGCGCCGGAGGAGATAGAGGACGGACAATACCTCTTCCTCATTGGCGGAGAGGATGCCGCAGAAGTGACATTCACACTCGATGGCGAGTCGGCGGAACAGACCGTTGGATATGAGCCTAACAAGATCGTGGGCACGATTCAGCAACCGCTTGAACTCACCGTACGGAAAGCATCCGATAGGGCAGAGAAGATCCTGATTAACGATCATGTCTTCATCCGCCGTGACGGCAAGACCTATAGTATTATAGGACAAGAAATAAACAAGTGATCCATCTTAATTAAATAAAACAATGAGAACAATGAGAAAATTATTGTTAATGGCTCTTCCCTGCCTCCTGCTACTCGGTGCAGCAGGGTGCAAGGGAAAAAGCGACGAGCCGGAGAACATGAAGGGTAGTGTGCCCCGTCCAACGAATTGGGTAGCACCGACAGATTACGATTACTCGTCTTCCATGACGGCTATTATTCGGCTGCCGGATGCGCTACAGGCTACACAGAAGGCGGAGGACCTGTTGGCAGCGTTCGACGCAGCAGGACATTGTCTCGGTGTCGCTTCGCTTTCAACAAAGAGTGGCGGAGAGAAAGGCTTGTTCTTCCTCTATATCACTGCACCCGCAAACGAGGCGGATAACAGCATTTCCTTGCAGTACTGGTC
>CAMHQP010000041.1 GCA_946187555.1 uncultured Bacteroidales bacterium
ATAAGTCCGGCGGTATAGCGACGAACATCGGCGTACATTTCTACGATATGTTGCAGTGGGTGTTCGGTAAAGTAAAGCAGAACACCGTGCATGTGATGTCGTTTGATCGCGTGGCAGGTTATTTGGAACTCGAGCACGCGCGTGTACGTTATTTCTTAAGTATCAACGCAACTTGTCTTCCGGCTAATGCGGTACAGGGCGAGAAACGTACGTACCGTACGCTCAATATCGACGGTGAGGAGTTTGAGTTCAGTGCCGGCTTCACGGAGTTGCACACGGAGAGTTACAAGCAGATTCTTGCCGGCAACGGTTTCCGCATTTCGGAGGCACGTCCGTGTATCGAGACCGTGGCTGAGATCCGTCATGCCGAACCGATCGGTTTGGTAGGAGACTATCACCCGCTCGCCAAATTACCCTTAGCAAAACACCCGTTCGGATGGGACGAGAAACGCTAGCGCGTATTGGAGATTGTAAATTGGATATGGGAGATTTATGATTTTAAAATTTAAATATTTATTCTTTCTGGCAGTAGTTGGCTTTGCGCTCTCTTCCTGTGTGACGGCGCGGAAAGTGAACTATATGCAGGAGCCGGACAAGTATATCCCGCATTATGCGGATACACTTAGTTTCGAGGATTATCAACTGCGAATAGGAGACCGATTGTATGTGTACGTCTATTCGATAGACGAAAAAGTGATGCAGATGTACAATGCCGGCGGTTCGAATGCCTCTCAGATGCGTCAGCAGATGAGTCACGGTGGTACGTACGGCAGTTATGATCTGTACACCTATCTGATCGATGAGGAGGGTAATATTGATTTCCCGACCATCGGTAAGCAGAACGTGGTGGGCAAAACCACACGGGAGGTGAAGTACCAGCTGGAAAAGGAGTTGAGTACGTTGTTGAAGGAGATCCCGGGCTACTCGATGGTGTCGGTGGAGGTCAATATCGTCAACCGTTCGTTCTCCATCATCGGTGCACAGAGCGGTCGGTACATGATCAACAAAGAGAAGATGACTATCTTCGAGGCACTGGCCATGGCCGGTGATCTGGGCGAGTTCAACAGCCGCAAGGAGATCAAGATCGTACGCGAGAAAGACGGTGTAACGACCATCAAGACCTTCGATGTGCGCTCCAAAGAGATCGTGAACTCGGAGTTCTATTATGTGGAGCCAAACGATATCATCTATATCCGCCAGATTCCGGGATATAGCTTTGGTATCAACCACGTGACGACCGTCATCGGTGTGACCGCAGCTACGATCTCGTTCGGTGTGTTCATCTACTCGATCGTACAGACGGGTATCAACCACGTGAACAAATATTACGGAAAGGGGGCATCAAAATGAGAAAGAGTTTTGTTTTGTTGCTCGGCTTGGTTGCCGTGATGCTGTCGAGTTGTTATAGCCATCGTGTGATCGGTTATCTGCAAGAACCGACCAAATGCAATAAGTTACCGGTCTATGACTCGGTGGCTTACGAGCCCTACCGCATACGTATCAACGATGAGATCATCTACCGCCTTATCACGATGGACGAGACGATGAGTAAGATGCTCGGTACGAACAACACCGCTTCTTCCGGTCAGTACGCCAATTCCTACCGAGTACACGAGGACGGAACGATCGATCTGCCGTTCTTGCATCCGGTGAAGGTACAGGGGCTGACGGAGATAGAGGCACAGGATACGATTAAAGCGGCGTTCCGCGAGATCATTCCCGATGCCGATGTGAAGGTGGCGTTGTATAATAAGTATTTCTCCGTTGTCGGTGATGCACACGCCGGACAGTTCTATATCTATAAGGAGAAGATGAATATCTTCCAGGCCTTGGCGATGACAGGTGACGTGATGAACAGCGGTGACCGCCGTCATATCCGCATCATCCGTCCGCGCGATAATGGTCAGGAACCTGAGGTGTTGGAGTTCGATATGCGAACCAATACGATTATCGATTCCAAGTACTACTACGTCTATCCGAACGATGTGATTTATGTGGCGCGTACCAAAGATAGCTTCTATAAGGTGCCGAACTACTCGGGCTTTATCGGCCTGATCACGAGCAGTGTGGCGCTTTTGACTACCGTATTGAACTATGTGGCATACTTGTATAAATAACGACTATGAGTAACAATAATCAATATTATCAACCCGGAGGCAACCATCCATATTACACCCCGGGAGGCAATAATCAGTACTATCAGCCGGCTAATGCGTATTACCAGGCCGGAGCGAATCAGCAGTATTATCAGGCTGATCCGACGCAGCAGGGGGATGATGAGGACAGTTCGTTGAACTTTAACCCTCTGGAGTGGCTCTTTACCTTCCTGCATTATTGGTATCTGTTTGTGATAGCGTTGGTGATCGCGTTGGGTCTGGCGATGCTCAAGAACCGTCGTTGGATTCCGACCTATTACTCGCAGGGTACGATCGTTATCAAGGAGAGCGGTACGTACGGCGGATCGGCATCGGCGCTGATGAGTGGTTTCGGTGTGGACGCGGGTTACAAGAACGTGAACAACCAGATGATCATGCTCGGTTCGTACGATCTGATGAGTAGAGTGGTGGACAGTCTGCCGTTCCTCAACGTAGAGTATATCACGCAGGGACGTTTCAAGACCCGTCAGCTCTATCGTCAGACGCCTATTTTAGTTGAAGCGGCACATGTCGAGCCGCGAGCGTACGGCCCGATGTATCAGGTCTCTTTCCGTTCGGACGGTACGATGCATATATCCTCGACCGATGAAGAGTTGCCGCTGGAGCTGGATGTGCGTTACGGCGAACCGATTCGCTGCTCGCTGTTCGACATCACGATCTGGCCGACCGAACTGATGATCAACAGCGGTAAGATCTACTTCCGCTTCCGTACGCATGAGTCGCTGGTTGATGAATTCATGAGCCGTCTGCAGTTATCGTTCGTCACCGAGGGATCAACTGTGCTGGCACTCTCTTTAGTCAGCGAGACACCGCAACGTGACTGCGAGTTCATTGACAAGTTAGCGAAGATATACCTGCTGCAGAACCTTGAGCAGAAGAACGAGGTGGCAGAGAACTCGATCCGCTTCATCAACGAGCAGTTGGAAAACCTGCAATCCTCTCTGCAGGTAAGCGAAGGTGCCATGACCAATTTCCGTCAGGAGAATAAGTTCGTAGATGTCAACTCGTATGCCGGTCAGTTGATGGGACGTATCGCCGCTTACGACCAGCAGTCGATGGAACTCCGTTTGCGTGAGACCTATTTTGACTACCTCATCTCTTATATCCACCAGAACATCGAGAACGGTGCGGTCATCGCGCCGACGACGATGGGTGTGAACGAACCGGTACTCATCGGTCTCGTGCAACAACTCAACGATCTGCGTATCCAACGCGGCGAGTTGACGGAGAAGAACGTGTACTACGCCAAGTACACCAAGGATATCGAGAACGTGAAGACCGCTATCGAAGAGGTGGTGACCTCTATGCGCGCTTCGCTCGAGATCGAGAAATCTGACCTCAAGCGCCGTTACGATGAGGTTGAGCGCTCTATCAAACAACTGCCGGAGAAAGAGCTGCAGATGGTGGCTATCGAGCGAAACTACCGTATCGATGATAACTACTACACCTTCTTCCTGCAGAAACGTGCGGAAGCCGAGATTCAGAAAGCCTCCAACACGCCGGATAACTCCATCATGGATAAGGCGCGTACCACGGCGATCATGAACGCAAAGGCCAAGTCGAAGACCACTTCGACCTACCTCATTATTGGTTTCCTCATTCCGATGATCCTCATCATCCTGAGCGAGTTGCTCAACAACAAGATCCGCTCGCCGAAGGATGTTGTCAAACTGAAATATTTCCGTCTCATCGGTACGCTGCGTCACGCCAAGAGTCAGAACCCGACACTCGTGCGCGCTTCGCCTCGATCGAGTTACGCGGAGATGCTCCGTGCCATCCGTACGCGCGTAGAGTTCGTGCTGCGTCGTAAGGAGAAGATGGTTATTTGTGTGACCTCTACGGAGTCCGGTGACGGTAAGACCTTCCTTTCTACCAACTTGGCAGCACTCTACGCTATGACGGGAAAGAAGACCCTGCTGGTGGACCTCGACCTTCGAAAACCTAATATCCACACCAAACTTGGTCTGGAGAACGGTGACGGTCTATCGAACTACCTCATTGGTGACTGCGAACTGAAAGATACGATGGTTACGGATACGCCGTTCGGCTTTGACTTCGTGCGTGCCGGAACGATTCCGCCTAACCCGGGTGAGTTGATTCACTCCGATAAGCTGGCCAATACCCTCGAATCGATGCGCGAGAAATACGACTTTATTGTCATCGATACCTCGCCTATCGGTCTGGTGCCCGATGCCTATGCTATTATCGAGCATAGCGATATGTGCTTGTTCGTCATCCGTTGTATGCAAACGAACAAGTCGTTCTGCAAACAGACGCTCGAGCAGATGTCGGAAGTAGTGGATACGCAGGAAAAGATCCAGATTGTGCTGTCGGATATCCCGACCGAAGGACGTCACTCGTACGGTTCGGGTTACGGCTACGGCTACGGCGGTTATGGCGGTTACGGCTACGGACACTTCGGCTACGGTGGCTACGGCGGATACGGCTACGGCTACGGCGGAGACAACACCCGCTCGAAACGCTACGGCAAGTTGTATGGTAAACTGTATGGTAAGCTCATTCAGGACGACAAGGCTTATCGTTCGTACCATTACTACCACCACGATGAAGATGACGAAGAGTCGCAGCAGAATGAGAAAAAATAAATAGACATGGCACAACAAGCTTTTGATAACGATAAATATATTCAGGTTCAGTCGGAGCATATCCGCGAGCGCATAGCGCAGTTCGGGAACAAGCTCTATCTGGAGTTGGGTGGTAAGCTCTTTGATGACCTGCACGCGAGTAGGGTACTGCCGGGTTTCATGCCGGACAGTAAGCTGCAGATGCTCACGCAACTGCGCGACTCGCTGGAGATTGTCATCGTGCTCTCCGCCGAGGATATCGAGCGTAATAAGGTGCGTCAGGACTTGGGTATCACCTATGACGAGGATGTGCTGCGTCTGCGGGAGGAGTTCATGCACCGCGGGTTTATGGTTTCGTCGGTGGTCATCACCCATTACTCCGGTCAGCGTTCCGCCGATGCGTACCGCCAGCGTCTGGAGCGCAAGGGCATACGCGTGTACTACCATTATATCATCGATGGCTATCCGCATAACGTGGATCTCATCGCTTCGCCGGATGGCTTCGGTCGCAATGACTATATTGAGACCACCCGTCCGCTGGTAGTTGTGACGGCTCCGGGCCCCGGTAGTGGTAAGATGGCCGTTTGTCTGAGCCAACTCTATAACGAGCAGCAGCACGGACATGAAGCCGGATACGCTAAGTTCGAGACCTTCCCCGTTTGGAACCTGCCGCTCAAACACCCGCTCAACGTAGCCTACGAGGCAGCTACAGCTGATCTGAACGACGTCAATATGATCGACCCCTTCCATCTGGAGGCTACGGGTAAGACGGCCGTCAACTACAACCGCGATATAGAGATCTATCCGGTGCTCGAAGCGCTCTTTACCTCGATCTACGGCGCGAGCCCTTACCATTCGCCTACGGAGATGGGCGTCAACCAGGTGGGGTTCTGTATCAGCGATGACAAAGCCGTACGCGAGGCCAGTAAGCAGGAGATCATCCGCCGTTATTTCCAAGCCCTGTGCCATCTGGCTAACGGCAAATGCAATGATGCGGAGATCAAGAAGATCGCGTTGTTGATGCAGCAATTGGGGATCACGACGGCCTATCGTCGTACGACGGTGGCTGCGCGTGAACGCAGAGCCTTGACCGGTGCGTTACATGACGGCGCTTTTGCACACGCAGCGGCTATCGAACTGCCGGACGGACAAATCATCACCGCCGAAGCAGGCGATCTCTTAGGCTCGTCGGCCGCGCTCTTACTCAACGCCATGAAAGAAATGGCCGGTATAGAGCACGAGGTGCGCCTTATTCCGGAGAAATATATCGAACCGATCCAGCGCACGAAGATCAGTTATCTGCATGGTCAGAACCCGCGCCTGCATACGGATGAGGTACTCGTGGCGCTGTCTGTGCTGTCGCTGCAGGATGAGAATTGCCGCAAAGCACTTGACACACTGCCGCTACTCAAGGGCTGCCAAGCGCACTCGACCGTGATGCTCAAAGAAGTAGATTGGAGAACATTTAAAAAATTAGGAATCGACCTAACAACAGACCCCGCTAAAAAGTAAAGCAAGGAACGGAAGAGAACGCGGGTGAGAATCCCGGACTGACCGGCAACTGTGATGACCAATGGGTCTAAGTCAGATCGCTTCCCTCTTTGCGCAAAGGAGTAGTCCCCAGGACTGGACGAAACGATGATAAGACGCAACATTCTCATATTTATTGCCGCACTGAGTGCACTGTCGGTCTTCGCGCAAAGCGCCGGTTTAGAACCGGAGCAAGCCAGCTATGCAGATAGTTTATATAACGACTTCCACATCGAGGAGGTCGAGGTGACGGCGCGTGCGTTAACCAAAGATATCATCATTCCCCAGACCCTCAAAGGGGAGGAACTGGCGCGTCTTAATGCTTTGACGGTGGCAGATGCCATTCGTTATTTCTCGGGCGTCCAACTCAAGGACTACGGCGGAGTAGGAGGCATCAAGACCATCAACGTCCGATCGATGGGTAGCCAGCATACGGCGGTCTATTATAATGGTGTACAACTCGGTAATGCCCAGAACGGACAGGTGGACTTAGGTCGTTTCAGTCTCGATAACTTGGAGGAGATCCAACTCTACAAAGGCCAGAAATCCGATATCTTCCAATCTGCCCGTGAGTTCGGTGCGGCAGGCAACGTCTATCTCACTACGCGTAAACCTTATTTTAAAACGGGCGAGCGCACGCACGTACGCGCGCAGATGCGCTTCGGTTCGTTTGCGTTGGCGAATCCCAACGTAGGCGTAGATGTCAAGTTAACGGATGCCTTGTCGCTCACCCTCGATGCCGAGTACGTCTATTCGAATGGTAAATATCCCTTCCGCTACAAGCGCGTGCTGCCCGATGGAACGACGGCCTATGACACTACCGCTGTACGCCAGAACGGCGACATCAATGCTGTGCGGGCAGAAATAGGCCTGCATCATTATTACCGTACCACCGGTTTCTGGCGCGTGCATGCTTATAACTACTGGTCGGAACGCGGTGTACCGGGTGCTATCGTCAATAACGTCTGGCGGAACGGAGAGCGTCTATGGGATCGGAATACGTTCGTGCAGGGCACATGGCAAGATGAGTGGTTCGGCCGCTGGAGTACGCGTGTGCTGCTCAAGTACGCGAACGACTACACGCATTATAAGAACTACGACGTCAAACTGCTGCCATCCAACAACGAGTATCTGCAGCAAGAGGTCTATCTCTCGCTGGCCAATAAAGTGCAGCTCTTCAACTGGTGGGACGTCTCCGTGGCGTATGACTACCAGTATAACGCGCTCAACCGCGAGAATCTGCTGTTAGATGACAGCAAAGAGTTTTTTGACCGTCACTCGCATTGGTTATCTGCTGCCACGGCCTTTAATATCAAGGAATACCTGCGCCTGCAGGCTTCCGTGCTGATGACGGCCATCCAAAATCGAAAATCGAAAATCGAAAATCCGAAAATTACCCCGGGAATTTTCGTCTCCTTCCGTCCGTACCCGAAGATCGACCTCAGCCTTAATGCGTTCTACAAGCAGAGTTATCGTTATCCAACCTTCAACGACCTCTATTACACCGATCTGGGCAACGCGAATCTCCGTCCGGAGTTAGCCCGCCAACATAGTGTGGAACTAGCCTATCGCAAGGCCTCGAAGACGTACGATCTGGCGTTCACGGCTTCTTATTACTACAACCGTGTGACGGATAAGATCATCGCCTATCCGAAAGGACAACAGTTCCGATGGACGATGCTCAACCTCGGTACGGTGAAGATCAACGGCGTCGATGCCAAAGCGGACATGTCGTTCTATCTGCCGCTGCGTTTTGTGCTCCGCACGCGCCTCAACTACACCTATAACACTGCCATCGATGTCACCAATCCCTCCGACACCTATTACGGTCATCAGATACCTTATATCCCTTGGCATAGCGGTAGCGCCGTGGCAGGGCTGGAGTGGACAAGCAAACGCGGCGATCATTACGGCCTCAATTACTCGTTCATCTACGTTGGCGAACGTTACTGCCAGCAGGAGAACACGGTCTATAACTACGTCCAGCCGTGGTATACCCATGACCTGACGATCTACGGAGAATGGTCTATTCAGCGTTATTGGCTGAAAGCAAACATAGAAATCAATAACTTGCTCGGGCAGGACTACGAAGTAATCCAAAACTACCCGATGCCTAAACAAAATGTACGATGTACCATCGCTTTCAGATATTAATCATTGCTCTTTGTTCTTTGCTCCTTATCGCTTGTCGTAAGGACGAAGTGGTGTATCCGACCATCGGCACGCATGTCACGGATGAGGTGCGTGAGGGTGGGTTATACGTGCTCTGCGAGGGAAATATGGGTTCGAACAAAGCCCGCCTCGACTACATGAACCTGCATGCCGGCGATTACTATGCCAACTGGTACGGTGAGCAGAACCCCACGCAACTGAAAGAACTTGGTGACGTCGGCAATGATATTCAGCAGTACGGATCCCGTCTCTATGCCGTCATCAACTGCTCGCATAAGGTGGAGGTGATGGACATGCAAGCCCGTCATATCGGTCAGATAGACATCCCCAACTGCCGCTATATGGCGTTCAAGGGTGACAAACTATACGTCAGCGCTTATGTGGGTTCGATAGCCGATCCGGATCTATTGGGTTCTGTCTATGAGATCGACACCGCTAGTTTGCAGATCACGCGCGAGGTCAAGGTTGGCCATCAACCTGACGAACTGTGTGTACGAGGTGATAAGCTATACGTCTGCAACTCGGGCGGATACCTCACCAACCGTTATGACTCAACCGTTTCAGTCATCGATATTTCTACCTTTGAGGAGGCGGAGAAGATACATGTTGGGCTCAACCCAACCCGCATTCGCGCAGACGAACGAGGCCATCTATGGGTGTGTTGTCAGGGCAATTATAATGATATACAACCCGAAGTAGTCGTCATCGATGGCCCGCATATACAGACCCCGTGTGCTAACATTTCCATCCAGGGATCCACGGCCTATATATTGGATAACACGAACAAACGCCTGCGGGCATTCTCCACGATCGACTACACGGAGCAACCGCAACCAATCGATATATCCTCTTATGAGAATCCCTACGGTCTGTTGGCCACCAATGAGGCGCTCTATATCACGGATGCGAAGAACTACGTCTCGTCCGGTGTGCTGCATTGCTATGACTACACGGGCGTCAAGCACTGGTCGACCTATACGGGCGATATCCCCGGTCACCTCTGCCGTGTGACGGCGGAATATGATATCCACGGCGGTGGGGACACACCCGAACCGCCCGCCAAGACCCCGTATATCACTCGCGTCTATGAGTATCTGCCGGCGTTGGGACAGTTCGTCAATATGTTGCCGAAGTACGAAGAGGGTGATGATGCGGAGTCGATGTGCCGTAAATGTGAGCAGGCAATCGCAAACAATGCCAAAGGCATGGTGACCTTAGGCGGTTGGGGTGGGTACATCACCTTCGGTTTTGACCATTCCGTGGCCAACCTTGAGGGACGCGATATACAGATCCTCGGCAATGCGTTCTATATGACGGGTTCAACCGAATACGGCAGTTCTGAACCGGGAATCGTGCTCGTCAGTCGCGATGACAACCGAAACGGACAACCCGATGATACGTGGTACGAACTGAAGGGCAGTCTCTATGATGATCCCTCAACTGATCATGCCTTCTCCCGCACCTATACACGTAAGGGCGATACGCTGCAGAATCCGTTCCATACACAGCCGTACTACCCGCAGTGGCTGACGGCCGATGCCTATACGCTCACGGGCGCAAGAATCGCACCGCAGACAAAGGTCATCAGCGGACAGAACGTGCAGCGGATTCTGGAGTATGGATACGTGGATAATAAACCCAATACGGATGTAGAGGGTACGAGTTTTGATATATCTTGGGCTGTAGACGCGGATGGAAATCCAGTTAGTCTGCCGACGATCGATTTTGTCCGCGTCTATAATGCCTCTGATGAGATACTGGGCATGACCGGTGAACTGAGTACTGAAGTCACCGGTGCTATCGATTTGCAGATGAACAAATAGTTAGTTTTACCAACTATATTTAATTAACATTATTAACAATTAAAAAACAAAAAAAACAAATGAAAAAAAGCTTTCTTTTGATTGCCGCATTGGCATTGGTTCTCGTTGGTTGCGAGAAGAAAGAAGAGGTTAAACCGGTTAAGGTTTTGGCTACTGCTTCGGACTTTGAAGACATTGATCTTCAGCCGGAGAGTGTACTCCACCTGGATCCGAATGATGATCCGTATTTCAAGAGCGGAGAATGCTATTTTATGCAGGAAGCTGCTGACTACACGGAGTCTGGCTACGGTATTGTCTATTCCGGTAACATCGTTTCCAACAAGACCAGCAAGACCTATGAAGGTGACTACGACAACGACAAATGTATCACCGGTAAGGCTCACAGTGGAAACAACTTTGTTGTTTGGACTACCTCGTACAGCAATCTGGGTATGATTGTTCTTCCTGAGAGAGCACAAGTTCCGGGTTTCTATGTAAACAACACGCCGTGGGTAGTTGACGCTATCCTGAATGGTGATGGCATGACCCCGGGCGCTTTTGGTGCAGATGACTATTTCACCCTTGAGATTTCTGGCCTCTTGATGGATGAGAAAGCAGAGAACGGAGAGTATCAAGTAAAAGTTGCAGGTAAGATTGAGTTTGACCTCGCACGCGGTACTTCGTACGTTCAGGATTGGACCTATGTAGCCCTCAGCAAACTTGGTGAGGTAGATGCTATCCAGTTCAACCTCGTTGGTTCAAGACAGAACGCTGGTGGTTTGACCACTCCGGCTTATTTCTGCTACGATGATTTCGGTGCTAAGGAATAAGTCTTTGTTCTTGGCTCTTTGTTCCTTGCTCTTCGTGGGCTGCGCACAGCAGTCCACGGAGCAGGGGACTGTGCCTGCCGGAAACAAGTACGCCACGGGCTTTCAAATCACACCGACGGACACGGGCACGATCGTAGAGGTCTTTGCACCTTACCAGCGCGTGTGTATCAAACAGCCCATGCGTCGGCTCGGTACGATGTCCACCGTGCAGGTGGGTTTTCTCTATGCGATAGACGCCATCGATTGTCTGGTGGCGGTATGCAATCCTGAACTCATCTACACGCCGATCAAAGGCGATGAGATAGACCTCGGGGACTCAATGAAGCCTTCTGCCGAACGCACCCTTCAAGCCGGTCTCGATGCCCTGCTTGCTGTCAACTACGGCCAGTACGATAACCTCGAGGCGGCACGTCTGGAGAAACTCGGCATCTTCACCATCTATATCAACGAATGGCAGGAAGGCTCACCCCTTGCCCGCGCCGAATGGATCCGTGTCCTCGGTGCCCTCACCGGGCGTCTCCCGCAAGCCGATTCCATCTTCCATGAAGTGGAGACCCAATACACAAATTTAAAATCTTCAATCTCCAATCTCCAATCCACGAAAATTATGAGTGGAAACAATTTTCGTGGCACCTGGTACGTCCCGAGTGGCAAGAACTATCTGGCCTACCTCTTCAAGGACGCAGGAGCGGACTATCCGTTCTATGATAACGAACGCGAGACATCTATCCCG
The DNA here is from genome assembly GCA_946187555.1 of uncultured Bacteroidales bacterium. Classification (GTDB taxonomy): domain Bacteria; phylum Bacteroidota; class Bacteroidia; order Bacteroidales; family Paludibacteraceae; genus Colicola. The sequence continues at coordinate 11,809 of CAMHQP010000041.1, forward strand.
CTTACTATCGAAGAGACGCTGCGTTATTTCCATGACGCAGATGTATGGGTGGGAGCCGGTGGAAATAGCCTTGCTGAACTCGCTGAGATGGACGAGAAGCATACATGGTTCAAGGCTTATCAGAACGGCCGCGTCTATAACTGGCGCAAGCAGTCCAAGGCCGGCGGACCGAATAATTTCTGGGAGCGTGGGGTAGTGCACCCCGAAGAAATGCTCGAGGACGTTATCCATATGCTGAATAACGCCCCCGAT
>CAMHQP010000042.1 GCA_946187555.1 uncultured Bacteroidales bacterium
GCGCCTGTTGACCCACCACCGACTCGAAGGTCTGCGGACGGTACTTACGCGCCGATACAATGTAATTTTCCATATGCTATGCTATAAATATATTTCTCTTTTTCAAAACTCTCGATGTTCGATGTTCTATTATCGATTATCGATTGCAGTTGTTCAAACGACATGATCCCTACTCCTTGGGCTTTGACAATCGCTTCTTTCTGCGTCCAGAGACGGGTGAAAGCGCGGGCGCTTTCGATTTTCGATTCTCGATTAGCGATTATCGATCGTTCCTTCTCATTCATCGTTCGGGCTATCAGATCTTCATCGGCATGCCGGATAGCTTCTATATCGATGCCTATCGGTTGGTCGTCGATAGCAACGGCGATACCCTCTTTGCAGTGCGAGATGCTGAAATACGGTCCATTCTCCAAATAGGGTTTCTCATGCTCGTTGTAGAGGAAATCCCCTAATTCCCTAATCCCTAATTCCCTAATTCCTTCATAGAGCATCAGCCACGATTTCAAACAACAAAACTGCCCGAAGGTATGCTTGTACTTCAGTGCCTGTTCGCGCCGCTGCGCGGACACTAAAGATAGCATGCGTTGTACTTCGGCCTCGGTACACTCCTCCATATGATCAAAGATCATAACGCGCATAGGCTTTCCAATAAACGACCGGCAGAACGGTGACAGTCAGCGGTAGTGTGAAGAGTGTTCCGAAACATATGACGACACCCATGGGCATCCATAGGCTGGTAGCAGCAATGATCATCGGCAGCACACCCAGGGCGGTGGTAGCCGAGGTAAGGAAGACCGGTCGCATACGTCTTAGACCGGCTTGGTAAGCCGCCTCACGGTAGGTGAGGTGTTTGTGCTTGCGCGCCGCTTCCGCGTGCTCATACATCATGATAGCGTTGCGCACGATGATACCAATCAGACTGACGACTCCCAACACGGCGGTGATGGAGATGTCGAGTCCGAAGATCCAGAGCCCGAGCATCGAACCAAAGAGGCAGAGGATGGCACTGGAGAGAGTCAGGAGTGCAAGACCTATCTTACCGAAGTGATAGAGCAGCAGCACGAGCATGACCGCCAAGGCAGCGACGATGGACCATAGGATTTGCGGCACGATGAGATTATTGATCTCTGTCAGTCCGCCGTAGGCTATCTCAACACCTTCGGGTAACTCCGTCAGGTGGCTCTCTACCCATTTCTTCACTTTTCGCTCGGCATCGACTTGGCTGGTAGCGCCCTTCAGGTCGGCGCCTACGGTCATGGTGCGCACCGCATTACGGCGCTCGAGGGTTGTATGATGCCAATCGGGTTCGATAGACGCCACTTGTCGTAGCGGCACCCATACGCCCGGGATAGCTGTCGGCACTTGGATAGCACCCAGCTCATCGGCATTGAGAGTATTGGCACCTGCCGTATAAACGACCACCGGCACCGCGTACGATCCTTCGTAGAGCGTGGTGATGGTAGCCCCTTGGGTAGCCTCCCGCAGGTAGAGCGAGAGCATGGTCTGGGTGATACCGAGACGGGTAGCCTCATCGGCTTTGAGCACCAGCCGCGTGGAGGGCGCGATGTTATTATAGTCGCAGTGCACCCACAGCAGTTCAGGTTGGGTCACCATGAAGCGGTATATCGAATCAGTTATCGGCGCCATCATGTGCCAATCTTCGCCTTTGACTCGCACCTCAAGCGGGTTCTTACAGGACTGGTAATCCAGTTGTTTGAACCGCGCATAGGCGTTGGGGAAATAGTTATCATAGCGAGTTCCGTAGTCCTTGAGCACTTGCGCGGTAGCCTTCGAAGACTTGGTATTGACCACCAACTGCGCGTAGTTAGTTGCCGGTGTCTGCGGGGTATAGGTAGCATGGAAACGCGGGCTGGACTGACCGATGAAAGCCGTCACGCTCTCAACACGTTCGTCTGCGCGCAGCATACGCGCGAGGCTGTCCGCCACCGCTGCACTCTCTTCGAGGGTCGCTCCGTCCCGCAGGTGTATCTCCACTGCAAAGAACTCGCGTTCAGCTTTCGGCAGCAGTTGGAGATTGCATTGGAAGAGCAGCACGACACCCAATAAGGTAGCACCGCCTAAGAGTATCCACGCGATGAGGGGATGGTTGAAGCAGGCTGTCAGCCCGCGTTTATAGGTGTTTTGCAGCCAAGTGAAGAACTTGGTCTGGATACGCTCAACGAGATTCATCTCATCGGACTTGCGTATGCATATGAACCGGAACGAAAGGTACGGGGTCACCCAGGTAGCGTAGAAGATACTTGCTACGAGAGCAAAGAGAACCGCCCACGGGAAGAGTTGTACGAACTCGCCCAACGGTCCCTTGATGATACGGGTCATGGGGAAGAACATACCGCAGATGGCCATCGTAGCGAGCGACATCGGCACGAAAAGCAGACTGGTGCTCACGTTCGCAGCGTACCAGCGCGAGTGCCGGCGATCCAGATAATTGGTGTATCCGTCGATAACAATGACCGAGTCATCGACGATCATACCGAGCACGAAGATAAGTGCCGCCAGCGTCACGGTGTTCAGTTCTATGCCCGTTACGTACATGAGACCTATACAGATGGCGGTGCAGACCGGCAGACCGGTAGCCGCCACGAGGGCAGTACGTAAGGGGAAGAGCATCAGCATCACCGCGATGACCACGAGGATGGAGATAACGATATCGCGCAGGAAAGAGAGTACGGAATCGTTGACCACTTTCGGTTGGTCGGTGATACGATGGAATTTGATATCCGGCGGTATGAGTGCCGCAGCCTGCGCCAAGTGCTTATCCACCTCTTTACCGAACGCCACGATATTATGCCCGGGCACCATCTCCATGTTGAGGATGAGACAGGATGCGCCATCGAACTCGACATATTGCTTGGGCGCCTGATAACGGCGCTCGATCGTCGCGATGTCTTTGAGGCGAATGACGGAACCGGTAACAGGGTCTGACCAAACGATCTGCTCCTGCAGCTCGTATTCGCTCTGATAGGGGATGACCACTTGTAACGCACCACCGGCATCGCTCTCGCCACCTGCGGTGCGCAATCCCTGCATTGCCAGTTGCGACTGCAGCACATATGGGTTGATGCTATACCGCGAGAGACGCTCGGTATCGATGGTGACGGCTATCTCTTCGGTCTGCTGCCCCATGATACGCAGTTTGCCCATTTCGGGGATAGTACGTAAGTGTGAGCAGACCTGCTTGGCATACTGCTCCAGTTCGCGCGGGCTGCGCTGGTCACTCTCCACGGCGATGAGCAGCGAGGAGGTGTTACCGAAATCATCAACCAGCACCGTCTGGAGAACACCGGCAGGCAGTTGGGTCTTCTGCAATAAGGGCAATCCGGCGCGGATCTTATTCCACGCCACTTGGTTGTCACTCACCGCCATGCGTAGCATCACATAGACGTACGCCATGCCGTCCTCGCTGACGCTGTAGGTCAGGTCTTTATCGACATCTTCGAACGCATTGATATAGTCCTCGAGCGGGATGGCCACCTGCTGCTCCACCTCTTCGGCGGTAGCACCCGGATAAACAGCCACGACGAGTCCCTGCCGGATAGTGAACTGCGGAAACTCGTCCTTGTTCATCTGCGGCAACGACCAGATACCGAAAGCCATGAGTCCCAAGAACAGCGCCATCACGAGTCCGTGACGCCGCATTGCTCCTTCTATGTGTTTAGCCGTTTTCAAAGTGGTCAGTTGTCAGTAACGGCACAGCCGCTGTAAAGTTTCTGGTATCCTTCGGTGATGAGGATGTCCCCTTCTTGCAGTCCTTGTGTGATACGCACTCCGTCAGCTTGGTAACCGTCCACGGTAATGAGACGCCGTGAAGCCTTACCGTTTTCTACCACCCAGACCGTGTGTCCTTCGGGTTTGAGTAGAATACACTTGGCAGGGATGACGATATCACTATTGGTGATTGGTGATTGGTGATTGGAGATTTGGACTTTAGCCACCATTCCGCTCTTGAGGATGTCTGCACCGCCACTGATGCGCGCGACGAGTTCGTAGGTATGCGTGACAGGATTCGCCACGATACCTGTCTCCGTCAGCACGATAGGCAGCACCATATCCACCGCCGCACACTCGACCATTCCGCTCTTTCCTAAGCCGTTGATCTCGTTCTCCGGTACGGTGAAACGCACACTGAAGCCCGTGACATCCAGCAGTTTGCAAACCGCGGTACCGGGGATGATTGTCTGTCCGATGACAGCTTCGAGTCCGCTGATAACTCCTTCGCACGGTGCTTTGAGTGTACACTCCGCCAGTTGCTGTTTAGCGGCGGCATAGAGGGACTTGGCTTGCGCCAGTTGGCTCTCTATCTCCACCATCTTCTGGTCGGACACCACGCCTTTGTCATGCACTTTGCTCACGCGGTCGTAAGCGTCCTGCGCATGCCGAAGAGCAGCCTCAGCCCCCTGCAACGCATTGCGTGCCTGCGTGTTATCAAGGTCGATGATCACCTGTCCGGTTTGAACGCGTTGACCGTTTTTGACATGCACCGCCACTACTCTACCCGTGGTCTGCATACTGAGCGGTGTCTCTTGTACGGGTTCTATAGCCCCCACATACCGCGAGGTAGCGGATGCCGCTTGGGACGTCACGACCATCGTCTGCACCTTAATGGCTGCCTGCTCATGTTGTGTGCTCTCGCGCTGCGCGCACGAGAAAAAAAGACATGCCACTATGCCTATAACCCATAACCTATAACCCATAACCTTTAATTTTTTTCCATTCCAAAGTTAAATATACGGATCGTGCGATGAGGTGGGCAAAGTACGCGATGTACAGTGCTTGTGCTCCCACGAAACGGTAGGTAGCCGCGTAGCCTATGACAAAACTGACTGCTGCCCAAATCATCGAGTTACGTATCTGTTTGCCTGCCGTCGCCCCCACGTAGATACCGTCCCACATAAACGCCAACGTACTGATGAGCGGCATCGCGATGAGCCATCCTATATAACATGTCGATGCCGTGATGACATCCGCATCGTTCGTCATCATTTCTATATTCGCTCTACCTGTCAAGGCATAGAAGAGCGTAAAGAGCAGACCTACACCGAGCGACCAGTTGAAGAGCGCGCGGACTACGTCTCTAATCGCTAATCCCTCATCCCTCATTCCTTGGCCGTAGGCCTTGCCCACGAGTGCTTCGCCGGCATAGGCAAAACCGTCCACGAAGAAGGAGAAGAACATAAAGAGTTTCATTAGTATACTGCTCACCGCCAGCTCGACATCGCCATGCGTACCGGCGAGGTAGGTGTAGCCCACATAGACCACCATAAAACAGAGCGACCGAATAACGAGGTTACCGCTCAGCGTCATGAACCGGCGCATCTGCGGCCAACGCATCATGTCTCTCCATTCGTCCCAACGTAAGCCGACTACCTCGTTGTAGCGGAAGTATAATATCGACACAGCAAGCAGCAGCCCCATGTACTGCGCGATCAGCGTTCCCCACGCCACGCCCACGATACCTAATGGCGTATGGACGGCGAGGAAATAACTGGCGAGCATGTTTACTACATTGACGAGTATATCGACTGCCATCGGGCTCTTGGTGTCCTGCATGCCGATGAACCAACCTTTGAAGGTGAAGAGCATCAGCGTGGCAGGCGCTGCCCATATGCGCACGAAAAAGTAGTCTTTCGCAACCGTCTCCACTTCCTGTGAACAGGGCACAATAGCTAATACGGCCGTGACGAAGAACCATTGGATAGCCCAGATCACTGCCGCCCCCATCAGGGCGATCGTCAGACTCTGCGTCAAGATCTTACGGCACTCATCCGTAACCTGTAACCCATCACCTGTAACCCCTCTTCCATAAGCCTGTGCCGTCAGACCGGACGTCCCGATACGCAGGAAACCGAAGTTCCAGTACAGCAGATCAAAGAGCATCGTACCGATGGCGATACCGCCTATCGCCGCCGCATCACTCAGGTGCCCGACGATAGCCGTGTCCACGATACCGACCAACGGGATCGTTATATTCGCCAATATACTGGGAATCGCTAGACGTAATATTTCCTTGTTAATGTTCGTCACAAGAATAGTAAGATCATCAATTGTCCCGTGAGGACGCGAAGGAACATCGTCAGCGGATAGACGGTGGAGTACGCGACTGCAGCGCGGTCATTGATCGAAGACTGCGAGGTAGCGTAGGCCAATGCCGGCGGGTCGGTGGTTGAGCCGGCGATGAGTCCCATCAGCGTGAAGTAATCCAGTTTGAGTCCCTTACGCGCGATGACACCAATGATAAGGAGCGGTATTAAGGTGATGAGTACACCATACCCTATCCATACGTATCCGCCACCGACGAGCGTCGGGATAAAACTCTTACCAGCGCCAAAGCCCACCGCCGCGAGGAAGAGGGCGATGCCTATCTCGCGGATCATGAGGTTGGCCGAGGTGGTGGTGTATGTCACCATATGCCATTTCGTACCGAATGCACCGATGAGAATCGCTACGATGAGCGAACCACCCGCGAGACCGAGTTTGAACGGTTGCGAGAGTCCCGGCAGCATGATCGGTAAGGTACCCAAGACGACACCTAACACGATACCGAAGAAGAGCGATGCCAGATTCGGTGCATCGAGTTTCTTGGTCGAGTTACCGAACTTACCGGCCATCTTATCCACAGCTTCCTGCTCACCGACCACCGTCAGACGGTCACCCATCTGCAGCCGCAGTTCAGGTGTAGCTAATAGCTCAATACCGGCGCGGCGCACACGCGTGATGGTGATGGTGAAGGCATCGCGGATCTTGAGATCCATGATACGTTTGCCGTTGAAAGTAGGCTTGGTGACAATGATATGTTTGCTCACCAGATGCACGTTCTTCTCCAGCGCCTCCCATGCTATCTCTTTCTTCTGTCCCAGCAGCAGGATGGTGCGCTCATTGGCCTGATCGCTCACACAACGCACCTGATCACCTACGTGCAGGATGGTCGCCGCATCGGGCATGAACTCGTTGCCTTCCCTATCGATTATACGGCTGACAATGATCGTGATATGCGTCAGCAGCTTGAGATCGCGTACGCGGATACCTTCCACTTGGGGGTTGGTCAACTCGAGGTCATAATGCGCCACCTGCGGTTCTTCGCCTTTCTCGGCTTTGACCTGAACCTCCTCCTTATCGAGTTGGACACGGAAGAACCAGCGCAGCAGCAGCAACGAGAAAATGATACCTACCACACCCAGGGGATAGGCCATGGCGTAACCCGAAGCGATATCGGGGTTGGCAACGCCGGTGATGTCATGGAAAGTCTGTTCGGCCGCACCGAGACCCGGGGTGTTGGTGACAGCGCCAAAGAGCACACCGGTCATGGTAGCGATGTCCACGCCACTGATGAGATGAATCACGTAGGCCGTGACACAACCGAGCAGCACGATGCTCGCCGCTAACATATTAAGGCTCAGCCCACCCTTCCCGAAAGACGAGAAGAAAGACGGGCCGACCTGCAGACCGATCGAATAGACAAACAGGATCAAGCCGAAGTCCTTGGCGAAGGACTCCACCATCGGGTCGAGCGTCATGCCGAAATGGCTGCAAGCGATCGCGCAGAAGAGAATCCACGTGATACCGAGCGTGATGCCTTTGAATTTTAGTTTGGCACCCAGCGTGATGCCAAGCGTAATGGCAAGGGCAAGCACCACGATCGAGTGTGCTATGCCCGAGCCAAAGAAGAGATTATTTAACCAGTCCACCTAAAACGTTATATTCGTTATTTCCTTTGATAATTACCAGTTGTCCGTTGCGGATGATCTTCTGCACCTTTACAGCCTCAGCAGCGGTGTTGGAGATAGCAGCGGGTTGATGTTCAACCGGCAGGCCAAAACCACCGCGGGCATTGGCTTTACGAATAGTGATACCCGAATCTTCCGGGAAGATTTCCTCTGCCAGTTGAGTACCTGCCATCAGTTCTGCATTGCCGTTCAGAGCCTCTACCAGGTATATACCGGCCGGATCGATGTTATTAAGGTCGCATACAGCTTGCGTAGCATCCGCTACAGCCGTTGTAGCCCAAGTGCCGAGAGTAGATGCCATCGTGATGGCTGCTGCTCCTTGCGCAGAAATAACGGTCTCTAAGTCACGAGTCTCGTTATTGTTCTTCTCATCAAGGAAGGTCACTACGTTCGACGTCGGCGTCAATACGGTGCCGTCTGCCAGATAGGTATTGTACTCATAGAACACAGGCCATGCGCTTTTGTTCATCAGTTTTTTCGTCCAACGCTGAATATCACTGCTTGTAAAGCCAAACTGACCGGCACTATAGTCCACGAGAGTGTTCAGGAAAGCTGCTTGCGGGGTATTGTTCCATGCACGACCGAGCGATACAATCGGGCACTCACTCTTCACCGTACAGCTATCGAAGACATAGCCGCGATCGGTAGCGATACCATTATTGGCAGTCAGAGCAATGCTACCGCCGCCGTTCAGATAACGTTTCTCGCCGTATAACAAAGCGTTCTTAAAATACACACTACCATCACCGCAGATGAAATCGACCGTTCCATGGATCTCGCAGTCCTCGAAGTACTTCACTGCACCTTGCAGATTGCTGTAGTACGTATCTTGATACGAGAGCAGACGCACGTTCTTGCAAACAGTCTTCGTTCCCTGATCCCAGAGAGCAACAGCTTGCGCATCACCGACTGCATGATAGTAATCAAACTCATTTTGTATAGTCAGATCCTGCAGATAAGTACCCTCAATATTCTTCATGATACGGAGTGTAGCGGTTGCACCGATACCAGCAGCAAGCGGAGCGTTCTTGATGATCACACCCTCCATCGACTGACCGATAATAGAGATGTTATTCTTGTTAATCTCCGTCAAAGTCAGTTGACCGAAATCATACACGCCATTCGGCAGGAAGATCTTATCGCCGGCTTGCGCTTGATTCAGAACCATCAACAGCGAGTTAGCATCGCCGGCAGGAATCTGATAGTAACCGTTCTGCTTTTGTACCTGTCCGGTCACATTATACACATGAATAGTTTTGAGAATATAGTCCTGACCAAAACTGAGATTAATGGAGGAGTAGTCCGAATACGGTTCCGGTTCCTGACCGTTTACACTAACATATACAGTCGGCGAAACGGTGAGCGTTACAACCGCATTAGCCTCACATTTCCATCCTTTATCCGCTGCACTGTAAGCTGCGCCGGTGATAGAAATACACTCATGGTCGTCCTGATAGAAATACTCATTGGTCAGGTCGTAGATATAACGCGCTGTCGATGTCGGATACTCGATCGCATTCACCAAAGCGTGAACCACCAAGTCACCTTCTAAAGCCTCACCTGCTACTACTCGACGTCCGTTAGCTGTATACCATCCGCGGAAGATCATACCATTGGGAATAGCCGGCAGATTCGATACGCCATATTTGAACGTCCAACTGTCCGCACCTACAGCAATCGAATCGATGCCTAATTTCGTTCCATTCTGGTCATAATAGGTAATGACATTATGGGTAGCAGCCGGAGCATTCGGGTCACGCGTTACAAGGAACGAGCGAACGAAAGTGGTGTTACCGTTTTTACGGAAGAAAGAAAGCGTTCCATCATCATTAATATCATCCCGTGTCAGTTTGGCTTTCGCTACCACGATCTCACCATCCGCAGATTGCGTAACAGAGAGCCATGTACCCGTTTCACGGGTTTTCAGGTAGGTGCCTAACTCGCGCTTGCTGTTATGACCAAGCACCACAAACACCGAATCACCGGGTTTTACCACCTCGTTGTTACTCGGTTTCAGTTTTACATACGATCCGTCACCCGTAAATTTCAGGTAATAGATACCGTTAATGATCTGGGCATTGGATTCTTTGTTTCCGATACCCGAGTAGTCCACCGTACAATTGGTACCCTGAATGTTGTTACCACTGGTGTTAGATAACCAAGTGTTTTCGGGGAAAGCGTAATATGCAATTGTGTCCATACCACTGCTTTGCGCCATCATGGCAACGCTCACCAGAGCCGCTGCCATCAAAGAAAAGATCTTTCTCATGTTAATACTATTTTTAGTTAAATGGTTGTTCTACCTTTGCGGCTGCAAAGGTACACAAAAAAAATGACATACACAAGAGTGTATGCCACTTTTCGCGATTTTTTCTTCACTTATGCGTTTTTGCGTTTCTCGAGCTGTCCCTCCAAAGCACTTAGACATGCGTCAAGGCCTTCCTCAAAACTATCTGCTGTTTTCTCAGCAAACAGGCCTGCGATACGCATCTTCACCTCTTTGTTGGCATTCGTCTGCGGTTTGATAACCGACATACGAATCTCTACTTTGTCATCTGCGTTCAAATGACGCTCAAAACGATTCATTTTCTTCTCGATAAACTGCTCGAGTTTCTCCGCCATCTCGAAGTTTACGGCATTAATTGTCAGATTCATAGTACATTTATTTTTAAGGGTTAAACGTATATTTTTTTTCATCATTACATCCGCTCGGGCATCTCGATTCCGAGCAGGCTCATCGCACTCTCCAGCACTTTCGCTACGTTCTTGGCAAGCAAGAGACGAAGCGCACGTTTGGCTGCATCGGGTTCATTGAGGATACTCAGATCGTGATAGAACGAGTTGAAGTCACATGCGAGGTCGTACGCGTAGTTACAGATGACCGCGGGCGAGAAGTTATCGCCGGCATTGCGCACAACCGCTGGATAGTCGCACAGCCGCTGGATGAGCGCGAGCTCTTTATCCTCAAGTCCCGTAACCTGTAACCCGTCACCCATAACCCCTTCAGCCTTACGGAGCACGCTCTGGATACGCGCATAGGTGTATTGGATGAACGGACCTGTGTTACCATTGAAGTCGATAGACTCCGCCGGGTTGAAAAGCATGTTCTTGCGCGGATCAACTTTCAGGATGAAGTACTTGAGTGCACCGAGACCTACCTTGCGGGCGATCTCATTCGCCTCTGCCTCCGTGATGCCCTGCAAAGTATTGACCTTGTCTTTGGAGATCTCCTTGGCGTCGTCCACCATCTTATCCATCAAATCGTCGGCATCGACTACGGTACCTTCGCGAGATTTCATCTTACCGTTAGGCAGTTCTACCATACCATAGGAGAAATGCACGAGTTCCTTGCCGAACGGGAATCCGAGGCGGTCAAGCAAGATAGAGAGCACTTTGAAGTGGTACTCTTGTTCGTTGCCTACCACATAGACCATCTTGTCAATCGGATAGTCCTGGAAGCGAAGCTTCGCGGTTCCGATATCCTGGGTCATATAAACGGAGGTGCCGTCCGAACGGAGCAGCAGTTTTTCGTCCAAACCGTCCTTGGTCAGGTCAGCCCATACAGAACCGTCTTCGCGGCGATAGAAAGCACCGCTGGCAAGTCCTTTCTCCACTTCGGACTTACCCTCGAGGTAGGTGTTGGACTCGTAGTAAATCTTATCGAACGAAACGCCCATCCGTTGGTAGGTCTCATCAAAACCGGCATAGACCCAACTGTTCATCTTCGCCCACAGACTGCGTACTTCGGGGTCATTGGCTTCCCATTTACGGAGCATCTCCTGCGCCTCCAGCATCAACGGAGCCTCGCGTTTGGCAGTCTCTTCATCCATGCCTTTTGCCATGAGTTCGGCTATCTGCGCTTTGTATTCCTTATCAAAACGCACGTAATAGTCACCGATCAGGTGGTCACCTTTCTTACCGGAGGTCTCAGGGGTCTCACCGTTGCCGAACTTGAGCCATGCGAGCATGGATTTGCAGATATGAATTCCGCGGTCGTTAACGATATTGGTCTT
>CAMHQP010000043.1 GCA_946187555.1 uncultured Bacteroidales bacterium
AACCGACCGTTCTGCCGAGTCCCGTCTTCATCTGGCGGGTGATGTCGAAATGGTCAAAGATAGGCTGCTCGCCTTTGTAGAGTTTGACTATCTTAGCGCTTTCGGGAGCGATGAGCTCGAGGTAATGGCGCACGTCGTCGTAGATGGCTTGGTCGTTGATCTGAATCGTGGTGAAGTCCGGACTAAGCACGTCCCGGATGATACCGAGGGTACGTCCCATCTCTTCGCTCACAAGGCTGACCGGCTCTTTCTGCTGGAGCGACTTGACGGTCTGCTCCCAACGGTCGACGAGGAGTCGTAACTCATTGTCTAATTCCGCTACACGTTTGTCTTCCGCCACGGTGCGAACAATGATTCCGAAGCCCGCAGGCTTGATGGAGAGCATCAGTTGTTTGAGGCGTTGACGTTCGGATTCGCGTTTAATTTTCTGCGATACCATGACGCCGTCGGAGAAGGGCATGAGGACGATATTACGTCCTGCGATAGAGATCTCGGTGGTGAGACGCGGTCCTTTGGTGTTGATCGGCTCCTTGGAGACCTGCACCAGAATAGGATCGCCTACTTTGAGTACCTCCGCTATCTGTCCTTCTTTGCCCACTTCGGGTTGACGCGGGGTCTTCGTGATGACCGGCATACGTCTTCTGTCCGAAACGGCCTTGGTAACATACGTCTGCAGTGTACGAAACTGAGAACCTAAATCCAAATAGTGCAGAAAAGCTTCTTTCTCGTGACCTACGTCCACAAAAACCGCATTCAGCGCCGGCATTACTTTCTTGACCCTACCGTAGTAGATATTGCCTACCGAGAAATTATCCTGGTCGCGTTTCTCACGCGCCACTTCTTGCAGGCGGTCATCCTCTGTCAACGCGATCGCGATCTCTTGCGGCTGCACGTCCACAATTAATTCGCTTTTCATACTGTGTTGAGTTTTGTAATAAAAAATAAGCCTTGTGGCAACTTGCCTACACTTAGACAAGTTAGCGCCACAAAGCTAAAATCCAACCGTCAATTACTTATGCTTATGACGATTCTTACGCAGGCGTTTTTTACGCTTGTGCGTGGACATCTTGTGTCTCTTATGCTTCTTTCCGTTTGGCATAATGATTTGATAATTAATTAGTTTATATTCTTGTTTTCTATGATTCGCTTATTTCTTTTTGAGCTTCACGTCATGAACTGCCTCTCTGAACTCAGCTCCCGGCTTGAATACCGGCACGCAATGAGCGGGCACATAAACGGACGTACGCTTCGTGATGTTACGAGCTATTCTCTCTTTGCGAGTATGAAGGGTGAACGAACCAAACTGGCGCAGATATACTTCTTTGCCTTTGCTCATGTTATCCTTGATACCCTTCATGAGAGCCTCGGTAATAACGCTAACGGTCATTTTATCATATCCGGTAGCCAATGCAACTTCGCTTATTAATTCAGCTTTTGTCATATTCCTTTTTACGTTTATTCGTTTTCACAAATCGGAAAAATCGTGCAAAGTTACTACAAAATAATGAAATACGAAAATTTTTCGTCAAAAAAATTGCAAATTTGTGATTTTTTTTGTAATTTTGCACCGAAAATGGAGAATTTATACCGTCAATTATATAATTGGTACGCTCAAAACCGGCGTGTTTTGCCTTGGCGGGAGACGAACGATCCGTATGCTATCTGGTTGAGTGAAATCATCCTGCAGCAGACCCGTGTGGTGCAAGGGATGGATTACTACATGCGTTTTCTCAACCATTGGCCGACGGTCGAGGCGTTAGCTGCAGCCGATGAGGCGGAGGTGCTGCGTGAATGGCAGGGACTCGGTTATTACTCCCGGGCACGCAATCTGCATAAGGCAGCGAAGCAGATAGTGGAAACGGGTTACGGGTTACCGGTTACAGGGGACGGGGGACATTTGTTTCCGCGAACTTTTGACGAGCTGCGGGCCTTGCCCGGTGTAGGCGACTATACAGCCGGTGCGATCGCTTCGTTTGCATACAACCTGCCATACCCTGCCATGGACGGAAACGTTTATCGGGTAGTTGCACGACTGCTTGATATCGACGAAGCCTTCGATACCAGTGCCGGAAAGAAACTCTTTCATCAGAAGATAGAGACCCTCTTAGACCGCGACAACCCGCGCCTGTTCAACTCTGCCATCATGGAGTTCGGTGCGCTTTATTGTACGCCGGTCTTGGGCGATGCCTGTGCGAGTTGTCCGCTGCAAGCTATGTGCTTGGGTTACGCCCATGGTACGGCAGAAGTGCTACCGGTCAGGAAGCCCCGACCCAAAGTGCGCGACCGATGGTTCACCTACACGATCTATACGGACGGCACACGCACACTCATTCAACGGCGGGAGAACCCGAAAGATATATGGTATCATCTGTATGAGTTTCCTTGCGAGGAAAGTCAAACGGAGGACAAGTATCCGTTCACGCACGTGCTGTCGCATCAAAAGCTGCACGCCCGTTTTATTGTTCGCAAGGTACAAAAAATGCCGGACATCGCCGGCACTTTGGTTATTCGTTGGGAAGACCTCAATGATTATGCACTTTCCCGATTAACGCTGCGAGCGCTTGATACACTTCGCTTAACTCCTCAGAACTGAATTCTGAATTCCGGATCCTGAAGTCTCTCAAGATTTCCAGATGATGGTTGATGACTGCCTGATCACCCCGTTGTGAAGGTCCGCTCTGGGCTTCCGCCGGCTTCATCGCGTGCACCTTAGCCGCCGTGTAGTCGATGAGCGGTAACAGGGCTTCGAAAGGTATCTGCGTGTCTTTGAGCACCTGAGCCGCAATGCGGTACATGAGGTTGGTATAGTTATTGGCAAAGATACCGGCTATGTGCAGTCGTTCGCGGTCGTGCTGGTTCGCCTCGTAGATACGACTCGTCAGGCATTGTGCAAGGCTATAGATCGCCGCGATATCGTCGATGTTACGTCCCTCTATGAAACAGGGGATATTACTCCATTCGTCAATGAGTTGGGTACGACTGAAGGACTGGAAAAAATACAGAATGCCGGCATGGGGTTTGTCTGCACCGAAGACCTCGATGGGCATCGAACCTGAGGTATGGAGATGTAGCGCTTGGGGGGCGTTCACCTTCGAGACCACCTCCGCGAGGGCATTGTCCGCCACCGTGTAGATATAGCATTCTGCCTTTGGCAGATCCTCGATTGCAGAGGGTTCAGCGGTCAGAGGACGCGCATGTACCAGTTCTGCCCGAATACCTTTCAGTTCAAATGCATGGTGTAAGTTCATGCCGACACTCCCGGCTCCTATGATAACGATTTTCATTTTGCGTATTCCTTATAAAATTCGCTCACCGCGATGATGCCTTTTTCCCATACCTCGAGGTCCATGGACTCGTTGGGTGAGTGGATACCGTTCTGCTCCAGACCGAAGCCCATGAGGATAGTCTTGCAACCGAGGATCTGCTCGAAGGCGGCGATGATAGGTATGGAACCACCGCGACGGGCGGCCAACGGACGTTTGCCAAAGGCAATCTCAAAACCTTTCTCTGCGGCTTTGTACGCCGGGATATCGATCGGACAGACATAGCCCTGACCGCCGTGCATCGGGGTGACGTTTATACGAACTCCGTTCGGTTTAATGGCGTGTAAATAGTTTATAAACGCCTGCGAAATCTTCTCGTGGTCTTGGTTGGCGACGAGACGGCAGGAGACCTTCGCGAACGCTTTTGATGGCAGCACGGTCTTGGAACCCTCACCGGTATAACCACCCCATATACCACACACATCAAACGAAGGTCGGCAGGAGTTACGCTCGAGAGTCGAATAGCCTTCCTCGCCGGAGACATCATCGACACCGATAGACGTGTTGTATTTTTCCTGCGAGAACGGAATCTGCGCAATCATTTCCCGTTCGGCTTGCGGAATCGGCAGTACGTCATCATAGAAACCCGGGATGGTAATGCGGCCGTGGTCATCTACTATTTTTGAGATCATCTCGCAAAGTGCGTTAACGGGGTTCTTAACGGCACCACCGAAGTGTCCTGAATGCAAATCACGATTCGGGCCATCCACTTCGATCTGCCAGTAAGCGAGTCCACGCAGACCGGTAGTGATACTCGGTGTATCCTTACCAATCATGGACGTATCGGACACAAGAATAATGTCCGATTTGAGAAGTTCTTTATGATTTTCCAAGAAAGCCTCAAGACTCGGAGAACCGATCTCTTCCTCGCCCTCGAAGATGAACTTGACGTTGCAACGCATCAGGCCTTCTTTGACCATATACTCAAAAGCCTTCGCCTGAATCATCGCCTGGCCTTTGTCGTCATCGGCACCACGGGCATAGAGTCGTCCGTCACGGATAGACGGTTCCCACGGATCCGATTGCCAGAGCTCCACCGGCTCCACCGGCATGACGTCGTAATGGGCGTAGACCAAAACCGTCTTCGCTTGTTCAGACACCTTATATTCCGCATACACGAACGGATTACCTGCAGAAGGCAGAACTTCGGCGCGTTGGCAACCGGCCGCTAACAGCAGTTCTTTCCACCGTTCCGCACACTGCAGCATGTCCGCTTTATGCTCTGCCTGACAACTGACACTCGGGATACGAATAAGGCTCGTCCACTCCTCTATAAACCGCTCACGATGAGCATTAATGTAATTTTGAATTGTCATAAATCACAAATTTGCCGCAAAGTTACACTTTTTTTTGCACATGTCAAAATTTTTTTGTAATTTTGTCGCCGATTTTTGTGCGCATATGCGTACAGGTGTGTAAAAAGATGAAGGAATTAATAGAAAAAGCGCAACATATCGTGATCTTCACGCACATGGCTCCGGACGGTGACGCGATGGGATCGTCGCTGGCACTCAAGCATTGGATTAAGGGGTTACCGGTTGCAGGTGACGGGTTACGGGACGTGACCGTCATTGTGCCGAATGCGTTTCCGGGGTTCTTGGCTTGGATGCCGGGGGCGGAAACGATACGGATATACGAGAAAGAGAATGCGGCATGCGATAAGTTGATAGCCGAAGCGGATCTGTTTATCTGCACGGACTTCAACGACCCGAAGCGTATCGGGCCGATGGGTGAGAAGATGTTAGCTAATCCGGCGAAGAAGATCTTGATCGACCATCATCTTAATCCGGTGGATTTTGCGGATGAGGTGCACTCTTTCCCCGAAGCATCGTCTTCGTGTGAGATTGTGTATCGGCTATTAGCCGATGATGGGTTACAGGTTACGGGTGACGGGTTAACGACCGACATCGCTACCTGTATCTACACGGGCTTAATGACGGATACGGGTAATTTCAGTTATAACTCGGCGCGGTGCGAGATATACGAGATTGTAGCGGATCTGGTACGCGCGGGCGTAGAAAAGGAGAAGGTCTATGATGCGGTGTTTAACCAGTACTCAACCGACCGCGTACGTCTGACGGGTTATGCGCTGTACCGCAAGATGCGTATCTATCCGGAGTATCACTTGGCGCTCATCACGCTGGATGCCGATGAGTTGGATCGGTTCCATTACCAGCCGGGCGACTGCGAGGGGCTGGTGAATATGCCGCTCCAGATAGCGGATGTATGCTACTCCGTTTGTATGCGCGAAGAGCGCGCCAAACCGGGTACACCGAAGTCGCGAATTCGTATCTCGTTCCGCTCGCAAGGAGACCGGCCGGTCAATGTGTGGGCGAGTGAGGTCTTCCACGGCGGCGGACATATGAATGCTTCCGGAGGAGAACTCTTCGGAACAATCAACCAAGCGGTAGCACTTTTTGAACAAACATATTCGAAATATTTAAAGAAATGAAAAAAGCATTTTTGATTTTAGTTGCAGCGATGAGCCTCAGCGTAATGGCGGAGGAGCCGCTGATGACGATTAACGGCAAACCCGTTAGTGCAGAGGAGTTTTTGTACATCTATGAAAAGAACAACCAAGCAGGTGCAGTCGATCCGAAGACGATGGACGAGTACCTGGACATGTTCATCAATTTCAAACTCAAAGTAGCGGAAGCCGAGGCACAAGGTATCGACACAACCGAGAGTTTCTTGAAAGAACTGAAGGGTTATCGTGCGCAGGCTACGCCGAAGTACCTGCAAGACCAAGTTGCGATGGACAGTCTGATTAAGATGAGTTGGCACCATATGGCCAAAGACCGCCGTGCGGCGCATATCGCTATCCAATGCCCGATGAACGCCGATGATTCTACGCAGGCAGCGGCCTTGGAGAAGATCAACAATGCCTATCAGCGTATAGTGGTGGGTATTCCTGTCAAGGCTAAAGGCGCCAAAGCGAGACTCAAAAAGAAAGAGCCGTTTGATTTGGTAGCCCGTGAGGTAAGCACTGATCCGAACGTACAAGAGACCGGTGGTGAGTTAGGTTGGATCACTCCGTTCCGCTATGTCTATCCGTTGGAAGAGGCGGTGTACAACACGGAGGTAGGTTCGGTCAGCAAGCCTTTCCGCACGCAATACGGATGGCATATCGTGCTGGTAGAAGAGGAGCGCGACCACGTGGACGTCAAAGCGAGTCATATCATGAAGATGGTGCCGGCTGACAGTCTGGAGGCAATCAAGAAAGCTCAGATCGACAGCATCGCCAAGGTAGTGACGCCTGCGAACTTCGCCGAGGTAGCACGCGTTGAGTCCGAAGACCGCGGTAGCAGCACACGCGGCGGTGACCTGGGTTGGTTCGGTAAAGGCATGATGGTCAAGCCGTTTGAAGAGGCTGCTTTCAGCATCAAGGTGGGTGAGATCAGTGCACCTGTTCGCAGCCAATACGGTTGGCACCTTATTTATAAAGAAGACGAGCGCGGCATCCAACCGCTCGATTCGATGTGGGCACAGATTCAACGTCAGGTTCAACGCGACGAGCGCGCCAAAGAGGCCGATAAGAGTTTCATCCGCAAGACGCGTGCCGAGTACAACCTGCCGGCTGAGATGAGCGATGCGGACGTGAAAGCGTATGCAGACGCCCACCTGGAGGAGAAATATCCGGAACTGCGTCATCTGGTTCAGGAGTACCACGATGGTATTCTGCTGTTCGAAGTATCGCTGCGCGAGGTATGGGACAAGGCCGCTAAAGACACGGCCGGTCTGGAGGCTTATTTCCAAGCGAACAAAGGCAAATACACTTGGGAGAAGATGCATTACAAAGGCTGGTTGATTCAAGCCAAAGACGAGACAAGTGCCAAGGCAGCCAAGTCGATCATCATGGCCGCCGATAAAGACTCGGTAGATAGCTATATCGCCAAGCGTCTGAATAACGACAGCGTGCAATATGTCAAAGTGCAGCACGGTCTGTGGGAGATGGGCAAGAACAAACTCGTGGATCGTTTCGGTCTCAAACTGCGTTATGCTTACAAGCCGAATCCGGACTATCCGCTCGTTGTATGCGTAGGTAAAAAACTGAAAGCACCTGAGTGCTGGGAAGATGAGAAAGGCAAAGTAACGACGGACTATCAGGACTATCTGGAGGCTCAATGGGTGAAGATGCTTCGCGAGAAATATCCGGTTGTAATTAACGAAAAGGTTTGGAACGCTATAAAGAAATAATCGTTCTGGCGATATGCGCTGCGTTGGTAGCGCTGTCGTATGTGTTTGTCGTGCGTTGGGATCTGACGGACGACAAGCACTATAGTTTGTCTGCTGCGAGCAAGAGTTTGCTCAAGCAGACCGACGCGCCTATTGAGGTGACGCTGCTTTTGGACGGCGACCTCAATGCAGGCTTCCGCAGACTCAAGAAAGCGACGGAGGAGATGATCGAGGAACTCGATGTCTATGCCGACATCGTAAGGGTTACAGGTAACGGGTTACAGGTTACGGGGGATTCTTTAGGCCTCAACCCGATCGTGATTCATGAGCGGGAACAGAACGGCAAGACGGCGCAGACGACCGTTTATCCATACGCCATCATGGAGTACAAGGGCAGAAAAGCCGTGGTTACCTTGCTTAAGAACACACGCGGGTTGAGCGGCGAGGAGAACCTGAATGCCAGCATTGAGCAACTCGAGTTCGCCTTCATGGAAGCGCTCCATCTGTTGCAGCAGACCGAGACACCGCGCATAGCGATCTTAGAGGGACACGGTGAACCGGACGAGGCGCATACCTATGACCTGATGGCTGCGCTGAGTAAGTACTTCCAGATCGACCGGGGAGCGTTAACAGGTGAAGGAATCAACTCCCACGTACTCGACGGATACAAAGCCATCATCATCGCGAGTCCGCAAACGGCATTCAGTGATGCAGAACGGTTTGTGATCGACCAGTATATCATGCGTGGCGGTGCGGTGCTTTGGGCACTCAACGGTGTTCGTTTCAGCGAACAGGTATTGCAGAGCGAAGGCTTTACGCCGATCATCGCACTCGATCTGGGACTGACGGAGATGCTGTTCAAGTACGGCATTCGCGTGAACCCCGCTTTAGTCCAAGACGTCCAGTGTTTGCCGATACCGGTGAATGTAAGCAACGACCCGCAACAACCGAATCTGCAACCCATGCCATGGACGTACGCGCCGCTGTTACTGACGAGTCAGGGTTCACCCATCACCAAGAGCATGGGACAGGTAATGAGTACGTTCGTCAGTCCGATCGATGCCGTAGGCGGTGAAGACGGGATAGAGAAACGTGTGCTGTTAGCTACCAGTACAGCGAGTCGTGTGACGGGTACACCGGGCGAAGTGGACTTGAGCGACATGAACCCCGACATGAGTACGTTCGTGTATCAATACGTGCCGGTAGCGGTGTCATTAGAAGGCTGCTTTGCGAGTGCGTATGCCCACCGCATGATGCCCGAAGGCGTAGAGACCGATGAACCGATCCGTAAGAGTGGTGTGAAGACACGGCAAGTGGTGATCGGTAGCGGCAGTGTGCTGCTGAACGAGACCCAGAAAGGGCAAGTGCTGCCGATGGGTTACGACCGCTACAGCGGCATGCAGTTCAGTAATCGCGATTTTGTGACAAATGCGGTGTTGTGGTTGACGGACAGCGAAGGCCTGATCTCACTGCGAGAGAAGAGTGTCGCGCTGCGCCTGCTCAATGACAAACGTGCACATGACGAGCGAACGAAAGTGCAACTGATCAGTACCATCAGTCCGGTGGCGATCTTGGCACTGATAGGTGGAATAGTTTGGATAGTAAGAAAACGCAAATATGAAAAGTAAATTTATAATCTTTGCTCTTTGTTCTTTGCTCTTTATTCAGGCAAAGGCACAGGAATTATTGAATTATCCGCTGGATACGGTGAATGGCGAAGAGGTCTATCGTTATCAAGTGGAAAAAAGTATCGGTTTGTACCGCGTGGGCGTGAACTTCAACGTGCCGCAGAGCGAGATCATTCGTCTTAATCCGCAGCTGCGTGAACGTGGCCTGCATTACGGCGAGATCCTATTGATCCCGACCCATCGTCCGGTGGTCATTCAGACGCAGGCACAGGTGGTAGAGACCGTTATTACGGAGACGAAAGTACTTCCTGCGCCGGCACCGAAGGACACCATCGCACAGAAGGACACCATGGTAACGATTAGCGATGAGCGATTAGCGATTAGCGGAGACTCCGTTGTGGCGGATAGTATAGCCGCAGCGCCGAACACCCGTCGTGTGATGGAACTGGCGTTGATGTTGCCTTTCGAGAGTCAACAGACCAAGCGCAGCGGTAATGCCGAGCGCATGATGGAGGTGTACCAAGGCGCATTGTTAGCATTGCGGGATATGCAGAACGACAGCATGTTGTACCGTCTGCGTGTCTATGACTCGGAGCGCAGCGAACGTCGTGTACAGGCGTTGTGTGACAGCACGGAGTTGGATAGTGTGCAGGCTATCATGGGTTTGGTTTATCCGATCCAGATAGAGCGTATGGCAGCATGGTGCGCCGCGTATCAAGTGCCGTTACTTTTGCCGTTCAGCGATGATATTGATCTGAGCAGTCATCCGCAAGTGCTGCAATTCAACTCGACCGATGAGCAAGAAGCAGACAGTCTGTGCGCATGGATCAAGCAGCAGGGCGACAGCATACACTGCGTGTTTGTAGAGGTGCGTGATGCGGACTTATCGAGTTCCGTTCGTACGCTACGCAAACGTATGAACGCGCATGGGATCAGTTATAGTGCACTGCCTTTACGCGACCTGCTGAACGACAGCGCAGCGTATGCATTGGATAGCGAGAAAGAGAATCTGATCATCCTTCATAGCGACCGGTATCAGCAAGCACGTGTGGTGCTCCCGCATATCGCTTCGCTGCGTAAGGTGGGGCATAAGGTTCGCATCGTAAGCCAGTATGCTTGGCAGAAAGAGAACATCGAGTTGCCGCAAGTCTATACGTCCGTTTTCACCGCTGATGCGAATCGGGAAGCCTATAACGCCATCTGGTCGCAGGCTTACGTGAGTGAACATGTGAGCGAGAATCCACGCTATGATTTATTAGGTTACGACCTGATGCGGGCACTGGTGGCATGGTTGAATGGAGAGAAAACAACGAACGGATTACAATCCAATATCCGTTGGGATCAAGTGAATAATGGCGGTTGGCAAAACGCATGCGTAAAAGTTATTGCATATTAATCGCGCTGCTGGCAACTGTCGCCGCTTGTGCGCAGCCGCGCATGAAAGTGCCGGAATACTGGATCGGTGCGCATGGAGGCGTAACCGCCAGTTCCGTTATCTTCCGTCCCGCAGCCGACTACATGACACCAATCACCAATGCGTGTGTATTGGGCGGTAACGCGGGTTTGGTATTCCGCTTTGCCGCGCATAAGTACTGCCATTTCCAGATGGAACTGAACTATCAGCATCGCGGATGGGCGACAGGCAATGACACGGTTGCTCGTACGTCGCATAACCTGCATTACGTTGAGTTGCCGATCTTCATGCACCTCAATTTCGGTAGTCCCGTTTGCCGGTGGTTCTTTAATCTGGGACCTCAGATCGGTTATTGCGTATGGGACGAGAACAAGAGTATAGAGAATCGTTTCGACTGGGGATTAGCGGCAGGCACAGGTTTGTATGTGCGCACCAAGCATGCGGGCGTTTATGAACTGGAGATCCGCTTCGACTACTCGTTCGGAGGTATCGTAGGCACCGGCGTGACCGATAAATATAACATGGCCAGCCCGATGGACTTGAGTATCAACTTAGGATACTACTGGCCGATACAAAAGAAATTTAAACATAAAAAGCATACACATAATGAAAACCAATTACCAAGTGCGTTACGCGTCGAATCCGACGGACGCTAAGAGTTATGACACCACACGTCTCCGTCAGGATTTCCTGATCGAGCGCGTGTTTGTAGCCAACGAAGTGAACATGATCTATTCGATGTACGACCGTATGATCGTGGGCGGTGCAATGCCGGTAGGTGAGACCCTGCTGCTCGAAGCCATCGATCCGCTCAAAGCACCATATTTCCTTACCCGCCGCGAGATGGGTATCTTCAATGTAGGCGGCAAAGGTCGCGTCATCGCCGGCGACGAGGTGTTTGAACTGGATTATAAAGAGGCGCTGTACCTCGGTCGCGGCGACCGCGAAGTGAAGTTCGAGAGCATTGATGCCAAGCACCCTGCCCTCTTCTATTTCAACTCGACTACCGCGCATTGTGCGTACCCGAATAAGAAAGTGACGAAAGCAGACGCGGTCGTAGCGCATATGGGAAGCCTCGAGATGAGTAACGAGCGCGATATCAACAAGATGCTCGTTAACCAAGTGCTGCCGACCTGCCAACTGCAGATGGGTATGACCGAACTG
>CAMHQP010000044.1 GCA_946187555.1 uncultured Bacteroidales bacterium
GTCGGCTTCTGGACGCGGTTTGCCAAAGAACCGCGCGAACTGCCGCTCGATTCGGCGTACGTTGCCAAGCAAGAAGCGAAGATGCAGAAACCGGTACAGTTCATCTACGATGTCGATTTTACGACCTATTTTGACAATCGCGAGTACTACAAACCCTACCAAGAGGCGCAGACCATTCTCAATTTCCGTCTCAGCCCGCAGGTTGGTGTGCGTATCCTCGATCGTATCGGCGGACGTCATGAGTTGGTAGCCGGTGTCAACTATACCCAGCGCTTAGGCGGTAACTGGCGCGATGTCCAGTTCAACCCCATCGCCTACTACCATTTCAACTACCGCGGTTTTGACCTCGGCATGGGTGCTATCCCTTACACGCGCCGTATCATGCCCATGCCCGAGTGGTTGATGTACGACTCACTCACCTACATGCACCCTAATATCCAAGGAGCCCTCTTCCAATACCGCGACGAACGCGGCTTCGTGGAGATGATGTGCGACTGGCGCGGCGCGCAGACACCCACGCGGCAAGAGATGTTCCGTTTGCTCATCAACGGACAATACCAATACAAAGCCCTGCAGGTAGGAGGTTTGGCGCATTTGAACCACAAGGCTTCATTCGCCGCTCCGAACCATGAGTTCGTCATGGATGATATCCATGCACATGCCTTCCTGGGCGCGGACGTGACCAAATACACACCTTTCGACTCGCTCTCTATCCGCGCCGGATATATCTTCGGCTGGCAGCGTGACCGCGAGATCAATGAGAGTTTCTTTAACCACGCGCTCATCGTCGAGCTATACGCCAACTGGTGGTTCCTCGGACTTAAGAATACTTTCTATTACGGCGATAACCTCCAGCCGCTGAAAGCGCGCAATGCCTTCATCTGCCTTGGAGATCCCTTCTACCAATCGCGTATATACAACCGCACGGATATATTCGCTTACCTCTACCGCAGTAGTTTCGTTAATTTCTACTTCTCGTGGAATATGCACTATGACGGCATCCGTCTCCAACACCAGCAGCAGATGATCGTTCGCTTTGAACTTGAACCGCTCATGCAAGAACTCGCAGGTCGCAAACAACCGTACCTGCGCGGTCTATTCGATAAGTAACATGAAGCAGCGCCTGGTATATTTCCTTAAGTACTATGTCTTCTGGTTGGCGATCATGCTGCTCCAGAAGCCGCTCTTTATGCTGTCGCAATATGCGCAGTTAGGCGATGTACAAGCGATCGATTGGTTGCGTGTCATCATGCACGCCTTCCCGCTCGACCTCAGTGTTGCCTCCTATATCATGGTGCTCTTCGGCTTGCTCTTGACGGCCTCTTTCTTTGCGCCCGCGCGTATCATCGCGCGCATAGGCGATATATATACATATGTGTTACTGCTCGTCACCGTTGCAGTCTTCGGAACGGACATCGGTGTCTTCCCGTCTTGGGGCTTCCATCCTGATAAGACGCTCTTTATCTACCTTGCCTCGCCCAAAGAGGTACTTGCCTGTGCCCCTTGGTACGTGTGGGTCTTCGGCATCGCTGCGATGCTCCTTGTTTGGGCACTCTTATGCCTTGCTTACCGCCGTTGGATGAGAGGGCTGGACGCGATGCCTAAGCAAGAGACTTGGCTCAAACGCTGCGGCTATGCCTTCGCGATGTTCCTCATCACGGGTACCCTCTTCTTGCCTATCCGCGGTAGTGTGACCACCTCCACGATGAATACCGGACGCGTCTATTTCTCGGATAACCAACTGCTCAACCAATCCGCTATCAATCCGATCTTCAATATCATCGAGTCCATGAGCGTGCAGCAGTTTGATACGCGCCGTTATACCTATATGCCATCTGAAGAGGCGGAGCAAATGGTGGCAGAACTATTACCTCCCACTTCCTCACCGCAGAAAGTGCTGACTTGCGACAGACCGAATATCATCTTCTTTATCTTGGAGAGTTTCTCGAAGAACGCGTGGACTGCCATGCCTTGCTTACGCCGCTTAGCCGACGAAGGCATATATTTCTCGCAGGTAGCAGCCTCCTCTTTCCGTACCGACCGAGGCGTGGTAGCCGCCTTAAGCGGTTTCCCCGGACAACCTACCTCGTCACTCATGGTCGTACCCGGTAAGACAAGAAACCTCCCGCAATTAGGCAAAAGTCTCCTCGCCGAAGGTTACCAACTCAAATTCTGGTACGGCGGAGACGAGGACTTCACCTCGATGCGTTCGTACCTCATAGACGGCGGATTTGTGGATCGCGTGAGCGATCATTCCTTCCCGGTCTCCCAACGGCTCTCCAAATGGGGCGTACCCGATCATGTACTTCTGCCTCTTGCAGCTGACGAGATAACCCACCGCCATACCTCTGCGCCGACTCTCGATGTCATCCTGACACTCAGTAGTCACGAACCCTTTGAGGTACCCACCACCGATCGTTTCCATGATCTGTACCTCAACTCGATCGCTTATACCGACAGTTGTCTTGGCGCGTTTGTGGACACCCTGCGTCATAGCCCGCAGTGGAGCAACACCCTGCTTGTCTTCGTAGCCGACCACGGCTTCCCGTACCCCTATGATATCCAAAACCACGAACCCCGACGTTACGCCATCCCGGTGGTATGGGCTGGCGGTGCCGTCTCCGAACATCGTGAGATAACCACGCTCTGCTCGCAGATAGACATTGTGCCGACGATCCTATCCCAACTCGGCATTGACCGGTCGGATTACACGTTCGCAAAAGATATAATGGATTCCACCGCCGTCCCCTTCGCTTTCTATAGCTTCAACGACGGCTTTGCGCTGCTCACGCCTCAAGATACCGTGGTCATTGATGCCAAGGCCAACACATGTATCATCGGGCAAGAAGGCACAACCGAAAAACATGCCCGCGCTTTCATGCAGCGCGTGATGGAGACGATAGACAACTTATAGGCGCATAGTCCCGCGGCATTCGCATTACCATCAGGAACAGCAGACAATAGATGATATTGAACTGCCCCGTGAGGAACACGTCAAATAGCGACTGTCCCATACTGATGAGCGTAATGAAAAAGGCCATTCCCCATGCTTTTCGCCAACTGAGCCATAACGGCAACAAGTAAATAGTCAGCAGCAATAACAATCCTACAAAACCGAACTCCAACGTCGTTTGGATATATTGGCTGTGACAATCGATATAGCGGTGGTGCAACACGGTCCAATAATAAACCGCTTCTTCCGGCGCATATTTCATGTTCACTTGATCAAACTGCTCTTGGGCATTGCTCATACCATACCCCAACACCGGTTTTTCGCGAATCAACTCTACCGCCGATTTCCAATAGCAATACCTCAGGTCATTGGATAATTTCTGTGTGTTGATACGCGGGTGCAGGGTACAGATAGTCAAAAGTGCGGCCAAGGCAAAAACAGCAAAACCGAGACTTAACCATTTGTGACGACGGTAGATCTCCGCAAAACCCATCATGCCGAGGATAACGAGCCCCATGAAAAAACCCGAACGACCGTCAGACAGCAACAACGCTGCAAATAGAACCAGTGCGCAGATCGGGTAGGTGATCTTTTGCCATAACGCAGGCTTCCGCTCTCCGTGAAACAGTAACCACCAAAGCCCGATGAGCGTAGCGTTCAAGAAAAAATTATACCCCATATGGGCATTGATGTACGCTACACGGGTTTGTGCTATATAACTTACGCGTTCGGGACTGAGAAGTTGTTCCAAACCGGTTGCGCAGAATAGAAAAATCACCGAGCATACACTAACCACCATCAACGTGTGAATGATCATCGCCCGCGAGTAACGCTCGTTAAGCCCGAAGAGTCCCACTAATCCAAAACCAATCAACGGCAGACGTTGCTCCATATGATGGTGGAAATAGGTGTGCGCACCATCCCACGGCCAATAGAGAAAAGCCCATAAGAAAAACACGATCAGCATGCCGAAAAAGAACCACTCTTTCGTCGGTTTGGTCTGCCATCGTTTCTCCAAAAAGAACTCAACCAACCAGGTGAGAAAGAAGATATATAACCCTCCGTATAGTAGCCACCGCGGTAAAAGCGCCGCATTAAACAAGCAGACACACAATGTCCATTGGAGGCCAAAAATATTGGCGTAATGAAGGATGTTCTTAAACATAGGTATTAGTGGTTAAATTGGTTCATTTTATGGTGCTTATAGTCTTGCCATCCCAACCAGCACATGCGCAAAGCCGCCCATTTATGCCTGCGGTCATACAGCACGATTCGCTTGATGGCTTTTTTCAGTCGTTTGTTGTTAAACCGAGCGTGCTCCGGATAGAGTTGGTTGAGATACAGGATATTACGGGTGATGTAATAGAAGCGGAAGGGTGCATGGTCGATGTACTCTTTCGGCCAGATACCCAGAAACCGAATCGTTCTTAATTCACCTAACCGGTGTTCTAACAGCGCGTGGTTGACGATCACCACTTTCATTCCCAACCGCCTGCAATGCATGCAGTACTCATTATCCACCTCGTCAATAAAGAACTCATCGCGAAAACCACCTGTTGCCTCAAATCCGCTCACGCTGATCAAACAACCCGAGGTCATCACCGCAATCTGCTCTTCATACTCGTGCTGGTACTGCGGCATATGACCCGAATAATGCTGACGAGGCGAGAAAACACCTACTTGTTCTCTCTCCGGATAAGCGTTTGCCAATTCAAAATACCGCTTCAACTGCTCCTTCTCCCATCGACTGTCCTGATCCATCGTTAGGATCCATTCTGCCCCTTCTTCTATAGCTTTGCGACAGCCGACATTCAGTGCCGTAGCAATGCCTTTGTTCGCTCCCAACGGCAGATAGACATAGCGTCCCTTCGGCAAGACACCGACCAAAGCCGTATTGTCCGCAGGCGTGTTATCCACAATAATAACCTGCTTTACAGCCTCCATATATGACCGGATAGACGCGCATTGTTCCTCGGTCGGGTGATACCATACCACCACTGCATAGGTATTCGCTTTCTCTATCATTGCTCTATTCCGTAGGGTGTCCATGTAACCTTTTTATCGTTGTTCTCCTGCATCAACTGCTGATTTGGTGCATAATTGGTGTCAAAACGCTTGTGGTAACAGTGATATTGTATCATCAGCCCTTTGCGCGAATAGGTCTTGATGCCCGCGCGACCTAAGCGATACCACAAATCGATATCCTCTCCGTAACCCGGATACAGGAAGCGCTCGTCGAAACCGTTCACCGATAGCAGATCTTTCTTGTATAGCGAGAAATTACATCCTAAGATAAACCGTTCCTTATCGCGTACAAATAACCGACGCAACCATTCGCAGCGCATATGCAGCATATGCTCCATGCGCGTCTTCGATCCATGCATCGTGTCTCTTAACAGCGCCCAAAACAACCCGCAACCGAAACGTTTCTTTGTCAGCGGTTGGTCCATCATATAGGCCGTTCCGCGCGGACCCATCAAGATTCGTCTGCCGCTCAAAACCATCCCCTCTTGTCTCTGTGCATAATGCTCTTCCACAAAATGCGGCTCCGGGATACAATCGCCGTCAATAAAGATCAGGTACTCCCCATGCGCAGCCACAACGGCCTTATTCAGAATCATATTCTTGCGCCATCCCTTATCTTCGTGCCATACATGTACGATGGGGAAGGGGGACGTGGCCTGCAACTGCTGAATCGCTTCTACCACCTCTGGCTTACTGCCGTCGTCCGCGATAACCACCTCAAAATCGGTCATCGTCTGCAACCGTAATGCCTCGATGATCTTGCTCAGCAACTCAATCTTATTGTAAAAACCGATGATAATACTCACTTTCATTGCTTGATTCCTTTCTTGCAATAAATCGTATTCTCCGCTTGCACTTGTCGGCAATACACCATGTTCTCCTTCTGATCCTGCCAGTTTTCCTTATGGTACAAGTGGTATTGAACCGCCAGATTACGCAGTGAAACCATCTTGCATCCGTTGGCCAGCATGCGCCATTCAATATCATAGTCCTCGCCGGTTGCCGGCAGTACATAGTTCTCATCAAAACCGTTAATTGCCATCAGGTCATTCCGCGACATCGACATGTTACTGCCTACCAGATGTTTCACTTTTCTTCTCAACCACTTCGCCGCGCCGCAATAGAAAGCTTCCTCCACGTACCGGCAACCGCGGCGGGCAAACAAGTACGGGAACAAGCAGAATTTTTCTCCTTTCATACAGCGCTCACTTAACTCCGGATTCAATTTCACCCGCTTACCTGCCAGCATCACACCCGGTTGTTGGTACCGTACATGGTACTCAATAAACCGCGGATGGAGTACACAGTCGCCGTCAATGAAGATCAACCAGTCGTTCTTTGCTGCAACCACCGCCCTGTTCAACGCTTTCTCTTTACGCCACCCCTCATCGGGCTGTGTCAAGTGCTGCATCGGCCAGGGGAACTCATAGGCCTTGATGAACGCCGCCATTTGGGCATCTTCGCCGTCTTCCGACAGAATAACTTCAATATCCTGCTCCGTTTGGCGCTTGACGCTGTCCAGCACCGCCTCCAAGGCTCGCGTGTTCTTGTAAATGGATATGATCAGACTTGCTTTCATAAGTTCGTGATTCCTTGTCGTTCGTGTTTATACCATCTATGCCCGATAATAAACTCCGCATCGCTATTGGCGTCTTCGTGCATCACCGCCGCGTAGGCTTTTGCCATCGTGCGCAACGCTTCTCGGTCAATATTGAGCCGCTCAAAATTGCGTAAACGCTCTTCTCTACTCAGGTGCTTGCGGAAACGGATACGATTCAGATCAATCACCTCCACCTTACTCCCGTCTTCATTAAACAAGATGTTTCCGCCCGAGTAGTCCTGATGCAATATACCGCGTTGATGCAGCATCGCCGTAAACCGACCGATCGCCTCCAAGATCTCCTTCCTGTTCGTATAGTCCGGTGCTCCAATCAACTCATTGAACGTGTGCTGACACTCCGAAGCCGCGCAAGCGTACCAACTCTCCCGCAAAACTCCACATATTCTCACTTCCCGATAGGCAATAGGCTTCGGAGTCAACCCTTCCATGCGTAGCGCATACTCATAACTGCGACGCGCCTTGCTCTTCCCAAATAACCCGTACCATAGGCCTTTCCAGAATCTCGGAACAGCGAATTGCTTCACCACCGCGCCCTCTGTCAATCGCAATGTATTCCGCCGCTCGAAAATAACTTCTCCTGCATACCAGCGGTCAAAATTGCCCACCTGCTTCACGCTCCTGAATCGATTCAAGAACTTACTCCACGTACGATGATAATGCAGCGGACCACCGAGGTATTGCTCCATGTATTGGGGATGCAAACGGTTGATGGCATCTACAATAACGCGCTTCTGTGCCTTCGCTTTCTTGCGCCGTGAAACGGGTAACACGCGGTAATAAAGACCTATCTCATCTAACTTCACATAGGTACCGCCCAGCTCCATCAAACTGATCCAGAAACTCCAGTCTTCTCTGTATATCTCTTCTTCGCAGAACCCTCCCGCTTGTTGCCAATCCGCTTTGCGGAAAAGCGACGAGATGGGAATCATATTCTTGCGTGCCAACAGTGCATGACTGAACGGCGGTAGTTTCCATTCTCCTGTTCTGGCACCAAAAAATTCTGCGCGACAACCGACCACCCGAACGCCTTCTTGCATCGCCTCCACGGCATGCGCAATAAACGTCGAACTGATCTTATCGTCCGCATCAACAGGCAGAATATACTCGCCTTTCGCTTCTCGGATAGCGTGATTGCGCGCGGCGCTCACACCCGCGTTCGCCTGACTCAGCACGCGAACCTCCTTATGCTCCTTCGCAAACGCCTGTGCCACGCTCAGACTGTCGTCTGTACTGCCGTCGTTCATCACCACCACCTCCAGCGGCCTGTATGTCGAGGCTAACACACTCTCCAGCGCTTCAACGATATACGCCGATGCGTTGTACAAAGGTACTATGACAGATACTAACGGTTTCATATCTTATCGCGGTGTTGGGTCAACTTGCGCCAGTAATACAAGAGCGGATTCGTATATTTCAGTTGCTTCCACGGACGGCTGCTATGCGGTTTATGCAGTACAGGATTGCTCACCTGTAATATATTCTCAAAACCTAACTTCACCGACATATGACTGATATGTACGTCGTACCAGTTTTTCTCCGGATCCAACTGCTCAAAACTATATGCCTTCAAGAATGCATTCGTCAACAACGTACAGCAGAACGAGAAACGCTTCTTACAAGCCCCATCCTCCTTGATCTTCTTCGCGTACTCGTATGGGAAATTCACTTTCCCCGCCTCATTCACCGTTACAGCTGCAACCATGCCGATTTTCGACTTTCGACTTTCGACTATCAACTTATCAATCGTCTCCTTCCCCACGATCACATCGCTCTCCACAATAATCAGATCTTGCCCTTTCGCTATCACCTCGCGTTGAACCTCATTCAGCACCCAGCGATAATTAGGCGAAGGATGATCCACCTGTTCGCTCACATGCACCACTTCTATCTCCAACTCTCCCCGCAGCGTATCCAATCGTGCAGCATTTTCTGCCGACGAATAGTCATCATACACTCGCAACGTGTGACCGCTTTTCACAATCGCACGAATCGCCTGCTCCGCTGTCTCCAACGAATCCTTCACCGGCATTATTATAAGTGGTTTTACCATTTTGTTATTATTCCTTTTTTTACAATTGTGATCATTCCTCCGAACGAGTTTCCATACTGCGTACCGAAATCGCCGCCCAGGGTGAGTCCGAACTCCAGTCCCCATGCTTGCGGCACAACCTTCTTTACCTCCAGCATCACAGCTGTGTTATGACTCCTCACGGGCGCTTTATACGTCCCGTAGTTATCGGCGTACGTTACCATCACGCGGTAACGAAAACCATAAATATCGCCCTTCACGCCTATATGGTGCGCCATCACGCGGTTGTTATTCACGCTCAGCAGCGGTGAACCGATGATGCGTCCGTAATACGTCCACCCCTGCGAATAGATACTATTGGAATAGTAACTATCTGCTCCGCCGTACACGATGCCGTCGCGGTCATGGAAAGGACCGCTCTGATCGGTCGTGTTCAAAAACTCATAAGTCACCCCCGCTATAAACGGCCAACGGCTCTGCTGCATACTCACGCCCCATAAACCGTCTTTGTTATTCATCCCGAAGCCGATAAAGCGAATAGGACCGTCTTCATTCATACACTGCCAGTACGCACTCACTTTCCATCCTTCACCCTTCACGTCCAGCGCCAACTGCTGAAAACCGATATGATTGCCCTGCGCATTGAGTTGGTCGTTTTTCATCGTACCTCCGGAACTCACCAGAAAAGCACTCTTGAAAGCAGCCCAACTATTTCCCAAATCACCGAACACTTGCGAGTATCCGCCCCATTGAGCCACATGATGAAACTCATAACTGAGGTTCACCGGCAACTTACCACCGACTCGACCTCCTATATATTTATGATGCAGCAACGTACCCTTTACCGGTTGATAGTTATCTGCCGGCCATCCGTGCGTCAGACCGCCTTTCACCTCCACGTATCCGAACAATCCCGGTACGGGCGTCCATCGTTCTATTCCCACACGAATCTGCGGAATAGGGTGGGCATTATTCGAGAACAACAGACTTCCGCTACTCAACTCCGCATCGCCCGCTCCCCAATAACGCGGCTCAATACCGGCCGTGATATCGAAGATATACAACCGCACATGGGCATACAACTGGTTAAAATAACCACCTAAAAGTATCTGATTATGTTCAGGTGCCCGCAGGGTCAATTGAACTCCGAAATCATAGTCCCACCAGCGTTCGTGATGTACTGCCTCTTTATAAATCCCTCCGCTTAGGTTACCGCTGATCGGATAAAGACTTACATCGCCGTACGTGTTGGCGTGCATCAGGCTCGGAGTGTAGTCTCCGGAACTTACTGCAAAACGGATCCCCGCCGTCCACCGAAGCGTATCTTCTCCTGCTGACACGCTGTCTTGGATGCCGGTCGGCCACCAGTTCCAGCTAAGCTCTCGCGCCGATAATTGCGTGCAGAGAAGTATTAATCCTATAACCCGTAACCTATAACCCATAACCTCTACTCCTCAATCCGATACCAGTTATTCAATACCTTACCGTTCGCATCCTCTCCCAAACCGAAATAAACCTTGCCGTTAATCGTCAAAGCAATCATATTCTCTGCCCGACCGAAAGGCATCGCCCCGCACCATTCCCACGCGTCCTTCTCCGGTGCATAACGCAGATAACTCTCAAAAACCTCACCGCCGGTCAACTCGCCCGCGAAATGACGACCGCCAAACAGATAGATATGTTCCTTTCCGGCTGCACAAGCACTAAACTGACGTCCTTTGCCGGGCACCGATTGTTGTTCTGTCCACGTGTTCTTGCTCAAATCTGCTACCCACCAATCGCTCATGTTATCGGTGTTATACCCCGTTCCGAAATAAAGCAAACCGTTCTTCATCGCGCCGCAAGCACCTGCACACATCCTGGCTCGTCCTACATCTTCCTGTGCATGCCAACTGTCCGTGGCGATGTCATACACATAGATATCTCGCGTGAAACCATACCCGAAGCCGTATAGTACATATATCTGTCCGTCCGCCACAAACGAGGTGGCTGCCACCGTATTCCCGTTCGGAAAATCCGCCAGCCTTTTCCATATGCCTGTGGACGGACTAAACGACCACCAATCGCGCTGATACGCTGTGTCATTATAAGCCCGCAGCGCCGAATAACCCAAACCCATATAAAGCACCCCGCCATCGGCTGCCATCGTGGCGTTCACGCGGCCGTTCATCGGGGCGTTGCTCACCTTCAACCAACCGTCCGTCTTCGGATCGTACTCCCAGAGATCATTCAGATACGTACCTTTCGCGTCTCGCCCGCTGAACACATATCCCTTTCCGTCAAGCACACTCGCACACGCACTCGCTCTGCCCGCCGGCATCACCGCGCAGGCTTGCGTAGCCAGCGTCACCTCCGGCGTCTGCTGACAACCCATCGTCATCACCGCCGCCAGCACGAGTACTATGTACCTGTAACCCCTAATCACTAATCTCTAATCCCTAATCACTAATTCGTTATTCACCATCCTGTGAATATACTGCTGAATAAACGCCTTCAAATAGTCCAGCATCGGCGCAATCTCTTCCGGATCAATCGTCTGCGCCAAGTTATCCTTCACGTACCGATCCGTTTGGTAGTTATACACACCCGTCACGTTCTCGCCGTCGTACTGCACAAGCAGACTGTCCGAGAAAATCTGGAAGACCGGTGCGTTATAACAAACGGCGTACGGATGCTTTTTCTTTGCCGTCAGTATATTCTCACCGAAAGCGAAATACGGCTCGTCATAGTTCACCCACGCCAGAACTGACGGCATGATATCCGTTTGGCTCACTACCTCCGCACGTTTCTCAGGCGCCAACTGCGGGTGATAGAACGCGATAGGAATAGCGTACAATCCCTTCGAGTTCGTGTATTCCGGCAAGATCAATTCGTTCGTGTGATCCGCCAGAATCACAAACAGCGTGTGATCAAACCACGGCTGTTGTCTGGCGTTCTCAAAGAACTTCCTCAATGCATGATCGGCATAACCCAGCGGTTCATGAATCATCAGCGAACCTTTCGGGAAGGTGTCCTTATACTGTGCCGGCACTTTAAACGGATGGTGACTC